>JBKOZZ010000001.1:0-30368 GCA_046726155.1 Acidobacteriota bacterium
ACGAATGTTAATATCCGCGGCCGCAATCCGAACTCTGAACCATCACGGGCAGTTACTAGTCAAAAATATCGCTCCGAAGTCTTGTATGCGCGAATTGCACTTGACACGTTTCGACGCCGGCATCTTCCTGATGAGCTTCGCCGTTCTGCTGGTTGAGTTGCTTCTGACACGCATCTTCTCCGTGACGTTGTATTACCATCTCTCGTTCATGGTGGTTTCACTGGCGATGCTTGGCTTCGGCGCGAGCGGGCTGCTCGTCAATCTGTTGCAGAAACGATTCGCCAGGGGCAAAGTCGAGGCTGTTCTCTGCTTCGCCGCGATGCTCTTTGCCGCGTCAACTGTGATCGCCGTGGGCGTGGCGTTCCGGCTGCCGGTTTCGCTGACCCTGACTAAGGTTAACTTGTTGCGCTTTGGATTGATCTATCTCTTCTGTCTTGTACCCTTCGTGGCTGGCGGACTGGTGGTTGCCCTAATTTTGAAGCACAGGGTCGAGCAGGCAAACCGCCTCTACTTCTTCGATCTGCTCGGCGCCGCGCTGGCGTGCATGCTGTTTATCCCATTGACTAATTGGCTTGGCGCACCCACTGCGGTGCTCGTCGGCGCGGGCGTTGCAGCGTTCGCCGCAGTCGTTTTCTCATGGCGTCACCTGCCACGAGTGTCTTTGACTGCAATGTTGCTCAGCGGCATGCTCTTCCTCACGGCGATCGCCAACCAGCTCTGGAACTTCTATGAAATTCGCGTGATAAAAGGCTTGCAGCAGCCCCCAACGCTCGCCTTGAAATGGAATTCTTTCTCTCGCGTCGAAGTAGTGGCATCCACAGCGACTCGAGATTTCCGAGAACCGCACCGGCCAGAAGCGCGTGGTTTGAGCGGGAAGCTCGATCCCGCCTTCCGGATCGCGGAAGTGTACCTGCGCTACGACGCCAACGCGGCAACACAGGTCACGCGCTTCGACGGCGACCTAAGCCGCTTGCGGCATCTCCGCTATGACGTGACTGCCGCTCCCTACTCAATGCGCCGCTACCGCAAGGTGCTAGTGCTCGGCGCGGGTGGCGGGCGCGACATACTGACCGCCCTGCAAATGGGAAGCAGTCCAGTGACCGCAGTCGAGATAAATCCGCTGACAATAGAGTTAATGAGAGGGCAGTTTAAGGATTTCACGGGCGGGCTTTACGACAACTTCCCGGGCGTACGAATTGTGCACGACGAAGGGCGAAGCTTTCTACGTCACGAAAGGGAGCCCTACGATCTCATTCAGGCGAGCCTGGTAGATACGTGGGCAGCTTCTACAGCCGGGGCCTACGCGCTTACGGAGAGCAATCTTTACACGGTCGAAGCCTTCGCGGATTATCTGCGCCACCTCTCCCCCGATGGCGTGATTGCGTTTTCGCGATGGTTCTTTAAACCGCCTGCCGAAACGCTGCGTGTTGTCACTCTGGCCGTGGAAGCACTCAAGCTTGAAAACGTCTCTGAACCGTCGCAGCATATCTTCATCGTTCGCACACACGATCTGGGCGACGGCGGCGGGGTGCTTTGCACAGTTCTGATTAAGCGCTCTCCATTCGCGGAGGACGAACTGGCGAGGTTAAGAGCGTGGGCCACGGAGATGGACTTCGTCGTCACTTACGCGCCGGACGATCTCAAGCGTGGCGTCGCGCCGAACGAGTTTCACGAATTGCTCGGTTCACGCTACGCACAGTTCGTTGCCGATTACCCATACGACATCTCCGCTGTATACGACGACAGGCCATTCTTTTTCGACCGCGTACCCGTCGCGGCATGGTTGGCGCAACGTTTGGGACTGGCTACATCTCCGACCGGCAGTGCCACTATGACTTTGGGCGGGCAAGCTCTGCTCGCCTCGCTGATGCTGTCGGCGCTCTGCACCATCGCGCTGATGTCGTGGCCGCTCGTGCGCCTCACGGGGTGGCGAAAACAACGTGGGGGGTCGCAATTTCACAACCCTGTCATTCGTCAGCGCTCAAGGTCGGTGCTTTGGACCCTTTACTTTTCCTGTCTCGGCTTCGGCTTTATCACAATTGAGCTGGTGCTATTACAGCGCTTCAACCTCTTCCTGGGCTATCCGGTGTACTCCCTCTCGGTTGTGCTGTTCACCATGCTCCTGGCGAGCGGGGTCGGGAGCCTCATCGCGGGCAGGTGGAACGCTTCGAGCACGCTAATGCGCGTCTTTCCTCTTCTGTGCGCCGTGCTTTTTCTCTACGCAGTTGCGCTGCGTCCTTTGATCAACCTCACGCTAGGCATGGAGACGGTGCCAAAAATATTGTTGGCCGCTGTTTTAATAACGCCGCTAGGTCTGTTGATGGGGATTCCGTTTCCGACAGCGCTACGTACTATTGGGCGCAACGGTGATGATTTTGTTGCCTGGGCGTGGGCGGCAAATGGCGTGGCGTCGGTTTTCGGGTCATCCGTCTCAATGATTATTTCGATGACCTATGGTTTTACTTACAGCTTTTGGATGGGAGCAGCCGCTTATCTCCTGGCGCTTCTTGTCGCCGTCTGCCTCAACCGCCTGGATGCCTTTGCCACCTGAAACGCGCACTGAAAACTTCGAAACAGCCCCCCTAGATAAACAAAACTCTACTTTCGATCTCAAAGGCACTTGAGATCCGTAGGCGCTTGGTCTGTGGAATCTGAGGGCATTCGATGAAGAGATGCCGCATGTGCGTTCGTGTTTCCGGCAGGTCGCCGTCTCTGAATGCGCACCCTCAAGTACGAAGAGGTTTTTCATGAACGACGATGAAACGCTCGCCGAGCTATTAAACTTCGGTCCAGCATTTAATCGAGATCTATAATCGGAAGCGACTTCATTTCACCATCGGCTACCTGCCGCCTGTCGAGTTTGAACCGTCGCTTACTCAAACTATAAAATCAGTGGGCCAATGGGCCGCAGAGGCGTTCTACATGCCAGCAATTGATAAATC
Source organism: Acidobacteriota bacterium (assembly GCA_046726155.1). GTDB lineage: Bacteria > Acidobacteriota > Blastocatellia > Pyrinomonadales > Pyrinomonadaceae > PSRF01. Next base: position 2,943 of record JBKOZZ010000001.1, read on the forward strand.
CGTAATCATCATTCAAGGTAAGGGCGCCGGCAACTAGCCACACGATTTGAGAGGGCAGATTCTTCCATATTTAAGATCTGAGATCCAGGATGTCAGATCTGCGATAGCCGAAGATGGCTCTCTCCCGACTGGAGCTTCAAAACTTGCGACGACTTGATCTAAGAAAAACCCAAGCCGCCCATCGCGATACCGTCCGCGATATTAATCGCCAGATCGTATTGAATTACGTTCGTGAACGCGAGCCAATTTCTCGTGCTGAAATTTCGCGCGAAGCGGATTTGCATCGTTCAACTGTCTCGGTCATTGTCGAGGCTTTGACTATGGAGGGCCTGGTTGAAGAGGTTGGGGAAGGAGAGTCAACCGGAGGCCGCAGGCCAACGTTGCTAAGGCTTAGAACGAAGGAGGCCATCGCCATCGGAGTCGCGATTACGCCCACCTGCACCACAGTCGCGACCAGTGATCTGGCGGGCCGTGTTATCGAGCAGAAGGAGTTTTTGACCGATCCTGATCCGGACAAAACTCTCAACGAAGTGATTGATCTCGTTCGAGAATTCTCGGGACAGAGTAAAGTCTCCATCGAAGCGGTGGGGGTAAGTCTTCCTGGACTAGTTGATCCTTCGACGGGAAACGCTATTTACGTTCCCTACTTCAAGTGGCGAGACGTTTCTGTGTCTGAAGTGATCAGCGGCGCCGTTGGGTTGCCAGTCGTCATAGACAACGACGCTAACGCCGTGGCGCTCGCCGAGCTTTGGTTTGGGCGGCTGGAGGTGTGCGATGCCCGAGATTTCATTCTCGTGCTGGTGGCAGAAGGCGTGGGTACCGGAATCATTTTCGGTGGCCAGGTTTACCGCGGACAACGCGGGGCGGCTGGCGAGTTTGGACACATGATAATTGGCACTAACGCGCCAGTCCCGTGCTCTTGCGGCAATCACAATTGCTGGGAGGCTTTTTCCTGCGAGCGTGCAGCCGTCGCTCGTTACATGAAATTAGCCAACGGCCAAGGCCCGGCTGTCCTCGGCTTCAGAGAATTGGTCGACCGCGCACTTGGCGGTGAGGCTAACGCAAAAGCAGCGCTAATCGATACTGCGCGATGCCTCGGCGTGGGGATTTCAAACCTGATTGTTGGCTTCAATCCAGAAGCGGTCGTAGTGAGTGGAGAGATTGTGCGCGTCTGGGACCTGGTTGAAAGTGCACTTAATGAAGCCATCGACCAAAGCGTTCGCCGGGAACTTCCTTCCGCGCGAATTTTGCCTTCGACATTGGGAGACAAACCTACTTTAAGAGGGGCACTTAGCCTCGTGCTCGCGAGTAAGTTTGCTGCTGGATTCGCCGCTTGAAAGGCAGCGTTTCCACAGGTTACTTGCGGCCCTGGCCTATAAATATTTCTTCCGCAGCCCCAGAAAACTATTGACACGTCCGTGAAAGTGTATTAAACACTTCGTTTGTTAAGGCAACAAACTGTCAGACACCACTTTTGAGATAGCGCATCCCCAGGCTTTCAAAAGGAAGGTTCCTTAAACCCGAACTGACAAAACAGCAACAAGTCACTGACATTTGTCAGCGACTCTTGACCTACCTGGCGGAGCTTGTGCTCTTGGCCTAACAAGAGCTCTAACCGTATCTCGACTTTTCGTCGGCACGTGAGGAACGACCATGAGAAAAATATTACGCCCAACACAGGATTTCAGGCCAGCGTTGAGAAACAAACTTCCGTTGCTTTTGCTTGGCCTACTACTCATGACTGGGCTGGCGCATGAGACTCATGCCCAGGCGGTGTACGGAAGCATCTCGGGTACCGTGACCGACGCTCAAGGAGCGGTCGTTCCAGCTGCCGCTGTAACTATCACGAGCATCGACCGAAATACTTCAGACACTGTTCAGACCAATGATTCTGGATTGTTTGTGAAAGACCGGCTGCTGCCCGGAACATATAAGGTGACAATCGAGAAGGCTGGCTACAAGAAAGGTGAAGTTCCCTCGGTTGTCGTTAGTCTTGATACTCAGTCCAAAACCGACGTCACACTCGAGACCGGGCAAGTCAGTGAAACGGTGACAATCTCAGCGACCGAAGGACAAGTCCTCAAGACCGACCGCGCTGATGTAGCCACGACCTTCGAGACACGCCAGGTCACCGATTTACCCATTCTCGATCGAAACTTCACAAAGTTCATTCTGCTGACGCCGGGCTCGCAGCAGCTTCAATGGCAGCACGCAGCGAGCGAAAATCCGCAAGGTTCAACGCAGATCATGGTCAATGGTCAGCACTTCAGTGGTACGGGCTACCAACTGGATGGCACTGAGAACCGCGATCCAATTCTTGGCATCATCGTTATCAACCCAAACTTCGAGGCAATTGGCGAAACCAAGATCACCTCGCAGAATTATGATGCTGAGTTTGGCCAGGCAATCGCCGGGGTCGTTTCGGTGCAAACCAAATCGGGCACCAACGACATTCACGGCAGCATCTTCGAGTTCCGGCAGAATGATGTTCTTCAAGCACGGAATCCCTTCACCCAATTCCAGAAGGATCCACTTACTGGTCAGTTTATACCCGGTAGTTTGAAGAACCAGTTTGGAGGATCTATTGGTGGTCGGATTATAAAAGATAAATTCTTTTACTTCGGCGACTATCAGGGAACGCGCAGCAAGATTGGCGGATCCCGCTTGCTCACAGTTCCGACAGTTGCAGCGCGGACTGGGAACTTGAGTGCTTATGGTGTAAACATCTTTGACCCGGTAACTGGCCTGCAGTTTCCCGGCAATGTGATTCCAGCCATCCGGCAATCACAGCAGGCTCTGAATCTCTTGAAACTGATCCCTACACCTAACGCACCGGGGACAGACAATGGAACTCGCAACAATTATGTTGCCTCCGGTAACGAGGTTTTCAACAATGATACCTTCGATGTTCGCATCGATGGTCGGCTCTCGAGCAACTTGAATCTGTTTGGCAGGTATAGCTTCGCCAACTTCAAGCGGAATGGTTCACAAGCTTTCGGCGCGGGTGGCGGCCAGCAGTTAGTGGCGCTTGGCGGCACCTCGAAAGTTCGTAATCACAGTTTGGCGATAGGTTTTGACTACACTATTTCATCGAGCATGTTGGTTGACTTCCGCTTTGGGTTCTTCAAATACGGAGTCGCTGTGCTGCCCAACGATTTCGGCACGAAGCCGGCAGCAGATGCAGGCGTTCCCGGGTTGAATCTCGACGATGGTTTTACGTCGGGCCTGTTTGAGGGTTTTGTCCAGGGCGACCGCGGTTTCACTTTCGGCTCCGGGCTGGATGAATTCGCCGGACGTTGTAACTGTCCCTTGGATGAGCAAGAGAAACAATACCAATTCGTCGGCAATCTGCTGAAGACTCGGGGCAATCACACCTTTAAGTTCGGCGTTGATATCCGCCGCGCATTAAACTTGCGAGTGCCTAGCGATAACCATCGATCTGGCGAGCTCTCCTTCAGCGAGAATCGAACCGGCCAGGTAGTGAATGGTCAGCTTCAAGCCAAGGGACTTGGGATTGCGACGTTCCTGATCGGAGATGTGACTTTCTTCAAGCGCTTCGTCAGCACAAGCACGGAAGCGCGAGAGCGGCAGTGGCGTCATTTTTACTATGGACAAGACACTTGGCGCCCAAACCAGAAGCTCACTATTGCTTATGGTCTGCGATTAGACGTCATCAACCCACAGAGTGTTAATGCAGCAGGCAACGGCGGCTTCCCCGACACAGCAACTGGAGAAGTCATTGTAGCCGGAGTCGGGGACAACAACCTCAATGGTGGTGTCGAGAATAGCTTGAACTGGGCGCCTCGCCTCGGGATCGCTTATCAGCTAAGTGAGAAGACAGTGGTGCGAGCGGGCTACGGTCGCAGCTATGACATCGGCGTGTTCGGCTCTGTCTTCGGCCATACCGTTACACAGAACCTGCCGGTTCTGGGCATCCAAAATCTTTCAGGCAGCAACGGACAGGTGGCTGTCTTCACCCTGGCGCAAGGCCCGCCGGCGTTCACCAATTTCTTCGGCCTTACTGCGCCTCCCAATCGGGGCGGCGTGCCGAATGCATCGCTGCCATCAAACGGGCGGTTCTTCCTGCCGGATGGAGTCACGCCGCGTGTTGTCAATTTCAAGCAGACACTTCCCACGGTTGACGCGTGGAACGTGACTGTCCAGCACCAGTTGGGTAAGTCAATTTCCATTGAAGCAGCCTACGTTGGCAACAAGGGCACGCACGTGTTCTGCGGTAATAACCCTGACTGTGAAGGCAACCAGCCTACTTTGGAAGGGTTCCCGAATGTCCCGAGGAATAACCGCCGTGTCTTCTTCAACAGATTCGGCTGGACGCAAGACGTTCTTCTCTATAGTGACGGTGGTGATAACCATTACAACGCGTTTCAAACTAAACTGACGAAGCGTTTCAGTGACGGTTATTCATTTCTTGCTCACTATACGTACCAGCGATCAACCAATTACGACCGCGACTACTTTTTCATCGACCGAAAGGTGAATTATGGTCCCGCTGATTTTGATCGCACCCACGTTTTCGTTTTGTCACAGGTGGCTGAATTGCCCTTCGGGCGTAACAAGCGATACTTCGCGAATGCGTCAAAACGTATGGACATGTTGGTTGGCGGATGGCAATTCAACTCGAATACATCGATTCAAAGCGGATTGCCGTTCAATGTCGGCTTCGATACCAGCGGAATCTCAGACACAGGTCCGAACCGTCCTAACATAGTCGGCGATGCAAACACCGGTGGTCCTCGAGAGCGCTACTTCGATCCCACTGTCTTTGCGAAACCGGCCGTAGGAACATTTGGCAACTTAAAGCGAAACGCGCTACGGGGGCCGGGATACTGGAGAACCGATGCCTCGCTATTCAAAAAGTTCCTTTTCACTGAAACTAAGGAGCTGGAGTTTCGCATTGAGGTTGTGAATTTCTTCAACCACGTCAACCTCGACCAACCCGACACATTTATCGGGGATCCGGCTAACCCCAATGCCCATGCGGGAGTCATCTCGAATACGGCTTACGGCGGTGGAGACCCGCAACGCAATTTCCAATTCGGTCTGAAGTTTAAGTTCTAGCTACTTAATAGTCGGAACCTGAGCCGGCGTTCCCTTCAGCCAGAACGTAACGCCGTCCAGAACCAAAAAGAAGGAGAAGCCGAAGGGCTCCTCCTTCTTTTTATGAGCACACCCGGCGAGTAGGCAAACCTCCAGCTCCAAACAATGGGCTTTTCTGCGCACCAGCCGTTGGCAATGCCATGTTATAACTTAGTTCAGGGCACTTTAACTCCCCCGAGCTCCCGCACGTCTGCTTTTCTGGCTGCAGGCAGTTGCGAATACAGTTCGACGAACGCGGCATTGGTCCAGCCAAACCCGATTTCATTCGATTTGTAGCCAAACTTCAGTCCCGCACTGACCTCCGATTCACGTCGCTCGACATCATACTTTTCCACAATCGTGTTGTGCTGGATGAATTCCTTCAGAATCGTGGAAAGAAAATTGGCAGTGACGCGATCTGCTTCTTTATTGTATCCGTAGCGACGCAGTCCCTGGATGGCAATCATTTCCGTCGGCGCCCAGCCAAACGGAGCGTCCCATTGGCTGCCCGTCACGCTGGTGCTGGTGAGAAGTCCGCCCGGTCGTTCAAAAAGATGAAGGTTAGCCACGATACGAGCGGCCTGGCTCTTGTCAGCAACGCCAACCCAAAGCGGATAAAGGGTAGTCACGAACGGATAGCGCCGCACTTGCTTCGTGGCAAAGTTATAGTCGTAGTAAAGACCATCCTGTTCATGCCACATCAAGCGGTTAATCCTTTGACGTCGCTCTTCAGCACGCTTAGTCCAGACGCGCGCCTGACGTGGCCGGCCAAGTATTTTTAGTATCTCTGCCGTATCCGTCTCCATCAGGTAGAGCAACGAGTTAAGGCACACCGGATCATAATGGATGATATCAATGCTGAAGGGCCCGAATCGATTTGAAGGATCGAAACCCGATTCTCGCATCGTGCGGTCGCCTTTGTAGAAAAGGTCGGTTAGTTGGTCTTTCTCTTTGTCGTAGTATTGGCCCAGATCGTACTCTTTAACATCATGCGTGCGGTAATACTCCTTGACAAGATCGTAGTGGTCTCGCCCCTGCTGGTCTCGCTCGCCCGACAAAACTTCCGGTGCTGGGCCATCACCGAGATCATAATATCGTGAAAGACCTGTTTGTTTAGTGAGGTGGGGTTCTTCGATCCAGAAGCGGTAATATTTCTCGATTGCCGGAACAGTGCTTCGCAGCCAGCCAATTTCATGCTCCTTGCGGTAGACGTTGAGGATCATCTGAGTCAGAAAAGGAGGCTGCGATCGCGAGAGATAATAGGAGCGATTCGCGTTTAGTATTTTCCCATAATGATCTATTTGGTAAAGAAAGTTGTCAGTCATGTTTTTGGCTAGTGTCATCTCGTCATCACGCACCAGCCCAACCTGCGTGAAATAACTATCCCAGCCATACATCTCGTTAAAGCGCCCGCCCGGCACTACATAGGGGTAAGGAAGATAAAGCAATCCGTGCTCTTTGATTTCCGCCGGATTTTCTGGCAGTTGTCGAAGTTGGATGTGAGCAAAATCCGCGGCCGGCATTTGAACGCGTAAGGTCTCTTCTATTCTTTTGATATTCTCCCGGCGTGAAACATACACCGGCCAGCGCCCGTCAGCTGGAACTTTGAATTTCGGATCCGGCGCGGCCTTGGCAAGCTGTGCACTAGAGCGTGTCAAGGTATGCCAGCTTTGCTTGATATATTTCTGGATTGCTTGAAGTTGCGTTGCGGACGCCTTATCCGGCGCGGATTCAGATGAGGTTAACGGAGAAAAGATTAATAAAATTGTTATGAGAAAGAGGAAATGTTTCCTGGCTTTTGGTTTCTCTGTCATATTCATATTTCTCCTTGAGAACGTTGCATTACCGGCAACCTAAACTTCAAATCGCAAAAAAAATCGAGACTTTAAGACTTCGGGCAGAAGACAAACTAAGACCCTGCCGATTATTGATAGGGCTTCCATTTTTTCAAATCCTGGTCGGACGCGAGTTTCAAGCTGATCGCGGCACCACCGCCACTCGCTAAATTGATTTTCAGTCTGGTTTGGTCGTTTACCAGAAAGTTCTGAATCTGATATGCCATTGGATTATTTTCCCAATGGGCATTGGCAGCATCGGCGTAGAGGGTAGCCACATACCAGCGTTTTGGAGTGAGATAGCTCAAGGAGAGATTTGAGATACGAGGCTGCTCATCCGTGATCGACCCGATATACCATTCGTCTTTGTTTTTAGTCTTGCGCGCGATAGCGATATAGTCACCCGGCTCTGCCTCTAAAATCCTGGTATTGTCCCAGTCAACTGGCACGTCCTTGATGAACTGGAACGCATCCATAAAACGCTCATAGTTTTCTGGTAAATCGGCTGCCATTTGTAAGGGGCTGTACATGGTTACGTATAAAGCCAACTGCTTGGCCAGGGTGGTATGCACCTGTTCCTTCTTGCCCGCTTGGTAATGATCGAGTTTGATTTGGAAGATTCCTGGTGTGTAATCCATCGGCCCACCCATCAAGCGGGTGAACGGTAAAATCGTTTCGTGTTCGGGAAGGTTGCCCACACTCCACGCGTTAAACTCGTTGCCCCTGGCCGCTTCACAAGCAAGCCAGTTTGGGTAAGTACGGTGCAATCCCGTCGGGCGGACCGGCTCATGAGCATCCAGCATAATTTTATTTTGGGCCATCTTTTCTGCGACCCTGACATAATGATTCACCATCCATTGACCGTCATGATGCTCGCCCCGCGGAATAATCCTGCCGACGTATCCTGTTTTGACCGAGTCGTATCCGTGTTGCTTCATGAAGCGAATAGCTTCGTCCATCCTGCGTTCGTAGTTTGTCACCGAGGCTGAAGTCTCGTGGTGCATGATAAGTTTGACGTGCTTTGCTGATGCGTACTGCTGGAGTTCGGTGACATTGAAGTCGGGATAGGGGGTCACGAAGTCAAAGACATCCTCTTTCCACTTACCGAACCAGTCTTCCCAGCCCACATTCCAACCCTCTACCAGCACACCGTCGAAGCCGTGCTGAGCGGCAAAGTCTATATACCGTTTTGTATTCGCAGTGGTCGCGCCGTGTTTACCATTAGGTTTCAGGCTTGCCCAATCTGTATCTGGTAATTTTATGTTGCCGACATCGGCGTAATTCCAGCCAGCTTTGCCGACGTGCATTTCCCACCAAATGCCTACATATTTCTGGGGCTTGATCCAGCTCACATCCTTGATTTTGGAAGGCTCACTCAAATTCAAAATAAGCCTGGAAGCCAGAATGTCCGCCGCCTTGTCGCTCACTACAATCGTGCGCCACGGAGTTTTAGCTGGGGCTTGCAGGTACGCCTTGTTGCCGACTGCGTCGGGCACCAGGTGTGAAGACAGTCCAAACGTCTGCCTATCCACCATCAAGTCCATAGCCGGGTAATCAACCAGAGCTGCCTCATGAATGTTGATGTATAACCCATCAGAAGTCTTCATCATCAACGGCGTCTGCACGGCATTGGCGGCGATGGGTGATTTGAAGGCAATCTCCTGGACAGCCTTCCCCTTTGTTGCATCTATTTCGCTGAGTCTGGTGGTTGAGTAGGCATACTCGTTGGTATCGTAATCCCCAGGAATCCAGAAGGTTTTATGGTCACCGGTTAGGTTAAACTCCGTCTTCTCATCCGAAACGATGAAATACTTCAAGTCATTCTGTTCAGGAAATTCATAGCGAAATCCCAGACCATCATCGAAAAGTCGGAAGCGGATAATCATCCTTCGGTTATTGACGGACGCTTGTTGAAGCGTGACTGCTAGTTCTCGGTAATGATTGCGAATCTGTTTTTCCTCTCCCCATACCGGTACCCAGGTTTCGTCCATCTGGGATGGGTCGGCTTTGGCGATGGTGAAGCCTTTGGTAAAGGCGGGCAGTTCTTTCAGTTCAATACCCAGCCTGCTTTTTAGAATGACCGCTTTTTCACCGATGGAAAGCGTGTAGGTAGGCTCACCGTCGCCGCTCAACGCGAAAGAAAGGGATAGTCTTCCATTGGGAGACCGCACGTTTTGAGCAAAGGTATCGAGGCTCAAAAGCAAAACGAAGAGGATGAGTAGTCCTTTTCTCATGGGTTTTTCTTGTTCCTTTGCAAATTACGCTGAAAGTGTTGGCTAATTTCAGCCCAGGTTGCGGCAACCCTGGGATTCCAGTTCCAACCATACTACTCGCGAACTCTGAAAGAGTTCGCAAAGGCAACTGCGCAGCCATTTCTCCCACGCTTCAGCGTAATGCACTGTCGAGTTTTTAAGGAATCTATAGCCGATAAATTCTCGCTTCCCAACCCTTCAAATTCAACGCCGTAACATTTTCTTCTTTGGCGTCTGAGTTTGAAAGCGCCAACTGACCTGCTTTCAAGCCTTCGGGCAGCGTGTACGCCACATTGTCTTTTGAAAGATTTAGAACGACCAAATACTTATCCGCTCCGAGTGAGCGCGTATAAGCAAAGATTGAGGGATGCTCCGGGTCGACGTCTTTGTAGTCGCCGTATATCAGTGCGGGAGTCTTCTTCCGCAACTCGAGCAATTTCTTGAAATAATTATAAATCGAGTTCTGGTCCGCCAGAGCCTGTTTGGCATTGATCTCTTTGTAATTTGGATTCACCGCAAGCCATGCTTTAGCGCCGGTAGTAAAACCTCCATTTGCGGAGTCGTCCCACTGCATTGGCGTACGGGAGTGGTCGCGGCTGGTTTTCCTTAGGTGAGCGATATATTCGGCTGCGTCGACTTGTTTGGTCAAAACCTCAGCCTTCCAGGCATTCTTCACCTCAATATCATCAAACTCTTCGATCTTCGTGAAAGGATAGTTGGTCATCCCAAGTTCATCGCCTTGATAGATGAACGGCGTGCCTTTCTGCGTCAGCAATATCGTCGCCAACGCTTTCGCTGAAGCTAAGCGATACGGTGGGGAGTCGTCACCGAAGTGAGAAACCACACGCGGGTTGTCATGGTTAGACAAAAAGACCGTATTCCAACTATGTACATCCAGAGCCTTGTCGTAGCGGGTGTAGATCGCCTTAAGGTCGCGCCAGGTCCATGGTTTTTTTCGCCACCGCTGACGGTCAATGCCGACGACGTCGAACTGAAAAATCATGTTCAATTCATTGCGTCTTTCGTCCACGAGCAAAGGCGTCTTCTCGAGCGTCCAGCCCGCAGCTTCACCAACGGTCATTACGTCATATTTCGACAATACTTCCCGATTCATTTCCTGGATGTAATCATGGAGTTTCGGTCCCGAAGCATAGACTTTGCCGAAATTGCCGTCGTAATCTTTAGGAAAATCCGGGAAGCTCTGATCTTTTGAAATGAACGGAATCACATCCATGCGGAAGCCGTCCGCACCCTTATCAAGCCAAAACTTCATGATGTCGTAGACTTCGTGGCGCACTTTCGGATTTTCCCAATTTAGATCAGGCTGCTTTTCCGCGAAGAGGTGCAGGTAGTATTCGCCTGTTGCTGGATCTTTCTTCCAGGCCGGACCGGAAAAGTACGACGTCCAATTATTGGGTTCCTTGCCGTCTTTGCCGGGCCGCCAAATGTAGTAGTCGCGGTAGGGATTGTTTTTTGACTTACGACTCTCAACAAACCAGGCGTGCTCGTCGCTGGAATGGTTCACTACAAGGTCGAGAATCATCTTCATGTTGCGCTGCTTCACGCCCTTCAGCAGCTCGTCAAAATCTGCCATCGTGCCGAACTCGGTCATTATTTTGCGGTAGTCGCGAATGTCGTAACCATTATCCGCGTTCGGTGAGTCGTACATCGGGCTAAGCCAAATAACGTCCACGCCCAAGCCCTTAATGTAATCCAGTTGTGAAGTAATACCTTTTAGATCACCGATACCGTCGCCGTTGGAATCCTTGAACGAGCGCGGATAAATCTGATAGACGACCGCTTCTTTCCACCATTTTCTGGTGTAACCATTGGCCGTGGTGTCACTTTGAGAGCTGGATTGTGGCTTTTCGGTTGTGCCGGTCTTATTTTCCGTTTGACAAGCCGCCAAAACAAATGGAACGGCAAACATCAGAATTAACAAATATAAATGTTTCACTTTTGCGTTCCTTGTGGCTGTTGATAATGTCCTGGTTTGAGCTTTCTCTGTGCGTCCTGCTGGAACTAACGCAGTTTGAACCGTGCGCATATTGATAACACAACTATCGTAATTAGCAGTTGGACCCAAACATTGCTGGTTACTTCATTCTCTTCCGAAACGGTATGGTAAGTTCTCGGCGAACATAGGTGTCAGCCGGACCTTCAAATTGCACAATTAGCTCCTGATTGGCGCTACGGTTTGTTACGCGGACGCCCGCTATCTCGGCCAGTTGGTGTGGGCTACGGACCGGCAAGGTATAAGAACGACCAGCGAGGCCTTCAAAGACAAGGTGCAAGCCTCCAGCCTCGGCCTTCGAGCGCAGAACACGCAGGCCCTGACTCTGGGCTCCTGGTACAGGAATCTCCTGGTCTACATAAACGTCGGTGCCTTCGTCATATCTAAACACTACCTCCAGACTCTGTTGATCTGCATCGAAGCTGACTGATGCTCTCTGCGTATCACCTGTGCGGAATTTCTCAAAATTGACTCGGCGTCCTTGCACAGTCACGCTACGAACACGCGCGTCGAGAGGAAACGAAGGCGCGATCGTAAATCGCACTTTGCCAGCCGCCGCCGGTAAATTCGCGGAACGCCTTGTCATAATCACCATGCGACCAGCAGCCCGCAAAAAATCGAGATCATATCTTCCGTTGGCTACGGCGACATTCCGTACTTCCACTCGATCCCAGTTGATTGGCAACTGTGGCGCAAATCGAAGCTCTTTGCCGGCCGCGGAAACCTCAATACCCAGCAATCCGCGAATAGTGGGCGTTACTACCATTGCCTCAGACCAGATCTGATGATGCGACGAGCGGCCAAAAGGAGCATTGAAATCACCGGATAACAACTCCGTCGCGTAACCAAGCGCCCAGGGGTAAGTCAACAGCGCATTGGCCATCAATGCCTGGTAACCCACGTGAGGACGGCCGTACGCATAGGCGGCCCTGCTGGTCCAGCCGGTGAAGAGCGGCCAGACCGAGCCGTAGTGATAGGAGAGTGGATCGTAAAGTTTGCTCTCATTCGAGATGATTCTCGATCCCCAGTCGGTCGTCATTTGTCCGCTGCCCAGGTGATCCAGCTCCAATTGCGCACGATCATCCATCATGGTGCGCCACCAGAGCGGGACGGCAGGCAGGACGGTATCTTCGTCGATGATTCTGGCCTTGCTCAGTTCCTCCATGCGGGTCTGGCGTACGGCCCGATTAGGTCCAGGATCTGCTTTGGGCGGCTCGGCTGGGGGGCGCTTTGTTGCGAATGCGTAATAGGATCGATCAGCGAGCCAGTAGGTTTGCTCCATCGCGAGGCGTGTTCGCTCGGCATTACCACGCGCCGTCCCGGCCAGCGCAGCATCGCCGAGAGCATCCGCCATCTCGGCCAGGCTGCGCGATGCCTCGATCCACAGACCCTGCATGTAGATTTCCTCATGTGGCGGATAAAGTCCACCACCCTCAACCCAGCCGTGGCCAAACTTCGTTTTCGTTGAATTCTCAATCAGTTGATTCCCGTCCGTGTCAGAGGCAGCGGAGAAACGATAAGCCTTGGCTATAGAATCCCAGTTGGTCCGAAGAAAATCCTTGTCGCCGCTGGCCCGCCAGTAATCGCCGTGGGCAATCACATAGAGTGGTGTGCCGTCGGCGCTGTTCCACGGGAATTCGTAATCGGTAAACCATGGAATCAGTGACGCGCTCTGCGAGATCTCGTGCGGAATCTTGCCATCCGCCCTCTGAAACTTCTTCAGAAATTCCAAAGCTGTTCTGGTAGTTCCAAAGTCGCCATACGAGTTGATGGCAAAGGAGGTCCAGAGAGCGTCGCGCCCAAAGAACCAGGCAAAGCCTGGTCGTTCGCTATCGCCCGAGGTGCGAAACCCGGCGACGAGCCCCGTACCCAGAAAAGGATTGGTTGCAATTCCCTTATCGATACCGACCTTCGCCCATGCGAAGGCCCGATTCAAACGTTCATCGGGCGTCGTGATATTGGTTGTCTCGTTTTGTAACCGGTGGTAGTAAGAAACATTTTTGTCATAGAGTGCCTGAGCGGAAGTCAGCAGACGCTGGTAAGATTCCTTTGCTTTATCGCGCCCTTCAACACTGCCGGTAATGACAATCGGAATGAAGTGGGACTTGAGTGCATCTGCAGAGGGTTCTATGGCCAATCGAACGGGCACGTCCCGCGGTTCCTCCTGGTAAGGCATAACAGAGATGTCTCGCGCTGCGGGCGAGCCAATCATGCCAACGAACCGTTTTGACTCTTCCGTGATGTAATAGGCATGCTGCGTCTCATCCCACTCCAGATTTCCGGTCATCAAGCCCGCAGGCCATGCGAGTTTCAGTCGCGGTCGAAATGAGGCTGTCACGGTCATTGGCAAGACAGTCTTTACCTCGAGGAGCATGATGATGCCAGGCTCATCAACCGGGGCATAAATAATCTGCCGCACGGTGAACGCGGAGTGCGAGTACGTAAATATAGTGCTTTCGGGGCGGACGTTGATCCGAACCGCAATGTCTGGGCCGCGAAATTCGAGTGGATAGCCCTCGATGCGAAATGAAAGCTCAAAATCGTCGAGGATCTTCAAGGGATAGACCCACGCCTCCAGCGGGCGATTTTCGTAGCCAAGTACGGCTGACTTATGGCCGACCACATCAAAAAAGCTGCCCACTTGAGTTCGCCGCTCTAGTTCAAGGCCGCTCTTCCGGAGTTCAAACCTGGTTACGAGGTTACGATCGGCTGGAGTTTGGGAGAACGCTGCCGCAGGAGCGACGAAAATGAGAATCAAGCAGAACAGTCTGCAGCAGCTCCAGCGGTCCTTCACTATGTGCCTCCTGAAAATAGGGCGTCATCATCTGTCAGAAGCGACATCCAGTTCAAGTCGGAGAATACTTTCGAGTGTGATGGAGTTTGAGGCTAACTGCCAATTATGATAGTTGCGGACCGTTCAAACTTTTTCCTTTTCAGTAAGACTGTTGCCGCTTGACGCACCATCGCACCGATTATAAGGTTGGAACTATTGGACTGTCTTCCACTCGATCCCATCATGTCAATGAGAACGTGTGCTGCTATTAACTCGACTTCTCGCCCGCGCTTCTTGAATCTGCGCGAGAGTCAGATTTGGTTGGTCCTCGCTTGTCTAATGCTCTGCTCGGCGGATGTTAACGGCCAGAGCCTGACACCATCCAGGACGAACGACCCACTCGGGGTGAAGTTCACAAACGTAGCTCCACAGGCCGGCCTCATAGCCACGACTATCTATGGTGACGAACATAAGAACAGATATCTTTTAGAAACCACGGGGAGTGGCGCTGCTTTCATAGACTATGACAACGATGGCTGGCAGGACATTTTTCTGGTGAATGGTACGCGCCTGGATGGATTGCCGGCGAATCTAAAAGCGACTAATCGTCTCTACCGCAATAATGGCGACGGCACCTTTACGGACGTTACCGAAAAAGGCGGGTTGGTCCGCACCGGGTGGGGACAGAGTGTATGCGTGGGTGATTATGACAACGACGGATTTGACGATTTGTTTGTCAGTAGTTTCGGCAAAAATGCCCTCTACCATAACAGCGGCAACGGTACGTTTACGGAGTTGGCAGCGAAAGCCGGGGTCGCGAATAATCGTACCCGCTGGGGCTCGGGTTGTGCTTTTGTAGATTATGACCGCGATGGATTTCTCGATCTTTTTGTTGCCAGCTACATCGACCTTGACCTGAAAACTGCTCCCCTGCCTGAAACCGGACCCTGTCTTTACAAAGGTGTGATGGTCGCGTGTGGTCCACCAGGCCTCCAAGGCGGTGTGAACATGCTCTATCGCAACAACGGAAAAGGCTCTTTTGTGGAGGTTACGGAGAGCGCGGGAATCAGCAAAACCAATGGCACCTATGGCCTCGGCGTGGTGACGGGCGATTTCGACAATGATGGCTGGCCCGACATTTATGTTGCTAACGATTCAGCGCCGGCAGCTCTTTATCACAACAACAAAAATGGAACCTTCACGGACATTGGCGTTGAGGCCGGCTGCGCTTTTAGTATCGATGGGAAGTCTCAGGCGGGGATGGGTGTAACTGCCGGCGACTATGATCGCGATGGCTGGCTGGACATTTTCAAGACTAACTTCGCCGGCGATACCCCGTCGTTATATCACAACACAGGGAAGGCAGCCTTTGACGATGTCACTTTTCAGGCTGGAATGGGAATCAACACTCGTTGGTTGGGATGGGGCTGTGGTTTCGTTGACGTGGACAACGACGGTTGGCCCGATATCTTTCTCGTCAATGGCCACGTTTATCCGGAAGTGGAGAGGCTGACGACCGAAGCCGGATATGCTCAGCGGAAGGTGCTTTATCATAACCTCCAAAACGGTCGCTTTGCCGACGTGTCCGGCGAAGCCGGAGACGCTGTCCTCCAACCAAATGCATCTCGTGGTGCCGCCTTTGGCGACTATGACAACGATGGAGACATGGATATCCTGATCAACTCGGTAAACGGTCCCCCAGAGCTGCTGCGTGCCGACTCAAACCATCAGAACAATTGGATCAAGATCAAAGGTATTGGCACTAAATCAAATCGTGATGCTATCGGCGCGCGCATCACATGCGTGACGTCCGATGGCAGTCAGATTGACGAAGTGCGCAGCGGCGGAAGTTACTATTCGCAAAATGATCTGCGTATCCACTTTGGATTAGGTAAGAACAAATCTGCCAAGCGTATTGAAATTCGTTGGCCCAGCGGCAGAATTGATACCTTCAACGATGTGGCCGCCAACCAACTTGTCACTGTCAAAGAAGGCTCCGGCATCGTGCGAATGGCGTCCTTAAACAAATAGTCCGGCCATCATGAAATATCAACTTTCTAAATTATCGTTCCAGGCGGGCCTGATCCTGTTTACTCTTATTTTGCCCGCGCCTGATACCCTTCAGGCGCAACAGCGAAGAGTCGCAACCCTGGCAGTGGATGAACACTATGAAGCCGGGATGCGACTTTTGGAGAAGCAGGAGTTGGACCAGGCGATCGCTGAGTTGTCGCTAGCAACAAAGCTGAAGCCGCGTTTCGCCGACGCTCACAATGCACTCGGCATAGCGCTGGCTAGGAAAGGCGAAATGAAAGCCGCCGCGGATTCGTTTCGCAAGGCTATCCAAATCAATCCCCGCCACTACGAAGCCCATTTTGGACTCGCTGCGGTGCTACAACAAACCGGCGATCTCGATGGCGCGATCGCGGAGTGTGATAAGGCTATCGCGCTGAAACCAGCGGAAGCAGAAGCACGCTTATTACAAGGCGCGGTTTATCAACAGAAAGGCGATCTCGAGTCGGCCATTGCCCGATTTCGGGAAGCAGTCCGGCTAAAGCCAGACGCCGCCGAAGGCCATTCATATCTTGGCTTCGCGCTTGGCGTGAAAGGCTTGCTGCAAGATTCGATATCCGAATTTGAAACCGCGGTCAGGCTCAAACCGGATCTTGCGGAAGCACAATACTATCTTGGCGCCGCCCGCTGGTTTTCTAATGACATCGACGGCGCTATTAGTGCCCTGGCAATCGCGGCGAAGCTCATGCCCAACCACACCAACGCTCACTATTATCTCGGACGGGCGTTGCAAAAGAAGGGAAAGCTGGAAGATGCAATCAACGAGTTTGATACAGCTATCAAACTGGCGCCGGACATGATCGAGGCGCGCCACGCGATGGGACTCGCCTTGCAGCAGAATGAGGACTTTGATGCTGCTATCGAAGCTTTCCGCTACGTTATCAAGCTCAAGCCGGATTTTATTCCGGCGCATAACGATCTCGGTTTGGCGTTGGTCCAGAAGCGTGATCCGGAAGCAGCCATCAGCGAACTTAAGACTGTGTTGCGACTCGATCCAAATAATCTGGTCGCCCATCACAATCTTGGCATGGCGCTAACACAAAAAGGAGACTACGCGGCGGCCGTGACCCAGTATCAGAACCTGGTCACGCTTGCACCGGATGACGCCGAAGCGCATTACGGTCTGGGGCTTGCGCTGAAGCAGAAGGATGCGTTGGACGATGCCAGCGCCGAATTGCGAAAAGCCATGGCGCTTAAGCCCTCATTGCACGAGGCCCATTACGTTCTGGGAGTCATTCTTTTACAACAATCAAGGCTTGAGGATGCTGCGGCGGAATTCCAGGCTGCGATCGCCGCAAAGAAGGACTATGCAGAAGCTCATTATGCGTTGGGAACCGTGTTGCAGCAGAAAGGAGACTTGGATGGCGCGATAGCGGCTTTCCGCAAAGCGCTTCAGTTTGCGCCAAACGCAGCCGAGACGCATAACACGCTCGGAAATGCCCTTAGGCAGAAAGGCGACATTGCAGCCGCTCGTGTTGAGTTCCAGGAGGCCGCGCGACTCAACAAGCTAAAATCAAACCAACAGGCTGCAACTTTCGCTACGAATACTGGCCTGGCCCATTTGAAAGACCGCAAATTTGACGCCGCCCTGGAAAGACTCCGAGCCGCCGTCGAGCTCGATCCCACAAACGCGCAAGCTTACTATTATCTTGCCCAGGCCCTTCAGCAGACGGGTCAAAGCCAGGCTGCCCTTGCTGCCTACCAGAAGGCAAAAGAATTGAATCCGCGAACGAAACCTCTGCCGTAGATGGTCGTTAGATCGCTATCTAACCTCGCCACTGCCTTCCCTAATTGTAACGATTCGATTAGCCGGCACGTCTCTGAGCGCCTCCGTGAAACCACTGGGCCAACGGATTTCTATCACGTCAGCTTTTTCATTCTGTCCCAGTCCGAAATGCAATCGCGAGTCGTTGTGGGAGTAGTAACTTGACTGACTGGTGACCTCTTGAACCTGTAGACGCGATCCGGTTTTCAATAACAGCCGCGCTCCTATGGCAGAGCGATTTGACTTCGTGCCGATCAGTTTCAGCTCTAGCCAGTTGTTAGTTTCACGACTGCGTTTGTTGATGTATTCGTTCCGCAACAACAAGGGCGGTTCGTTCATGTTCATCACCAGCACATCGACATCGCCGTCATTGTCAAAGTCTCCAAACGCGCAGCCTCGACTTGATTTAGCAGACAGGATACCAGGACCCATCTGCGCTGTTACTTCTTTAAACGTGCCATTGCGAAGGTTCTGAAAGATGAGGCGCGGGCCGCGATGCGGATACTCCTTGAAAATCTTCTCAACCTCCGGATAGACATTGCCGGTCGCGATCAGGATGTCGGGCCAGCCGTCGTTGTCAAAATCAGTCAAACCCGCGCCCCATTCGACGTAGCGAGTGTGATCAAAACCCGCCGCTCTCGACGCATCGTCAAAAAAACCTCGGCCGCTGTTCCGGTAGAGAGCGGGTAAATCGTCGGAGAAGTGGGTCTTTAGAATATCGATCAGGCCATCGTTATTGTAATCGCCTGTTGCCACTCCCATTCCAGCCTGCGCCTGACCGTCTTCGTTGTAAGCGCAACCTGCCTCGACGGCCACATCTGTAAATGTGCCGTCGCGATTGTTACTGTAGAGAGTGCTCGCAGTCGAATCGCAGGCTACGTAAATATCCGTCCAGCCATCGTTATTGAAATCGATTGTGGTCGCCGTCATCGAATAACGACCCCGAACTTTGGCAATGCCTGAACCCTCAGACACGTCAGTGAAACTTCCGTCGCCGTTATTTCGATAGAGAAGATTTGTGTCAGTGGGCAATCCCTTTGGTCCACAATTGACTGCCACGCCCTTCCAGGTACAATTCGGGCCCTTGCCAGGCTCTGGGGTCGTGGCAATGTCGAATTTCAAGTAGTTGGCGACGAAGAGATCAAGTTTTCCATCTCGGTCGTAGTCAACGAATGTGGCCCCTGATCCCCAGCGCGTTTGCTTTGTAGCCAAACCGGCCTTATGCGTTACATCGTTGAAGGTACCATCGCCGTTGTTGCGGTACAGAACGTTCTGACCCCAGTAAGTTATGAACAAATCGTCGTAACCGTCATTGTCATAATCTCCGACGCACACAGACGAAGCCCAGCCGCTTCGCCTCAGGCCTGCCTCGTCGGTAACATCGGTAAATGTGCCGTTGCGATTGTTGCGATATAACCTGTTGGTTGGTTTCGCTCCGTCGAGAACAGCTTCAAGACGAGTCCCGCTCAAAGTTAGAACATCAATCCAGCCGTCATTGTCATAATCGAAAAAAGCAACGCCGCAGCCATTAGTTTCAATGATGAATCGCTTTCGATCGATTCCGCCATAGATGGTTGCAGTCGACAGACCTGCCGCGCCGGCAATATCTGTGAAGGTTACCGGAAAGTCGTTTGCCACGTCGTTGCTTTGCGCCGCTCTTCGTGAGTCGATCTGACTGAACGCAGGGCAGGCGAGAAAAGTCCAAACCGTCAGGCAGATGGCGAAAACGAAAGATCGGACCCTAATGCTTTGGTGTTTCTTGACGCTGCTCAACATCTGGCAAGAGAGTAGTGCTGATGGTCTGAAGTCGTAATGCGAACTGTTAGTTTGCGCCCTGTATTGGACGCTCCAACTCGCAAACTAACAGTTTGTGTACCAATATGGAAGGAAGGTCGTTGCTGTTGAATACGTTATTGCTGCTTGTCCGCGCTGGTTCGCAGTTTCTCTGCTGTCTCAAACTCTCGCTTCGCCTCTTCCGGTCTGTTAGCGCGCTGCAGCACTTGAGCAAGCAAATGATGTGCTGAGAAGTTGTTGGGATCCATCTGCGTTGCCCGCCTTAGCATGCCTTCCGCATTTGACAGCTCTAATTTCTTTAAATAGACCTTTCCCAGCACAATGTAGGGCCCGCTAAAATACGGATTAAGCCAGATAGACTTTTGCAACGGGCCAATCGCCTCGTCCCATTTGAGTTGTCTTGTGTAGGCTTCTCCCAACCAGTAATAAGCAAGCGCAAACGCGGGATTGATTTCAATCTCTTTTTGCAGCAGCGCGATGCCGCGATCAATCTGGGCGTGGTAAATTGCCATCTCCCCAAGAAGGAAGTTAACCTGTGGCAACTTCGGATCGAGTTCGAGCGCTTTCTTTAACTCGGGCTCAGCCAACTCTTCGAACTGTTGACGCACCAGCATTTGGGCATTGATTAAATATGCAGCGGCTGAGGACTGCTGTACCTGGAACATTCGCGCAAACGCCTCACGCGATTTATCAGGGTTACGCGTCTGAATGTAACAAACGCCTAGAGCATAGGTTATCTCGTCGCTGTCCGGAATCAGTCGGCTCGTTTTCTCAAGATAGGGAATCGCCTCCCGGTGATGACCTAGTAGATAGTGGGAGATGCCGAGTAACTGAATGGCTTTGGGATAGTCCCCGTCAGTCTCAGGCATCGCCTTGATAGTCGCGGACAAATGCTCGACCGCGTGGGCATAATCGCGCTGCTGGTGATATGCCAGCCCAAGAAGATAACTGATCTCTGGTTTATCTGAAGCGTTTTTAGAGCCGTTCCGGAGAAGCTCGATGGCCGCTTCTGTCTTTCCGGCTTCGAGTAAACCGCGGGCTTCCGTCAGAACCTGAGCGGTTTGCCCTTTTGACGATGAGCGATCCACTTGCGCCCGAATGCTCGGCAGACCCAGCATCAACGAAAAGCAGACACTTGTCAGACAAACTAATAACTGTCTCATAAAAAACTAGTCTAACCAGCGAATCGTGTGAGGGCCTTCGTACGTCGGTAAGAATATTGGCTAAAGAGGCCAAAGGCAACCAGAACACCCAGCGCTCGAACACAGGCGTTCACAGAGGATTGCCGTCAGCCAGAATATTGCCTTCAGCGTTGGGGATTAGCCAAGGAAATTGCACGAGTTCGCTAACGGCTGGAATCAGAACAAGGAGGAAGCTGACGCGACTGGATTGCACTGTTTCATCAGGCTCAAAAACTTAGCACCGACGGATTAGATTCATTTGCAAACAGAGAGGTTCACCCCATTCGCTTGTGCCAAATTTGAGACAACGTGACCACAGGTTCAGATTCTATCTGAAGTTTTTCATCAAGCAGTGGCGGTTATTAACAGTAGGTAGAATAAATGCAATGAAAGAGTATGCTAACAAGGGCGAGTGAATCATGCGGGTGGATGACGAGGTAAGAGTAACTCCTAGCTTTTTTGATCGGTTCACTCGTGAATTTGTGATCCAAGACAGGGCGTTACCTGAGATTGCTGATTAAAACGACATCACTATTCACGACGCCTCGCGAGCAGGCGAGCCACTTACCGTCGCGCGACCAGTCGAAGGAGAGGATGCGGTCGGTCTTGAAGTCGGTCAACTGCCCGCGCGCCCCCTCCTTCTGCGGTGCTTGCAGCGGAGTGAGCGCTCCTCTCCACGGCAGAGCGAGGTTCGCTTCCCCTCGACGCCTTACCAATCGACGCCGTCTGGACGATGTGATCAGGCTCAACATTCAACTCCTGTACTAAGTCATCCAACTCAATTGCCACATCCTTGATTGACTGGTAGCGCCGCTCCGGGTCCTTTTGAAGACATCTGCGCACGATTTTCTGCAACTCATCCGGCGCTCCCGGATTCACATCCGCAATCCGCGGGGAGGGCGCGTGCACAATCTTGTCCAACACGAATGTACGTCTGAGGATTTCTTTCCTTCCGAAAGTTTTCATAAGGTCTCACTCGCGAGTTCGATCAAACATTCTCACATCATCCCAATATCGGGGCGGTATTAATAAATCATGGACAAGCGACTGCAAACCCAAGCTACTCACGAGCCTGTATGTATTTACCAAACCAGAGATAATGATGTTTGCCTTCAGACGCAGCAAGCGTCGCACACGCTCCGGCACTAACAAAGCCTGCACTTGAAGCAGCAACTCGTAACGCCACGGTCCTAAGTGTTTGCGGTATGCCTGGAAAAGCATTGCGGTGTTCTTGCTGTAACTCAGATCGCGAATCAGATGACGGCGTCTGTCGATCTGCCATTCGGCGTATGTGGCCGGCAACTCCGAAATGTGTAACCCCTCGCCTATCCGCAGGAAGACTTCTAACAAGTCGATCTTTTGAGACTGTGACAACGGTCTATATAGGAGCTCGTACGCACGCTCGGAATAATCAATCAACATGTACAGCACATCACGGTAGGCCCAATCAGGAATCGCTTGTCTACGCTCGTTCTCGACCCTTCCGTGCTGAGCATTTATCCTAGCCAGAGTACGATGTGCTGTTTCCTCATCTACAAACACAATCTCCTGAGCATAACGGACCGTGGAGAAGAGGCGTCCGATCGGATCACGCGGGATCTCTCCAGTGAAGAATAGCCAATCGACAGCCTTGTTAAGTGCAAACTCGGCAGCTGAACCCGCGAAGATCATCAAGACAAGATCTGGGTCTCCCCAAATCTGACGCACGATCGAGCGGCGATCGACGAAATCAGTCGGGGTCGAAGTTTTTGGATCACTTAAGGGTGATGCTGGACTGCGTTCAAATGAGAGACTTACCATGATGAGAAGTTAAATCTATATTGCGCCATGCGGTCAAACCTGTTGGCGGCGTCTTTAGATTCTAAAATTATTCGCATCCACTCATGTAGAGGCGCCGATTTGGCCTATCCAATTCGCGTCGACTTTTCAATTCACATCGAATTGTGACGCTAATTCAACGAACGCGCGACCACATTCTATTGACATTGGGCAGCAATCGGCCTACGTTGCGGCAATCATTCCCCATTCAAATCCACTGAGCCGTCCAAGCCGGACGTGCGTTTGCTCGCAAACGCCTGGGATTAGTACCTGGTTCGAAAAGAGTGTCGAAATGATGAGTCGATCGAAATTCATAGCGACGATTATGATGGCGTCATTTTTCGGGTTGGTCGCAGTAGTAATAACTGGTCAACGAACACTTGTAGGTGCTTCATTGTCGGCGCGCGTCGCCGGCATGAGGATGCGAGGTCCGTCACAATTTTATGCCCAGCACAATATAGTATCGGATGTTCCGGGGTTAGCGGACCATACCGATGCCAACGTGGTCAACGCCTGGGGATTGGACTCCGGTCCAACAACACCGTGGTGGATCGCCGATAACGGGACCGGCAAAACAACGCTCTACAACATCAGTACCGGAGCCACCTCGTTCTTTACAATTCCAGGAGCGGGTCGCAGGTTCGAGTCCTGCTCGGCTCACCACCGTTGGAAGTAAGGTACTTATCTTACAAGTTGATAGCCGAACTCAGGGCTGACTCACTGGTTGAAAACCAGTGGGTCGCAACTTCGTACTCCCCGGCTATCGTTTTCAAAGACTTGCGGTTGGCTATGACGCCAGCCGCTTTTCCGTTTGTGGCAATTTTGAGGCGACAAACTAGTGCGCAGCTACCGTCACCTGCGCACTGTCGGGTCACGGAGACGAGCGATCGATGCAGCTTGTGTCCGACATGTCCTTAACACCACTCCTCCCACTAAGACTCCCTAGTGGTCCTTCCACATAAGCGCCCACCTCGCACCGGATGCCAAACAGCCCGTTCGGCGCCGTGGTTGTATTCGGCTGCTCAAACAAGCGCATGGCGGAGTCCGCGAGATTCACGCCCGAGTTGCCCATCACGAGAATCCCATGCTGGCCATTGCGATTGAAGACATTGCCAGCCACGTCGGCATGGGACGCTTGTTGGACGGTGAGTCCGTTGCGCCGGTTCCCGCTGAGCGTGTTGCCAATGATGCGGGCAGTAGAAGAGCGCAGCACCTGAATCCCATCACCGCCGTTGTTTTTGATGACGTTCGGCCGCGGGACCTTGTCGTCCGTGTACAGCACGCCGATGTGCGCCGAAGAACTCCCAAGTACGAGTATTCCGTTCTGTTCATTGTGCTGGATGATGTTATTGATGATGCGCGCAAAACTGTTCTGGGAGACTTCAAGACCAGTATTAGTGGCGTATTGGATGGTGTTGGCGTCGATCGTCGCCGTAGCTCCTCTGTTGATCGCGATGCCGAAGGAGCCGCCAGTCACGGTGAAGCCTTTGATCGTCACCTCGCGGCCCAGGACCTGGATCGCTGGCCGACGTGCATCCGCTGCCTTAATCGCTGCCTTGCTCTGACCATCGAGGGTGATGCGCTGGAGTTCGGGCTGGATCAAGATGTTCTCCTGACAGGTACCGTACACCAAAACGACATCCCCGGGTTTGAGCCTATTCAGGATCGACCCCACGGCGCCTCCTTTATTGCAATCGACATTAACCGTTGTGGCACCGACCTTACCGGCCGCGGTGAGCCCAAGAAAAAGGAGAACTGTGAATGTCACCATCCCAGCCTTCTTGGTCCCGTCCATATTGTCTCCCTAACCATGTTCCTACGTCTCGTGGGCGTTCGGCTCAGCCTGTTTCTTCGGCCGCCTAATTAGCTAGGTAGCGCAGGCGCGGCGCTACTGCTCGTCAAAGATGATGTGTCCCCGGTGTCGCGCGCGGAATGCTCCAAACTCCTCAGGCGAAAAAGGCACTGCGCGTTCACCCTCGCCAACGGTCATCTCGCGATAGTAATCCATCTCTGGGCGTGGGAAGATGAAAAAGACGCTAAGCGGCTGCTTGCCCGTGTTCTTGAGGCTGACCCGGATCTTTGGTGGTATGTAAATCGTAGCGCCCGCCGTGACGACCCGCTGCTGCGAGCTAGTGTAGCGAGACCCCTACCCTGATGTACCAGCAGCACCTCGTCGTACTCAGGATGAGAGTGGGCCGGAATTGCACTACCCGGGGGCGACCTCTTCGTATCCGACAAAGAAGTCTGGGGAGCCGCCTTTGCGTCCGTCTACTTTGATGATCATCGAGGGCGCAGCCATAGGGGCGCCGCTGCTGGGTCGCGGTCGGCGCACTCTGCGTTCGCCCTCAGATTGCTGGAGGATTAGGCCAGACGCGTTCGAAGCCGCCGCCCGTTCGGTCGGGTACTCTGCGTCGGATGTGGTGAAGTGTCCCAACGGAACCAGTAACGCGGCGCAGCCTATCAACGGCAGAATGACGACCAGACGCATAGAAACTCCTTTTTGAAACGTGCGCAGCGAAAAGATTATTCGGAAGCATTCAATCCAAGCGGGATATCGTCAGCGTTCACCGGGCGGCGCGATTTCATTCAATCTTCGCCGCACCATTCATCTTAAGTATCACGCTCCCCCCGCTCCGGTCCAACGAAGTTGTTCGAGCGACCAGATTGTAACGTGGTGCTGATTTGCCGTTAAGAGAAACAAACGAGCGCGGCGCTCCCACCAAACTGGTCGCAACGACTCTGGTGTATTTCGAAACTAGTCGCCTCCACTTCTGTACCTAATCGCATCACCTTCTGTGAAAATGCCCCTTTTGACCCTTCCAGTCGCATTCACTTCTGAAAATCACAGGGCGGCTGGTAAGGGACTGGCTCATAATCAGCTCATAAAGCGCACGGTAACGATTACCTTCGGTGTCGTCAGCGTGTGCGCAGCCAGCTTTGATGAACAGATCCTTTGCCTAATTCTTATTGATGTTTGTCTTGGCCTGGGCCTCGTTTCGCTTGATTCCGTCTGACTACAGCACCCTGTTGTTGGGGTCCTCTAAAACCAACATGTGATCGAATTCTTGACTTTTGAGTCGTTCTCACTAGAGTTTGTTCGATCCTATAATCGGCAATAAGCCAGCCGACAGGTATGACGATCGACACAGGTATAAAACTCGGCCGCTATGAAATCCGCTCGCAACTCGGCGCGGGTGGGATGGGTGAGGTTTATCGTGCGCGTGACACCGAACTTGGTCGGGATGTCGCCGTAAAGGTTCTGCCTTCAAGTTACGCCGCTGATAACGATCGCCTGCACCGCTTTCAACAAGAAGCTTGCGCCGCCGGAGCCCTCAACCACCCAAACATCCTTTCAATCTATGACGTCGGCAAGCATGACAACTCGCCTTACGTCGTTTCAGAACTATTAGAGGGCGAAACGCTCCGCAAGCGAATAGCGGGCACTCTTTTGACCCAAAGACGCGCAGTTGATTATGCGCTACAAATTGCAAACGGCTTGGCGGCAGCACACGAAAAGGGAATCATTCATCGCGACCTGAAGCCCGACAACATCTTCGTCACCAATGACGGACGCGTGAAGATTCTCGACTTTGGTTTGGCCAAGCTGACCCAACTGGACGGCAACCAGGCACAAACAGATATACCGACCAGACGCGTTGATACCGATCCGGGCGTGGTGATGGGTACGGTCGGTTACATGTCGCCAGAGCAGCTGAAAGGGCGTTCAGTCGATCAGCGTTCCGATATCTTCTCGTTTGGCGCAATCCTTTACGAGATGCTGTCTGGTCGGCGTGCCTTTCATGGTGAATCGGCCGCTGAAACGATGAGCGCGATATTAAGAGAAGATCCGCCGGAGTTATCTGATACGAACAAGAGCGTTTCGCCCGCGTTAGAACGGTTGGTCCATCACTGTCTGGAGAAGAATCCGGAAGCACGTTTTTATTCGGCGAGGGATCTCGCTTTCGCGCTGGAAGCGCTCTCCGGCTCGAGTCCGACTTCAGCCCAGACGATGGCAATATCTTCGCTCACCACCCGACGAATGACGCGACGCGAGTTGATCTTGGCGTCAACAGCCGCAGTGGCGATAGTTGCCGCTGTTGCTCTCGCAGTCGCGATGGCCGTTTCGCATCTTCGCCGCGCGCCAACTGAGGAGCACGCAATCCGCTTTCCCATTAATCCGCCAGAAAAGACTGGATTTAGCTCCTTTGCTATTTCGCCCGATGGACTTCGTCTGGCCGTCGTCGCCACGGATGCTTCAGGGAAAAATCTGTTGTGGGTTCGACCCCTCGACTCGATTAACGCGCAGCAATTGCCTGGTACCGAAGAGGCCACATCTCTCTTCTGGTCGCCTGATAGTCGCTTCATTGGATTCTTCGCCGCGGGCAAACTGAAAAAGATTGAGGTCGCCAGCGGAACGGTGCAGACGCTGTGCAATGCGGTCGTTCCCCGTGGCGGCACCTGGAGCCGCGACGGCGTCATCGTGTTTGCGCCCACACCTAACGACCGTCTTTATCAGGTGCCTGTAGCCGGTGGTGAACCGGTGCCTGTGACGAAGGTCGACCCGTCGCGGCAGGAAGCTTCTCATCGTTGGCCGTATTTCCTACCTGACGGTCGTCACTTCTTGTATTCGGTGCTTGGTGGACCGCAAAGCCAGGGGATTTACGTTACCTCCCTTGATGGAAATGAAACTCGGCGGTTGCTGAATATTTCCAACTCGGTTGCAGCGTATGCGGCGCCGGGTTATCTCTTGTTCCGCCGCGACTCCACGCTGATGGCTCAAGCCTTTGACGCGGATAAACTTCAACTCAGCGGCGATCCATTCCCCGT
>JBKOZZ010000002.1:0-51212 GCA_046726155.1 Acidobacteriota bacterium
GTCTTGCGATCCCCCGCTTTAACAACTGTCACCATTAGGTGCCGCTGCATTATGCGGTATTAGCAACCGTTTCCGGTTGTTATTCCCCATCCGAAGGTAGATTACCTACGTGTTACTCACCCGTGCGCCACTCTACTTGTCCCCCGAAGGGAACTTTCGCGTTCGACTTGCATGTCTGAGGCACGCCGCCAGCGTTGATTCTGAGCCAGGATCAAACTCTCGTTAGAATTTGTTCTCTGGAACATTATCGTAACTGGTCATTGTTCAGTATCCGATAATGACTCTTCTGCAGAGTTTTGAACGCGAGCTTTATCGCTCGACGTTTGACTCTCAAGGTCATTGATATGGACACGCTCTATCTAGTTTTCAAACATCGATTCCAAATTGTCTTTGGATTGCCTTACAGACGGAATAAATTCGCCCCAAGCAAACGGAGACTTTAACCTATGACTACTAGTCTGTCAAGGCAGCTTTAGTGTTCGCAAATTGTTATTTTTAGCGAACAAAAGCGCCGCCCCTCTCGCGAACTTCCTCAAAGAGAAAAGCGACACTTCACCCAGTGCTCGTTATCCCTATTTCAGGTCCCCGTCTTTCGTGGGAATGGGCATTATAGGAACAACTATTTTCTTGTCAAGTTTCGCCAAAACCAGGTTGTGGGTCAGTTTAGCGTCGGGAGCTCGGATCCTTTAGAGAACCGTGCGCGGTAGCGCCGGATGCTATGCTCAAGTCCCCTATAGTTACCTTAGTTTATGCAGCAGCCCGGGAGTTTAGTCCTTGCAGCAGACTGACAAGTTTGTCGAATTGGCCAGGCGTAAAAATGGGCCAGTTTCGATCCGCTGCTCCCGCCTTGGATAGGAATTCGCTGACGCGTTTCCTATCAGCAGCGTAGCCGGCCTCGGTTTCACCGGAAAGATAGATCGCAGAAGCGCGAGTTAGAGCCCGTCGAGCGGTTGCTTTGATTTTCAGGTCATGCGGACGAGCTACCATGATAAAGAAATCAGGAGGAACGAATTCGGTGAAACTGTTGCCTTCAACAAAAACTCCACTTGCTTTCACGCGGCCGATAGCTTGCTCTATTCCGCTGGCGACCTGAGCATCTGTCGCTATCAGCCAATGCACGTTCGCTGCGCCAGACTCCCAGTAGCGTCCGGTATCTTTCCCTGGAGCGTAAGTCAACTCCCGACCAGATCGAATCACCGGCTCATCCGCGAGCAGATGACTAACGCAACAGGCGCGCGGATCCTTTCCGCAGGACCGATAGTGGCCGCGCGTCATCTTAATTGCTTCCCAGCCTGGAAAGGCCCGTAAAAGTTTGCAAAGCAATGTAGTCTTGCCAACTTCGGAAGTCAGCCCGCCAACTCCGATGATCACGGGACGCTGCGATGAGATTATTAGACTCACGTTATGCAAAACAAAAGATCAGTTCCAGTCGCGACGGGCGCTCGGTCGCAACTACTTTTTCTTCCTGTCCTTTTCTTTAATAGCCACGTTTGGCGCACTGACCTTCAAATAACCTCTGGCATCTTTAAAGACCCCGTATTGCATGTCACTTACTTGTCCGTTTTCATCCTGAACTCGAATAGTAAACGTCTTGTTATCGGGACGGCCTTCAACCCGACACGGCAGGAATCCCTTCAAGTCAGGACTACGATAAGCTGTGTAGTGTTCCTGATCCCGCTTGTCGTAACCGAGTACATAGATACGATCGAAGTCAGCTTCATCCAGTGTATGTGGCTGGTTGGAGCTGCTCTTTTCGAGAATCACCCAACTTCCCGGCTTTCCCTCTCTCGCCGCATCTTTAGGCTTCGAACTGTCGACTTCAGCAGTCTCCCCGTCGAGTCTTTGCCACGCCACAAATTCACGTCCAGTGCGGTAAAAGATGATATCGCTTGGCACTTTCAATTCAACCTGTTTGCCGTAAATCCAACCTGCAGGAGCCGGTGAAATCGTAGTGGGCAAACGAACTTTATACCAAAGCTCATTTGTTTCTTCTGGTTCGTTATCTTCCTGATTCTCCTTCGTGCCTCGATTGGTTCCTTGTTGAGCGCTTCCGGCTTTCGGCGCGATGTCGCTTTCAATCGCTTCAGATGACTTCGGTTTCGGTACTCGCTTCCAGCCAACAATCTCGAAGCTCGAGCCGCTATCCAGTCGCATCATGATGTTTTCGTTGTCACTACGATCCGGAGTGAGTCTCAGGTTTGAGCTGGCACGAAGTTGGCCGGTCGCTTGCGCCGGAATGCCCTTGTCTTCTTCCGCTAGCTTCCGGGCAGCCTGAAGAACTTCGTCGGGCATGACATTCCGCGACTCAATCCAGCCTTCTGTGTTGTCTTCATCATGCGCCTGAACCCGCAGCCAGCGCTCTTTCTTGGAGTTGTCTGTGGGATCCTGCACGTCCTGAAAGTCCAGGATTTCAACCGCATCTCCGCGGTTTACTTCCAACAGGTCGGCTGCAACCACTGCCGTTGAACTCCGGATCTGGGCCCGACGTGCAACTACAACACCAGTGTCGCTTTGCTTGGCGAGAGTCTTGCAGCCCTGCACCAAGCCCAAAGCCATCAGGATTAGAAGAGCCTGGCAAATAGAATTGAGTGGAATTTTCGTAGTAGCCATTATCAATTGCTCACTAATCTTTATTACTAATACAACCCAGAAGTTCTCCTTGCACTTTGTTAAGGTTGTGACTTATTACCAACTTGGTTGCGTTCGCTCCCGGAGCTGCATGCTGCACCTGAATGCCATATGGCGCGACCACCGAGTCCAACTCGATCTGGCCGGCGTTTTCCACATAATCTTTAGCGAACGATTCCGATCCATGCTGTTCGCTGAGGAGCTTGATTATAATCTCGTTTGCACTTCCCTGTCCTGTGGCGGATGTCCGAAAAAGCTCGGCGTAAACATCATCAAGCGAGGCCCGGCAATTAGTGCGATTTCTGAGCGAAAGATCGTAGATGAAGGCGGCCAGCATTCCTTTCTCATACACAAACGAAGATGAGGTAGTCCAACGGCGTTCCGAAGCCTCAATTAGCGATAAGCGATCCCGGTCTATCGATAAGGAATACGAATCGTATACGCGCGCGATCGTCGCCAGGTAGTCGTCGAAAGAGATCAAGCGCAGCCGAAGAGCCATCCGCAAAGCCTGGTAAAGGGTGAAACCCTCAAAAAACCAATCGTAGTCGCCGGTGAGCTGCAGCGAGTTTGGCACCCAAAGGTGAAAGAGTTCGTGGCTGAGCACAATGCTGAGGCGCGATAAAACTCTCTTCCCACTCGCCCTGCGGCCCAACAACAAAACAACATCATTGCCCCTGGTTTCTGCGCTCCAACTTTCAGGACCGGCTTCCCCGGGAAACGGAATCAACATGAGAACTGGATTCCGCTTAAG
This sequence comes from Acidobacteriota bacterium, assembly GCA_046726155.1. Classification (GTDB taxonomy): domain Bacteria; phylum Acidobacteriota; class Blastocatellia; order Pyrinomonadales; family Pyrinomonadaceae; genus PSRF01. Next base: position 3,380 of record JBKOZZ010000002.1, read on the forward strand.
ATCAAACCGGGTCACTTTGGAATACTGCTCGATTAACTTTCGAGCGATCTTTGATGCGTCTTTGTTCGAGAAGGGCCACTGCCCCGAGGTAATTATTGATAAGCTATTAGTAACCAGCTGCTGAGTTTGTTCATGCACCAGAGGCCCAACCAAAAACACCGCGCTGTCCGGGTCATCAGTCGAAAACTGCGACCCTTCATGTTTCGCGTTGGAGGCGATGGTCCACCCCACCGGCACGTCAACTTTAATTAGCGCCGAGGGGAGATTGCCTGAATCCCTTCTTGCGGTAGGTAGCAAATCCGCCCACATCAGCAGTCCTTGTTCTCGATTGAGCCAGGAGACATGGGACATCTGAGCAGGTCGCGACGGTTCCGCCAAGTTTACCTCATACCTGAACCGGCTAACCTTTTCGGCGGTTTGGAATTCGCCAGGCGCCAGTTTTTGAACCGCAACGCTCTCCCCGCGTGCATTTATCGCTTCAAGCATTTCGATCCGCTCGCCCAGTCCAAGTACTCCAGCATAAGTATTGCGAAAAGATAGGGCGTTTGTTGCGTCGGACAATTCCAAGTCAATCCTGACCCTTGCAGGCGCGACAGACGTGACGATGATGCCGGATCGAACCGTTTGGGCTTTAACATTGGAAGGGATCGTCAGACTCAAGAATCCGCAAATGATAAAGAGCTTCGTCCGCAACGCTAGTGGGGTGGCAATTACTGTAGATAATTGCAATACGGGATTGATCAAAATGAAACACTTTCGCTCTGTCTCTTGCGACTGCGGTGGGCCAGAAACATGTTTGACAGTGCCGGTAGGCATCCTTATACTGCTGCGCAGGACTCTAACATAATCCGCAAAAAAGTGGACAGAGAAGCACCATCAAAGTTGATCAAGAGGCACGGCGTTTTCGCGCGCGCGTTGTCGCTTCTCTTGCTCGGTTTCATTATCTACGGGACAACCGTTGAAGCCGCGCACACCCATGGAAGTCTCACCGTAAATAACAATATAGCCGGCGCTTCCACCTTTTCGGATCCGGCAACGGGAGCGAAAGCAAACAACACCCTGCTGGGTTGCGGCGATTGTCTCATCTGCCAACTCCACCAGCACTTCTCCGCCACTTTAATCTCTGTTCCACCAAGCATCGTCCCATCAGCTCTCAGGTCTCGCATTTTCAACTTAACTGCGGTATCGGTTTCCTCTGCGACAAACGCTCCGCGGCGCGGGCGCGCTCCCCCTTTTAGCCTCTAATCCAATCCAGCAAATATCGCTAAATTAGTCACAGCTCCTTTGGGTGACACGCGATTTATTGGTTGCACAAATTCTCGCAGCCAGAGCTTTAACGCCAGGAAAATTAGAGAGGTAAATGAAATGACTCAGCAAAAGAGCATCCTTCATACATTCCGACTAGTCTGTTTGCTAGCACTCATATCGGTGCTCAGCTCGGTAACTTTTGCTCAGGCGCTCAGCGCCGGAACTGTTGAGGGAGTAGTGCTTGATCCGAATAGCGCCGTCGTACCAAATGCGACCGTAACAATCGCCAACCCTGTAACAGGATATACACGCTCTGCGGTAACGAATTCGAATGGAGCTTTCCGGTTCGATAACGTGCCTCCGAACAATTATCAACTAAACATATCAGCCAGCGGTTTCAGTCCAGCTAGTCAATCCCTTAATGTCCGAACCTCAGTGCCGATCACACTGAAAGTGGCATTGACGGTAGGCGAGGCGTCCGAAACTGTTACTGTGACCGGAGGTACTGCGGATGTATTGGAAAATGTCCCCTCAGCGCATGTGGACGTTGACAAGAGTCTTATAGACAGATTGCCCCTAAGAGATCCCGGCAGTGGCTTGAGCACGGCAGTTACGCTAGCAGCGCCCGGAGTAGCGGCAGATTCGAATGGTGGATACCACCCGCTCGGCGACCACTTCGAATCCAATATTTCGCTCGACAATCAGCCGATTTCGGATCAGCAAAGCAAATTCTTTTCTACGCAGATCCCCGTTAACATCATTCAATCGATGGAAGTAATCACCGGGGCCACGCCACCAGAGTTCGGAGACAAGACTAGTCTCATTGTTAACGCCATTACTCGTTCAGGCCTAAATCAACAAAAACCGTCCGGAAGTTTCAATGCTCTCTATGGCTCTTTTGGTACGACTCATGAGGATGCGGCCCTGGCCTACGGCAATGCTCGAGGAGGGAATTTCATAGCGCTTAACTTCGACCGATCGGGGCGCTTTCTGGATGCACCGGAGTTCACCGTGTTGCATGATCGTGGAACCGCCGGAAGCATTTTTGATCGAGTTGACTACAGTCCAAATCCCAAGGACACTTTTCATCTCAATCTCTTTGTTGCTCGTAACAACTTCCAAACTCCCAATGAGTTTGACCAACAGACGTTTGGTCAAGACCAGCGTCAGCTGGTTCATACAATCAATATCGCTCCGGGCTACGTCCACATTTTCAGCCCCAAAACGGTGCTAACGGTGAATCCCTACTACAGACTGGACAACGTCAAATATTTCGGCAGCCCAAATCCGTTTGCGGATCAGCCAATCACCTTTAGTGAGTCGCGGCGTTTGAACAATGTCGGCATCAAAACGGATGTGTCGTATGTAAATGGCCGGCACAATGCCAAGTTCGGCGTGCAGTTCTCGCACACGTTTTTGAATGAAGGCTTTCAGTTCGGCATAACCGATCCGGATTTCAATGATCCGGCGAGTCCGGACTTCTTACCGGGGCTCTTGCCGTTCGACCTTACGCGGGGAGGTTCGCCCTTTGCTTTCCACGGGCGCACTGATATTAAGCAGGAGGCACTCTTTGCACAGGATAATGTGACACTTGGAAATGCAACAATCTTACTTGGTCTGCGGTTCGATAATTATAACGGCATCACGCACGACAGATTGCTGCAACCGCGTGTTGGCATTTCTTACCTTGTCAAACCAACGAACACAATCTTACGCGGCTCTTACACTCGCAACTTCGAGACTCCCTACAATGAGAATTTGATCCTATCGAGTGCGACGGGAGCAGGCGGACTGGCCAATGGTGTCCTCGGGGATACTAGTAATCAACCGCTATCGCCGGGTCGTCGCCATCAATTTAATTTCGGATTCCAGCAAGCGCTGGGCAAATATCTGATCTTTGACGGTGACTATTTCAATAAACGAACAGTCAACGCCTATGACTTCAATGTGCTCTTTAACACGTCGGTGGTGTTTCCGATTTCATGGCAAAAGTCGAAAATCGACGGAGTTAGTGCGCGGCTCAATCTAACCAATTACAAAGGGCTGACAGCCTTCGTAGTTGCGGGTCACACGCGCGCACGTTATTTTCCGCCTGAAAGCGGCGGACTGTTCTTCAATTCGGATTTACCAACAGGCGTTTTCCGCATAGACCACGACCAGGCATTTCAGCAAACGACACAGGTGCAGTATCAGTTCGAACATTGGAAGAAAGTAGCACCCTTCGTGGCATTCACCTGGCGGTACGATAGCGGCCTGGTCTCAGGCGCCGTACCAGATTTCGACACCGCATTGACGTTTTCAGCAGACCACCAGGCGCAGATCGGGCTGTTCTGCGGCAATCAATTCGCAACACCGACGCAGCCGATTACGAGTTGCAGCGACTCCAACCGCGGCGCCTTGCGCGTTAGGATTCCCGCGGACGGAACAGCTAACGACGACACCAATCCGCCGCGAATCGCGCCGCGCCATTTATTTGACCTCAGCCTTGGCACCGACAATCTATTTCGATCAGAAGGCGCCAAAGTAACCTTACGGTTTACGGTCATCAATTTGACTAACAAGATCGCGCTCTATAATTTCCAATCAACCTTCAGCGGTACCCACTTTGTGGCACCACGCAGTTACCAGGGCCAGGTTGGAGTTACTTTCTAAACAGTTTGGCCATTTGCGATCGCGGGGCGTTCGATTTCGCAGTCTTCAGAAGACGCGGAATCGAACGCCTTTGCATTAACCGCCGGAAGTTGCGGAACAGTTATCGCGCCGAATAAGAGATGACTTTCAATTGGGTACTCGCAATAGCAAGTGTCACCTTCGTGAGTCTTCTATCGCTAATCGGTATTGCTTTCATATCGGTGAACGAAGAGAGGCTTCGCCAGATAATATTTGTAATGGTCAGCCTGGCGGTGGGCGCCTTATTTGGTGATGCTTTCATACATCTCTTGCCGGAGTCTTTCGAGCGGAGCCCATCATCAATTAAGACATCACTCTTCGTACTCGCCGGCATGTTGGGCTTTTTTGTGTTAGAGAAGTTTCTCTTATGGAAACACCAACACGTCCTGGAATCCGGTAACCATATCCATCCGGTTGGTTACATGAATCTTGCCGCGGACGCAATACATAATCTCATTGACGGGATGATTATCGGTGTGGCTTATCTGGTCAGTGTGCCTGTCGGCGTTGCGACTACGACCGCAGTTGTGTGTCATGAGATTCCTCACGAGTTGGGGAACTTCTTTGTACTACTGCATGCAGGATTTCAGGCGCGCCGGGCACTGCTCTTCAACTTTCTTTCCGCGATCTTTGCGATCATCGGTACGGTAATTTCGCTGCTAATAGGCTCGCATATCGAGAGTTTCTCCGTGTTGCTCGTTCCGCTTGCCGCGGGCGGCTTCATTTATATTGCTGGTTCAGACCTGGTTCCCGAGCTCCACAAAGAGGCAAATCCGGTTAAGTCGGCGGTGCAACTTTTAGCTATGGGAACAGGCGTCGGAATAATGCTGTTGCTGACAAAAATGAAATGAATCCGATGGCTGGTGAGCCAATCTGAACCTGGCCTGAACTCAAATTCGCCTGCAGACCCTTTTTTTGCCAGGTCTTCATTGACACTTTGCGAGGGCGATTTTAGAATACAGCCTGTTCTCGTCCCTTCTTTTCTCCTAACTTTGAGGGATTAGTTATGAGTCTAGTCAAGATCATCGTCATCACAATCATAGTGATTCTGAGCATTCTCCTTTTCGGCCGTTTTTTCGTCTGAGCCGAAACGGCTGCATGCACCTGCCTGCTGCTACTCCCAAAAGAATTCTTTGCAGTATAAATGAGGGCTTTGCGCGCAGTTCCGTGCAAAATTCTGCTTTCTCCCCCTCTCCGCAAGTGGAGAGGGGGCCGGGGGGAGAGGTCGCTGGGCGGCAACCCCCACCCCCACCCCCAACCCCTCCCCGCTCGCGTGGAGGGGAGCAATTTCTCAGCGGAATCGTTAAATTGCTTTTTGTGCGAGCCTCGGCGGCGTGTCTCCTTGTCGGATCGATGGTTGCAAATGACCTTCGGCCCCAACAACCTCAGGAACCGCAGGCCGGCGACGAGGTTGTCAGAGTCAGCACGGACCTGCTGGTCTTCCCCATTAGAATTCGAGACAAACGCGGACCAACCCCGGCCATACTAACTGAGCGTGATCTCCTGCTGAAGGACGAGGATCACGTTACCTCGGGACTCTTTTTGTATCATGGCGCTGATCGCGTTGCGCTTGTTTTTGCCCTGGACCAATCAGGCAGTCTCCGCGAAATCGTTTCACAGCAGCGCGACGCAGCATTAGCGCTGTTCGGTAGATTCGGCGAGAGGTCTCAAGTAGCAGTCATTCGCTTTGCGGAAAAGCCCTCGCTGGTCGCGCCGTTTGGAAGAGACATGTCAGCGACGCGTGAGGCGTTTAGTTTTCCGGTTAGACCAAATCAACACACGGCAATATTCGACGCTGCCGCAGCGGCGGTGAACACGTTTGACGCGCTACCACGCCTCCGGTTCGAACGCCGCATAGTCATTCTGATTAGCGATGGTCTCGACAATGCAAGTTCGACCCGAGCTGGACCGGTCATTGAGGCTGCATTGCAGAAAAACATCTCTTTCTATGTGATCCATCTCCCGCTCTTCGAAGCACGAGAGGGGCGACTGGCGGTGCGGTCCACCGCTAAGGGTTTCCGCGATCTCGCCGAGAAAACGGGCGGTAAGTATTTTCTTGCCGGCAATGCAAAGTCAGCGCTTCTCCAACAGGCAAGCAATTTTGATTTGACCCCAATCTTTCAGGCAATCGAAGACGATTTGAAGAGTCAGTATCTACTCGGGTTTTATGCAGGCAACGCCTCGCGCGATGGTCGCAAGCATCGTTTCACGGTGAGCATGCCCGCTGGTGTCGAATATCAACTAGGCGGCCGTGGTTTTTCTCGCACGCGTGAGTTCTACATCAATATGCCACCCGACACCCCCAAGTGATCACCACCGCCAATACCGGGACCGCAACACTGGGACCGTTAACACGGGACCGTTAACACGGGACCGTAACCCTGGGAGCGTTAACACTGGGACCGCGGGCGTCTCGCCCGCACGAGCACCGTCAGGTGCGAGTGATCTCGCAAAACACTCAACTCCATCCGTTGTTCGCGCTATGCGCTCATTGCGGGCGGGACGCCCGCGGTCCCAGTATTGGCGATCGTCCACGAGCTCCGACAGGTGCGAGTGATCTCGCAAAACACTCAACTTCACGCGTTGTTCGCGCTGCGCGCTCATTGCGGGCGGGACGCCCGCGGTCCCAGTATTGGCTTGCGTCTGACGGGTTGATTCGGTAAACAGTATCTTTTCAAATCCAAACATCATTCTTCAAGCAAAACAAAATGACCGAAACTCAAGATCCCGGTTTGCGAAAAATTCGCCGCGCACTCATCAGCGTTTCAGACAAGACTGGAATAGTCGACTTCGCACGCGAGCTTAAGGCTCTCGGCGTGGAAATTATCAGCACCGGTGGAACGGCAAAAGCATTGCGAGAAGCGGGCGTCGAAGTGCGCGACGTCTCTGACGTCACCGGATTTCCCGAAATGATGGACGGTCGCGTGAAGACCCTACATCCGAAGATCCACGGCGGCCTGCTGGGTCTCCGGGATAACGCGGATCACCAGGCGGCGATGCGCGAACAGGGCATCGAGCCGATCGACATGGTGGTCGTCAACCTTTATCCATTCAAAGAAACTATCAAGCGCCAAAACACGACACTAGCCGAAGCAATCGAGCAGATCGATATCGGTGGCCCGGCAATGATTCGTTCAGCGGCAAAAAACTGGGCGGACGTTGCGGTCATCGTACTTACGAAGGACTATGACCGAGTGATTGAGGAAATGAAGAAGAACGACGGATCATTGTCAAGAGTCACGAGAAACCTGCTCGCGTTGGATGCTTTCGGCCAAACGTCGCTTTATGACCTGACGGTCTGTAGCTATCTCTCTGCCGAGTTTGCTCGCAGCGAAGACAAAAACAAAGATCTCGGAGGAGGCATCTGGGGATGGGCAGGCGGTATTAGTTCTCAGGGGATTACCTCCTCCGCGACAGCGCCCCGAATCCATTCCGAAGAGTTTTCAATCGAGACTTTTCGTGGCAGCCTGCCGGGGAGCGCCCAATGGACGATTACTAAAAGTGCAAATCTGCGTTACGGGGAAAATCCGCACCAGATTGCAGGTCTTTACAAGACAGGGAATCAGCGAGGCATTGCAAACGCTCAACTTCTTTCCGGCAAGGAGATGTCCTTCAACAACTACGTCGATGCCGATGCCGCCTGGCAACTAGTCTGCGATTTTGAAGAAACGGCTTGCGCTATTATCAAGCATACAAACCCAGCGGGCGTCGGATTGAGCGCCCAAGCAGCAGAGGCTTATCGCAAGGCCCTCGCGACCGATCCGGTGTCCGCATTTGGCGGTATTGTCGCCTTCAATTGCCCCGTAGACGAGGCGGCCGCTCGCGCAGTGATTGAGATCTTCACCGAGGTCCTCGTCGCCCCGGATTACGACAGTGAGGCCCTTGAGGTCTTGCGTTCGAAAAAGAACCTGCGCGTACTACGCGCCTGGCCAACACCACCTACCGAGGCCGTCGAATACAAACAGATCAGCGGCGGCATGCTCGTACAAACGCGCGACACTCACAAACTGAAGCGCGAAGATTTGAAGATTGTCACAAAACGCGAACCGACGGAGGACGAGGTCAACGACCTGCTTTTCGCCTGGACAGTCTGTAAACACACCAAGTCGAATGCAATTGTGTATGCACACGATGGGCAGACGGTTGGCGTCGGCGCTGGTCAAATGTCCCGCGTGGATTCAGTGAAGCTGGGCGCGATGCGCGCGCAACTGCCAGTTCAAGGCAGCGTCCTTGCCTCTGACGCCTTCTTCCCTTTTCGCGATGGAATCGATGAGGCGGCGAAACACGGAATCACGGCCGTGATTCAACCGGGTGGCTCTGTTCGAGATGAAGAAGTCATTGCCGCCGCTGACGAACATGATCTAGCGATGGTCTTTACCGGCGTGCGACATTTCAAACATTAGTGGAGCGCTGGCCCCAGCGCTGCGCTTGCTCTTTAACAACACATTATCGATACTTCGACACCGATGCTGCAAAACAAATCTGGAATCATTTTCGGCGTTGCCAACAAGCGCTCAATCGCCTGGGCCACGGCGCAGTCTCTGCACGAAGCGGGGGCCCGCCTGGCCTTCACTTACCAGGGCGACCGGCTCAAGGAAAACGTGGAGAGTCTTACGAACGAAGCGATGCCCGGATCGCTGCTGCTGCCATGCGACGTTACTAACCAGGAAGAAGTCGACGCGACTTTCAAGCGAGTCGGCGAGGAATTTGGTCGTTTGGATTTTCTTATTCACAGTATCGCTTATGCGCCACGCGAAGCCCTGGGCGGCGAGTATCTCGACACCAGCCGTGAAGCGTTTCTGACCGCGCTTGAGATAAGCGCTTATTCATTGGTTCAACTCGCGCGCGCGGCGACGCCATTGATGACCGAAGGCGGCAGCATTGTTTGTATGACTTACTACGGCGCCGAAAAAGTTGTCGCTGGTTACAACGTAATGGGCGTAGCGAAGGCGGCGCTCGAAGCAAGTACGCGCTACCTGGCTAACGATCTCGGGCCGCGCAACATTCGCGTCAACGCTATTAGTGCCGGGCCAATTCAAACGCTCTCGGCGCGTGGCGTCGCGGATTTTAGTTCAATGTTGAAGCACGCCGCCGAGCACGCCCCGCTGCGTCGCAACGTGGAAGCTCGCGAGGTTGGCAATACTGCTCTGTTTCTCTGTAGCTCGATGTCGTCGGCAATCACCGGTGAGGTCATCTATGTAGATTGCGGCTACAACATCATGGGGATATGAATGTCCGACAAACTTCAGGAACCTCTGATCAAATGGAAGCGCCAACTCCTTGGAGTGAGAAGCGATGGTAGACAAAGAAGAGCCTGACGAACACCCACCGGGCACGACACAGGACGAGCAACTCCTCGAGAGCCCGGGTCTCGCTGAATTTACGCACACCGATACCTGGCGTGTCTTTCGTATCATGGGTGAGTTCGTTGAAGGATTTGACGAGCTCGCAACTCTCACCCGGGGAATCTCGATTTTTGGTTCGGCGCGCACTCACACCGACGATCCCGATTACCAGGCCGCGCGGGAAACAGCGGCATTGCTCGCACATGCCGGATTCGCCGTGATCACCGGCGGCGGCCCCGGCATTATGCAAGCTGCCAACCGCGGTGCGTTTGAGGCAGGCGGGCTCTCGATTGGCTGCAACATCGAGCTGCCGTTTGAACAGAACTCAAACCCCTACCTAACCAAGGGCCTGAAGTTTAAATACTTTTTTGTTCGCAAGATGATGTTCGTCAAATACAGCCTTGGCTTCATTATTTTTCCGGGCGGATTTGGCACGCTGGACGAACTCTTCGAAGCCCTTACATTAATTCAGACAAGGAAGATTCGTAACTTTCCGGTGGTGCTTTTCGGATCTGCTTACTGGCGTGGCTTGCTCGATTGGATTCGCGATTTCTCTATGAAGGAAGGCAAGGTCACCGAACAGGATCTTAAGCTCTTACATGTGACGGATTCTCCGGAAGAAGTGGTCAACATTATTGTCAAAAGCCAGGAGTCTTTACGCCTTGATAATTCTCTGATCTCCGAGATCGCTGATCCGTACCAAGGCCCCGCACAGAGCTAAGAGACTCCCGCTTCACCCTCAAGGTCCACGCTTGTCTTAAGCCATTCAAGATAAGGACCTGAACCGGCGGTCAACGGAACAGCTACAATCTCCGGCGTCTCATAGCTGTGAACCGCGCGCACTTCCTTTTCCAATTGTTCGAACTTCGATCGCGTCGTCTTGGCAATCAACAAAACTTCACGCTGCCGCTCGACTTTGCCTTGCCAGCGATAGACCGACTCCATCTCCGGCATGATCTGCACGCACGCAGCCAGGCGCTTTTCGACCAGTATCGCCGCCAATCGCTCCGCCTCTTCGACGCCCGCGGCCGTCATAAAAACTACGATTGCTTCTTCGACTGCTGTGCTCATAAGGCTCGAGAAGTTCAGAGTTCAAGGCTTCAGCTTGTTTTCTTCCGATAGGGCGCAACCTAAAGGTCCTACTCTGAACTTCACGCTTGTTCCGACAGTTTATTCGTCCTCTTCGGTCACGCCACCAGTCAAGGGAGTTGTATCCGCGCCGAAGAAGGATGCGTAGATTTCCTTAGCACGATCGAAGTCACGCTCATCAACGAATATGATGGCCCCTTCCGACGTCGCCGACAGTAAAGGCGAGAGCGCATCTGCACCGCCAGATTTTATGACCGAGCGGATGTTGTTTTGAGTCAAAATGTCATTAACCATTTCGGCTTCAGCGGGCGATCCAAGATGATGTAGGGGAAGGAATTTCGCCTCACTGCCATCGTGAACTGCCGTCTCGGACGTGAGGCGTTTGACTAAGGCTGAGCCGTCATCAGGGCATCTGGTGATGCCAGCTTCGTATTCGGATTCACAAACAGGACAGAACATATGATCTCCAGTGACTTTCTTTAAGGAACAGTTTTGCGTTTTGGTTCTTTGGCCCTTGGCCTTCACGCTTAGCCAGCACTGAGTACTCTTCTTACCGCAGTCATCACCAAAGACCGAAGACCAGAAAATCTATTTCATGACGTGAACTGCGCGCTGAAACGGAATCTCTTCAAAGTGGGTCATTTGTTTGAAGGTACGGAAGCGTTCATTGATTTCATCATGAGTAAGCCTCTGGAGGCGCGCGGTGCCAAATTCTTCCACGTTGAATGACGCCATTACCGATCCGAAAATCATCGCTCGTCTCATCGCGGCTTCGTCGAGCTTTTCCTGGCTGGAGAGGTAGCCCATAAAACCGCCCGCAAATGTGTCGCCGGCGCCGGTCGGGTCGAAAACCGACTCGAGCGGATAGGCGGGGATTGCGAAATAACTTCCATTGGTAAAAAGTGCCGCGCCGTATTCGCCACGCTTGACGATCAATGCCTTCGGGCCCCACGAAAGTATCGCGCGAGCAGCTTTAATGAGATTCGGTATTTCCGTCAACTGTCGCGCTTCCGCATCGTTGATGATCACCAGGTCTACACCCTTAATCGTGCGCAATAGCGACTCGCGTGACGTTTCAATCCACAGGTTCATTGTATCGAGAGCCACCAGCTCAGCATCGCGGACCTGTTCGCGTACTCCGCGTTGCAGGTCGGGCTGGATGTTGCCAAGGAAAACCAGCCGCGCGCTTTTCGACGTTTCGGAAAGTTTTGGCTGGAAGTCGGCAAATACATTTAACTGAGTATCGAGTGTATGCGCGACGTTGAGGTCGTAATCATAACGTCCAAACCATCTGAAGGTTTTGCCGCCGGGAATCCGTTCGAGGTCCGAGGTGTCGATCTTGTGATTGTCAAACACCTGTTGCTCGGCCGCGCTAAAATCTCCTCCCACCACGCCGACGATTCGAACCTCCGTATAGTAACTCGCGGATATTGAGAAGTGGGACGCTGAGCCGCCCAGCATCTTTTCACATTTACCAAACGGCGTTTCGACCGCGTCGAACGCCACGGAACCAACTGCTAGTAGAGACATTTCTTATGTTTAGTTTTCTCTTTGGGATTTTGAATGGCAAATGATAAATGAGAAATGATGGATGGAAAATTAGATCATCTTCCATATGTCATTTTAAATTTTTCATTTTTCACTGACCGCATACTATTACCGCATACCGGTTACGGGTTGGTGCTTTCCGGCTTGATCGGCCCGCCCAGCGCTTGCAGATCGCTCTGAGCCTGTTTATAAAAAACGCTGTTCGGATAGCCGGCCACCAGCCGTGAAAGATAAACGCGCGCATCCTGGCGCAGTTCGTCAGGGGTCTTTTCCTTCGTCTTTTGTTTGCCGCGATTCGCAGCGAGTCGGAGACTACTTTCACCGGCAATGTAAAGCACTTCGTCCATCCGGGCGAAATTAGGATTGCCCACGTCAATTTCTTCACACCGCTTGATCGCCGCAACGTAAGCTTTCTTCAACTTAAAATAGTGACGAGCGACTTCAAGGTTGTGCAGGGAGTCTTTTTCCAGCTCTGCGTCGCGGATTGTGGACGGATCCGGACCTGTCTTCGCCTTTCCCTGACCATACGAAGCCGAAGCGGAGACAAACAATACCGTCACCAGAACAACCAGCGTGACAAAAACGTTCTTCATAAATCCACCTTCCAGGTTGGTCATTCTACGAGCGCCAAAACTTTGATGCCAACTGCGTTAGGGGAGCGCATACTTTTTGACGATAGCGTCAAGTTTCTTTCGCGTCTCTCCTGGCCATAAATCCGGCGCCGTGAAGATCGCATTCTTCAGCGCCGTGGCGCACTTGCAGTTACGCTCCAGCTTGCTCAGGAGCCTAACAGCTTCTTTCATAATGAGCTGTGCATTCCGAACATTCTTATTTAGATACTCAATGACTGACTCGGTGGTGACCGCATCATGGCCGGGATGCCAGCAGTCGTAATCAGTGACCAGCGCGAGGGTGGCGTAACAGATCTCGGCCTCGCGCGCCAGCTTGGCCTCCTGTAGGTTTGTCATGCCGATAACGCTCATTCCCCAGCTTCGGTAAACTTCTGACTCTGCCTTAGTGGAAAACGCCGGCCCTTCCATGCACAGATATGTGCCACGCCGATGGGTCTTAACTTCAGTGACTTTGCACGACTCTTCGAGCACATTGCCCAACTCTTCACAGACCGGATGGGCGAAGCTTACATGCGCCACGATTCCTTCGCCGAAGAAGGTCGATTCACGCGCGCGGGCTCGAGTCCTGTCAAAAAACTGATCGGGAATCACCATGTCGAGCGGCGCAAACTGCTCCTGGAGCGATCCAACCGCCGAGGCCGACAGTATGCGCTCGATGCCGAGTAGCTTCATCGCGTAGATATTTGCCCTAAACGGAACCTCGCTCGGAGTGAAGCGATGTCCGCGTCCGTGACGTGGCAGGAAAGCGACCCGGTCGTTCTCAAGAGTGCCCACAATGAAAGCGTCTGAGGGAGAACCGAAAGGAGTTTCAACAGCAATCTCCTTAATGTCCTGGAGCTCGGGCATCTGGTATAGCCCGCTGCCGCCAATGATTCCGATCTTTGCTGTCGTCATCTTAAGGGATGGTCTAAATTCAATCTTAATATCGTCTATACTTTCCTTTAACGTCTGCAATACTAATTGCGCGAAGTATTCCGTCGTCTTCGATGATGCGACACAAAGGCGCATCCGGGTCGTGATAGAACAAACAAGTCCAGCCTTCTCGCGCGGCTTGTGGCAAAAGCTTCTTCTTCGCTTCAAGCGTTTCCGCCGGATAGAGATCGTAGCCCATGATCCAGGCAAACGGTATGTGCGCTCGCATGGGCACCAGATCAGCAAAGCCGAACAAGGTCTGTCCTTCACTGTTAAGCCGCCAACATTGCATTGAGCGATTATGGCCCGGGCAAGTTTCCATACGTAGCCCGGGTGCCACTTCGTAATTCGCTTCCTTCAATTCCAGTTGGCCGGTCGCGACCATTGGCCGCCAGTTGTCGGGTAGATAACTCGCCCTGTCACGCTCGCTGGGCGCTTCGGCATGCTCAAGTTCGCTCCGGGAAACAAAGTAGCGGGCATTTGGAAACGCGGGAACGGCTGCTCCTGCTCCGTTCAAGACGGTATTTCCGCCCGCGTGATCAAAGTGGAGATGGGTATTGACAACGATAGTTATGCTATCCGCTTCTACACCAGCAAGGGTCAACAGCGACTGCGCCAGCGGTCGTTCCCGCGTGATGCCGAACATTTCAGTGTGCTTCGCCGACCACTTATCGCCGATTCCAGTTTCGATCAGTATTCGCTCAGAACCGGTTTCTATGAACACGCAATTCATGTTCATCGTGATCCGGTTCTGCTCATCAGGCGGACAAACCTTCGACCACAACGTTCGTGGAACCACCCCAAACATTGCGCCGCCATCGAGACGAAATTCGGTGTCGGGAATAATCTCCACGCGGTAGTCGCCAAACTGCATTTCGGTTTCGATGCTCGCGTCTGCCGTTACTTCTTAGGTTTCCTGGGTTCGTTCTTTTTTGAATCCGTTTTTGGTTTGGGAGCGTTTTGTGCCGGTTCTACGGGCGCCGGTTGACCTGATTGGTCAGGAGCCGGCGCGAATTCAGGCGGCAGACCCTGGGGCTGCTGCTGCGGTTCAGGCGCCTTCACCTGGAAGTTCTCGGCCACAGTAACGTGGGAACGCTTCACAATCTCGTCGAGTACTTTTTTCTGCTTCTCCTGTTCGAGTGCGGCCCGCGCCTTATCGCGTCCACCCTTCGGCGGCGCAAACGGGTTATCACCCTCGCCGGCAGTTTCTCCAATCAAGATATGTCGCGCACGGACCTTCTCTTCTGATTTCCCATCCTTGGTCTCGGTCTTACGCTCATCGAGTTTGATAATGTGAAAACCAAACTTTGACTCAACCAGGTCACTTATCTCTCCGGGTTTCAACGCGAACGCAGCTTGCTCAAACTCAGGCACCATCTGGCCCTTGCCAAACCAGCCTAAGTCGCCGCCCTTTTCTTTACTTCCCGGATCAGTGGAAAACTCTTTTGCCAGTTTTGCAAAGTCTTCGCCGGCGCGGGCCCGTTTTAATACTTCCTCGGCCTTTGCTCGGTTCTGTTTAGCATCCAATTCCGGATGTTGCTTGAGATACTCGTCAATTTCCTGATCTGAGGCTTTCATCTTGTCGGCCAACTGCTCCTGGGCGTAGGTCTGAGCCAGAATTCGGGCCTGCTCAAGCTTTATCTGCAAATCTACTGCGCGCTTTTTGTCGGTTCCCGCGGCAATCGCGCGCTGTTCTCCAATCAACACCTGTCCGAGTTGCCGCTTGACCTGCTTAAGCTGTTCGTCAGGAATCTGACCACCAGCGAGTTGGGGATTTTTGGCTTTAGCGTCGTTTATGAATTGGTCAAACCTTGCCTGGTTAGTGGGCTGTTTGAAAAACTCTTCGACCTCTTGCTCGGAGATATTCGGACCAGTCGGGCCGGCTCCCTGCGACTTGAAATAGTTCTCGGCTAAAACTACCGAGCGAACGAGGTCGAGCTGACGTTTTATTTCCGGCTTATTGCCAATGCCTTTGGCGCGCGCTTCTTCGGCAACGGCCAGCAGCTTGCGCAGATCTTCCGCAAAGCTCTTTCGCGTCGCTTCGTCCGATGCGAGTCGGGCGCGAAACTGCGGCGGCTGGTCTTCGGCAATTAGCGACATGTCTTCCGCTGAAAGGTTTGAGAATTCCGGTCGCCTCGCCTTGACCTGCCAGACAATTAATCCAATAGCAAACACTATGGCTACGGCAGCCGCAATCCACGCTTTAGTAGTTGAGTCCAAAATAATTATCCTTTCCAAAAAACAAATCTAATCGTGCTGTACTAACTCGAGTAATACGCCGTTAGCTGATGACGGATGAACAAATGCGACCAGACAACCGTCGGCGCCTCTTCTGGGAGTTGCATCAATTAACCGCCTTCCCTTCTCCTTCAACTGCGCTAGCGACGTGTTGATATCTGTGACCCTGACCGCGATGTGGTGAATGCCTGGGCCACGCTGGGCCAAGAATTTTCCCACCGGTGAATCGTCAGCCAGGGGTTCAAGGAGTTCAATGCGCGTTTCACCAATGGGCAGCATAGCCACGCGTACGCCTTGTTCGGTCACATCTTCCGTGAAATCCACGTGCAACCCCAACATGTCTCGCCAAAGGCCGAGGGCCTCCTCGAGCCGGCGCGTGGCAATCCCAATGTGATCAATCTTCATGGTTAGGTCAGTAGTCAGCGGTTCGTAGTCAGTCGATTAAATGACTAATGAAAAGTTTTAAATGATATATGGAAAATCTCTTACCTTCCTTCGACTTCGCCAAGCAACCGTGACTACTAACTCCCTCCAAGGATCTCTTCTACCGCAGAATAAGGATCTCGCTGCCTGCTGGCAACTTCCCCAGTCAGCCGATCAAGCTTCTCGGATGCGGAATCCGACTCCAGGGTTTGCGCTACGAGGCGCTCTCGCAACAGTTCAAGGATACGCCAACGGGCTATCGCTCGGCGCCGTCCATCTCCAGACTTTGCCTCCAAATGAAACTTGCGATAGCTCTCAATCGCGGCCGCCAGTTCCTGAATTCCCCTGCCTTCCGTGGCTACAGTCTTGACGATGGGAGGCTCCCAGGCGTCTTCTCGCAAGGCGAGTGACAGCAGCGCTTCCAACTCCTTTTCGGTAGCGTTGACACCTTCACGATCGGCTTTGTTAATGACAAAGATGTCACCAATCTCCATGATACCGGCCTTGATTGCCTGGATGTCATCACCCATTCCCGGAACCAGCACAACCACCGAAATATCCGCCGCCTTTACTACTTCAACCTCGTCCTGGCCCACACCCACTGTCTCGATAATGATTCTGCCATAGCCGGCCGCGTCGAGTATGGAAACGGCATCGACCGTCGTTCGCGCCAGTCCGCCCAGGTTTCCTCGCGTCGCCATAGAGCGAATGAAGACGCCGCTATCAAGGCCCAGGGTCTGCATGCGAATCCGGTCGCCAAGAATGGCGCCGCCGGAAAAGGGACTCGAAGGGTCTACCGCAACAATCCCGACCCGCTCACCCTGTTGCCGATAATGCAAGGCGAGCTTATCAACCAAAGATGACTTTCCAGCACCAGGCGCACCGGTAATTCCGATTACCAACCCGCGGCCCGTCAAGGGAAAGATCTTCTTCATCAACTGCGCTGCATCTTTGGAAACATCTTCAACCTTGGAGATCGCACGCGCCACCGCGCGCGTGTCACCTGCCGCGATTCGATCGACCAGGGACGGGTTGTTATCTGCCAAGTCCACTACTGAATAGCCTGCTGCAGGATTTCGCGGGCAATGATGATCCGCTGGATCTCGGAAGTTCCTTCACCAATCGTACAAAGCTTCGAATCGCGCCAGTATTTTTCCGCCGGGTAATCCTTCGTATAACCATAGCCACCGTGGACCTGAATAGCTTCCTCGCAGACGCTTACACTCACTTCGGAAGCAAACAGCTTGGCCATCGACGATTCTTTGGTGGTCTTTCTGCCGTCGTCTTTCATCCAGGCTGCTCGGTACATCAGTAGTCGCGCTGCATCTATTTGCGTAGCCATGTTTGCCAACTTGAATTGAATGGCTTGAAACTCGGATATGGGTTTGCCAAATTGTTGTCGCTCTTTTGCGTAGCGGAGAGCCGACTCATAAGCGCCCTGCGCAATGCCGACTGCAAGTGCCGCTATCGATATTCGACCGCCATCGAGAATTTCCATGGCGTTGACAAATCCCTGCCCTTCTTCACCCAGACGGTTCTCGTCCGGCACATAGCAATCTTCGAATACAACGCTGGCGGTTTCCGACGCGCGCAAGCCCAGCTTGTTCTCTTTCTTCGAAGGCGAAAAGCCGCTCATCCCCTTTTCAAAAATGAACGCCGTAATTCCCTTACTCCGCTTGGAGCGATCCGTCACCGCAACTGCGACGCAAGTATCGGCATGAATCGCGTGAGTAATGAAGTTTTTTGAGCCGTTAACAACCCAGCCGCCATTTTTCCGGACTGCGGTCGAGCGCGTTCCGGAAGCATCCGAACCAGCGCTGGGTTCAGTCAGGCCCCAGGCGCCCAAATGCTTGCCGCTGGCCAACGGTAAGAGATACTTCTGTTTCTGGGCTTCGGATCCGAATTGAAAAATGTGATTACAACAAAGCGAATTATGTGCGGCTACCGAAATGCCAATGGAGCCGTCAACGCGCGATAGCTCTTCGATGATCGTCGCATACTCAACATAACCCATACCGGCGCCGCCATACTCTTCAGGAAACAGGACTCCAGTCAATCCCAACTCAGCAAGTTTTGGCTGGAGTTCAATCGGGAAGTGTTGCGCCTCGTCCCATTCCATTACGTGCGGCGCGATCTCCGCTTCGGCAAACTCGCGCACACTCACCTTGACTTGTTTTTGCTCTTCAGTTAATTCGAATTCCATTGGTCTTCTTAGAAAACCTGGCTGTCGTAATAAAACAAACGCATCCCAGCCTGTCAGAGATGACAGGCCGAAATGCCTGTCTTAAAAGCAATAAATCGTCAGAATGCGGTAAAGGTTATTCTACCTCATTGGCGCGAAGAACCGTGACTGGCCACGTGAGTTTTGGTCGTTGGCTTGCTCTTGGTTCGCGGTCGTTTTTGCATGAGGAGCTTGACCTCGTCTGGCGTTAGCCGGCGCCATTTCTTTGGCTTCAATTCATCATCTCGTAACGATCCAATGCGCGAGCGCCGCAACTTGATCACCGAGTGTCCGATGAGATCAAACATTCGCCGGATTTGTTGGTTTTTCCCTTCGTGAAGCAGAATCTCAAACCAGGCATTCGTTTCCGTTTCACCCAGTCTTCTGATCTTTGCCGGAGCTGTGCGCGTTCCGTCCTCGAGCGTTACTCCGCGCCGCAGCCGTTCAATCGCCTGCTCGTCGGGAACGCCTTTCACTTTTCCTTCATACACCTTTTCGACCTGATTACGCGCGGCAGTAATGAAATTCGTGAAGTCGCCGTCATTGGTCAACAACAGCAGTCCCTCGGTATTGAAGTCAAGACGGCCGACGGGATAAAGCCTTCCCAGAGAAGCGGGCAGGAGTTCCAGGACCGTGGGACGACCTTCGGGATCACTGACGCTTGATAGATAGCCGCGCGGCTTGTTTAGGAGGACGTAAACCTTTTCTCGTCTCTCCAGCGATGGATTGATGAGTTTGCCCTTGACCTTTATGTGATCCGTTTCCGGATCGGCCTTCGTCCCAAGTTCAGTAATTACCTTTCCGTTGACCGTAACGAAACCAGCTGTAATTAATTGCTCAGCGTGACGCCGCGAAGCAAGGCCCGCCGCGGCGATTAGTTTTTGTAAACGTTCTTGCATAACAAATAGTAGGCACCAGGCAGTAGGCAGAAAACAAATGCAGGTTCTTGGCTCAGTGCTTTCTGCTTACTGCGGTCTGCCTACTGCCTTCTGGTTCTAACTGCTGCTGCCTGCCTCCTGACTAAGAGCCGCCCGATAGATCCTGAAAATCTTCCATGCTCGGCAACTCACTGAGGTCCTTCAAACCAAACTGGATCAGGAAGTCTTTCGACGTGCCATACATCATCGGCCGGCCGACTGTTTCCTTCCGCCCCTTGGCAACAATTAATTTCTTGTCTAGCAGTGTTTTGATCGAGGAGGGCGATTGCACACCACGTATTTCGAGGATTTCCGGCACGGTGACTGGTTGCTTGTAAGCAATAACGGCCAGGGTCTCCAGCGAAGCGATTGAGAGCTTCGCGCTCGGCCTGGATTTCAAATAGGCGCGGACGTGTTCATGGTATTCGGGGCGAGTCGCAAATTGCCAACCGCCGGCTACTTCGCGAAGCTGTAAGCCTCCGTTTCTCCGGTTAAATTCTTTTGCCAGTTCACCAACCGCTGTTTCGATGACTTCACGATCTTCGCGGAGCACCTCCGCCATCGTCTTCACACTCAGCGGTTCCTCCGAAACGAAGATCAGGGCCTCGATAATCGCGATGCGCTCGGCCGCATTTTGAACTACGTACGTCGCTGACTCGTCAGAAATCTCAGCTTCAGAAGCCGGCGATTCAGCAGCAACCATTGCCTCGAGTTCACGGCTTGCCTCCTCATTGAGCGCCGCCTCGTCCGATGCTACATCCGATTTGTTGTCCACAATCTCTTCGTTCATGATGACTATTGTTTAACTTGCAATTCTCGCGACGATGTCGCCAAACGTCTGTTCCTGAATCAGTTTGATCTCAGTCGTCCGCACCAGTTCCAGCACTGAAAGAAACGCCACCACCAACTCGCGGCGCGATCGGGCACGCTCAAAGAAAACACGAAGGTTGAGCTTCCCCGACGACATCACCATGTTTCTCAAGCGTTCGAGCATGTCCGCCATCGAAATCTCTTCGCGCTCGATCTCCAGCAGCACTTCTTCTTTGTGCCGCGCGAGAATTTCCTGGAAAACTTTCAGCAGGTCAAACAGTCCAACCGTCACCTCCGGGTTGTTTTTGTCAGTTTCGATTTCAGCTCGTTTGAAGACCGCGCGTTCAACCGTGGCGCGCGACCAGAGCATTTGCGCCGCAGCTTTATACTTCTGGTATTCCAGCAATTGATCGACAAGATCCTTGCGCGGATCCTCTTCATCTTCTGCAGCCGCAAACGGATCGCGCGGCAGCAGCATCTTTGTTTTCAGCTCGATCAGCGTCGCGGCCATTACCAGGAAATCACCGGCGACGGCGATGTCGAGCTCCTGCATTAACTGTAGATAGCGAAGGTATTCATCGGCGATGCGCGCGACTGGGATATCGTAGATGTTTACCTGTTCCTGACGAATCAAGTGGAGCAACAGGTCGAGGGGCCCATCGAACTCGCCCATCACGATCTTGAGATCGTCCGTGGTATGGTCTGAAACGATCTCCGGCGTCGAACCTGTAACGTCTATCGGCCCGTCGGTCTGCTCAGGTTGCTCTGTTTGCTTCGTAGACCCTGCCGCATCTTCCCTTGCGGCCTGGGTCGCAGCGGATTCTGTAGTTTCTTCCATCTAAGTCCTCACCGACACTCTCGGCAGATCGCTCAGTCTTTTGGCACTCGAAAGACCCATCTTCTCCTTAACCTCGGACCAGGTCACGCTGGCGATCCCTCGGGCTTTGGCGGCGCCCTTTTCCAGTATGTTAGTCAGCTCCTCATCATCGAGCGAGCGCACGCGGTCCTGGAGTGGTTGTAGAAATTCAATAGTAACGTCGGCAAGTTCCTGCTTCAATTTGGCGTAACCTTTATCGGCAAAGTGAGTCTCAATCTGCTCGGGCGCCTGACCGGTCAGTAGTTGGAAGATGGTCAACAGATTCGTTATGGCCGGCCGCGAAGCATCAAAGCGAATCTCGGTCCCTGAATCTGTAACCGCACGCTTAAACTTGCGCTGGATGCTGTCTGCATCGTCAAGCAATCGCACGCAGCCGGCCGGATCGTCGTCTGACTTCGACATCTTGCTGGAGGGATCCGACAAAGACATGATCCGTGCGCCGACCTTCGGAATGAAGGGTTCGGGCACCCGAAACGTCTCGCCGTAGTCGCGATTAAATCGTATGGCTAGATCGCGCGTCAGTTCAAGGTGTTGTTTCTGATCCTCACCGACCGGAACGAGATCCGTCTGGTAAAGCAAAATGTCGGAAGCCATCAACACGGGATAGTCAAACATTCCCACGGCCACATTCTCACGCTGCTTCCGCGCCTTTTCTTTAAACTGCGTCATTCGTTCCAACTCAGACATGCGCGCGATGCAATTGAGAATCCAGGTGAGCTTGGCGTGCTCAGCAACATCTGCTTGAATGAAGATTGTCGAAACGTTTGGATCGATACCGACCGCTAGATAAATCCGGGCAAGTTCTCGGGACGCCTCGGCGAGCTGTTTTGGATCCTGGCGCGTAGTAATCGCGTGAAGATTAACTATGCAAAAGAAGCTTTCGTATTCGTGTTGCAGTGCGACCCAGTTGCGTAAAGCGCCCAGGTAGTTTCCAAGGTGCACGTTGCCGGTCGGCTGCACGCCGCTAAAGATTCTTTTCATTCGCGGATCAAGAAAGTCCAATTGTAAACGGGTATGCCACCAACGGCATGACGATGCTGAATATGACTCCAAAAACTCCGGTAAATACGCAGATAATTAGAAGGATGTAACCAAACCGATCGAGAGCTTCAAGCGCGGGCTCGAAACTCGGCGGCAGAATGCTGCTTAGAATTTTACTTCCATCCAGCGGTGGAATAGGCAGCAAATTAAAGATCGCCAGTGCTATATTGAGCGTGAAGAACGTGCTTAACAGCTTTACTGCGCCTTCCGCGAGTAGTGAATCAGTCCGTGCCACAGCGACTAGCCCGTAAAACGTGCTCAGCCGCAGACCAACGAGATTCGCTTCAAACAGCATGCGCATCAGAATGCCGGCGATCGTGGCGATGATTGCGTTGCTGATGATTCCTGCGGCTGAAACCCAGAAATTGGCGACGCGTTTATTGCGCCATCGTAGTGGATTAACCGGAGTAGGTTTTGCCCAACCAATTAACGGCGCACCAGTAAAAAACGCAATCGCCGGAAACAACAGCGTGCCAATCGGATCTACGTGTGCAGCAGGGTTCAACGTTATACGTCCCTGCAATCGAGCCAGATCGTCACCAAATCTATTGGACATCCAAGCGTGCGCTGATTCATGGACTGACAAAGAAAAAATCAACGCCACCATGAATAGAATAAATTGTGCAACGGCGTTGCTGTCGATATTGCCCATTAGTAATCAACTATTCAGGGAATAATACGAGCCGTTCAACCTAACATGGCCGTTAAGACCTGTCAAAAACCAATGCTTACGCACATCATCATGGCTGTAATCAATGCGTAGCGGCATGAAGTTTCAATTTTGATGAGTTCTCCATTCGCATTTGCTACATCGCAATCTGGAACGTCCAACCACAACAGATCTTAAGTCTAAAGGTCCAGCAGATAGACCGAGTCGGTCGAAGCGATCGCCAGGTCTCCAGTAGAACTAAAGGCAAGCCCCACGAGGTTCATTCCCGCCACAAACATCTCGGCATCTTTTCCGTCCGGGGAAATGCGCACGATTCCTCGCCGGCCGCGCAGCGATGCAGCGACCAGGAGATTCCCGCCATCATCGAACGCAAGTCCCTGTGGTCTGCCCAGGCCTTTATAGAACACGCTGACTTCGCCGTTGGCCTCAATCCTCATTACAGAATCAAAACTCGCGACCGTCGGTCCAGTTACATACAAGGCTTCATCGGGACCAATGCCGAGGTGATAGGCGGAGACCGACGGTTCGAGTTGTGCCCAGGCGGTTTCTTCTCCAATACCGTTCACTTTGTAAATCGTGCCGGCACGATCTCCGACATACATAGTGTCGGAATGGTCAAAAGCGATGCCGGTGGCGATTCCAAGATTTGTCGCAAACGGGACTGCTTCCTTGAATGGCGTGATGCGATAGACGGTGCCGTCCATGCGACTGCTAACAAACATCTGACCCGTGCTGTCGAATGCAATTGCAGTTGGATTTGTTATGTCGCCAGAGAACTCAGTAACCTCCCCGCTAAGATCGATGCGGAAAAGAGTAACGGGCAGTTGGTCACCACGCGAGCCCGAGCGAGTCACAAAGAGTGAACCATCATCCGGATCGAAGGCGGGATTGGCAACCGGATGAAGATCCTCCGCCAGCCTTTTCGCAACTGCCATGCCGGACGGTTCGCTTCGTTGCCCACGACTTTCAAGGCTGACGTCAATTGAGCTGCCATGTTTGATTTCGGGCACGATTGCCAGCACCCGTCTGGGCGATAGGGCAACGATTGGCGCGCGCTCCTCGCCAAACCATACGGCGCAGAGCGTCGGATCGCTGGTGTCGAGAGCCTCGCAGTCAATCATCACCTCTGCTCCCGGGAGGGCCAGGGAAGGATCGATGCGAAGAATTCTTGCTGCTTTGCTCATTTCTCTTACTTGACAGCCGGCAATCGCTTGCCGGCGACGCGCCCAATTCTCGTGAGCTGTGAAAGCTTGTCATCATACGACGTGCCTAAGGTGGTGTCTAATTCGGGAATATTCGGGCGTCTTGGGAATGGTGGCTTGACTGTTTGCCGCCGGAAGTTCAAAGTCCGGCCCGGGCCGCAGCTCGCGTGGCGAGTGGTAGCCTTTAGGTAGCTGATTCCCCACGGCAAGCTCAAGCTTGCACGCTAAACTGCACGAGTGCCAACATTGCGTGCGTCCCGGCCGGGCGGCATCTCTTGCCCGTGCGTTGTGGATCACTATGGTATAATGCGATCCCGTAAATATGGCTTCCTACGAAATGTTGAGGTTGTTTTTGAGGCGTAGAAAAGCCAGTCAATGAAACTATTGTAATGCTCAAGCGACTAAGCGAAGCGATATCGCAGAGCAACATCGAAAGTAATCTCCTGGCGCCGGAAACCTACTGCCCGCATCACTCCTTCTGTAATTTCAGCCCGGAAACAAAATGTAATCCAGGCAAGCTCCCGGAGTTGTCCAGTATCCGAGCGAGCTTTATTAAGCCGTGACGACGGAGGGCAAAAACGATCAAGGACGTAATCGGAAATACCGTGGGCCTGAAGCCCAATCAACTTCGCCGCATAGAAAAACTCTACACCAGGCGGATTGCTTCTCATCAAATAGTGACGCCAGAATTCGCGCGTCAGCTCGCTGAACTATCACACGAAACACGAAGACAGATCGGCGCGCTTATTGATCGCAGCGGCCACATTGAATACGTGATGGTAGGTGATAATCGCGGCATTGAACTTCCCGACTTCAAACGCATTCGTGTGGCGGTGGATCGCTTTCGCGGTCTTCGTTGCGTGCACACGCACCTGCGTGGTGAAGGTTTGACCCAGGATGACCTCACGGATCTGGCACTCCTGCGTCTCGACTTGATGGTGGCGATCGATGTTAACGCCGAGGATGGTTTGCCGGGACTCGTAAGTGCCGCGCATTTGCTGCCCATGGTTGCGGTTGGCGAGCGAACCGCAAACCATGAGGAGCGCTACGCTTTCCTGCCGCCCAAAATCGCTTCGCAAATCGACGTCGACTTTCTTGCTCTGATTGAGTCGCTGGAAGAAGAGATGGCGCGAAACCGTCGTGTGTCGCGGCAGGACGGTTTTAAAGATCGCACTATCCTGGTCGGCGTCACAACCGGACCACTCGCTGACGCTGAAGAATCCATGGCGGAGTTATACGAACTAGCGAGCTCCGCCGGAATCGTGGTACAGGACAAAGTCATTCAAAGACGGCAGGCCATCGACCCGCGAACAGTGCTGGGGCGCGGCAAGCTTGACGAGCTGCTCATTCGCTCGCTGCAGTTGGGTGCCGACATGCTTGTCTTCGATCGCGAGTTGACACCGGCTCAGGTGAGATCGCTTTCTGAAGCCACAGACTTAAAGATCATCGATCGTTCGCAACTAATCCTCGATATTTTTGCCCAGCGAGCGCAGTCGAGTGAGGGCAAAATCCAGGTAGAACTTGCCCAACTAAAATACCTCCTGCCGCGGTTGATTGCAGGACAGGATTCGGCATTCTCGCGCCTCGCCGGTGGCATTGGTGGTCGCGGTCCGGGTGAAACAAAACTCGAGATGGACCGTCGCCGGGTTCGCGATCGCATCAACCGCCTCGAAAAGGAGATTGAGACACAGCGGCTGCGGCGTCACGAACGGAGGAAGGTGCGTACTAGGAACCAGCTTCCGGTAGTTTCAATTGTCGGCTATACCAACGCCGGCAAATCGACGCTGCTGAACGTACTGACCAATAGCGAGGTGCGCGCGGAGCAACGAATGTTTGCTACGCTCGATCCTACCTCGCGACGGCTGCGTCTGCCGCGTGAGCAGGAGGTCATAATTAACGACACTGTCGGTTTTATTCGCGATTTGCCGCCGGGTCTGCTCTCCGCCTTTCGCGCTACCTTGGAGGAAATCGGCGATAGCCGCTTACTGATTCACCTGGTGGACGTTTCGAATCCGCGCTGGTCACAACAGATTCAGTCGGTCGAAAGAATTCTGGAAGAACTTCACGTTGCTCAGATTCCGTCAATCCTGGTTTTGAACAAGTCAGATCTCCTGGACGTTGAAACGCTGCACGCGATTGCCCGGCAGTTGGCCCAGGGCGGCGAACGCGAAGTCGTAGCGATATCAGCAGTAGATCGGAATACACTGCCACCACTGCTTGAAAGAGTCGGCCAAATGCTTTCACAGGATCTCGGCCTGGACTCCGGTGAGAAAGGGTTCGACAGCAGCCGCATCTCGCGGATCGCATAACCACAATGGCCCTTCGCCCTCGATTCACAACTCCGTTTAGCCGTGCGCGCGATCAGGCGCTGCAGTACGTTCTAAAGCCCTTCATGGTGTTTCAGCCGCGCTCACGCTTTCTTATTGGCTTCGGGTTTCTCGTAGTCGTAACCAGCCTCCTGTTGCTCAGCAATTACTCCTCCGGCTTCTCACAGGACTACCGCGAAGGTGAGGTCATAAGAGCAAACGTGGTCGCCCGCGCGGACGTAAGCAGCATCGATATCGTGGAGACAGAAAGGCGTCGGAATGCGGCTAGAGAGGCTACGCGACCGATTTTCAATTTCGATTCTACTCGTGGCGAAAGTACCGCCCGGAGTTTTCGTGCAGCCTGGGATGATCTAAAGAAGCAGGCCGAAGCGAAGACGCCGGGGAAGACATTGGCGTGGAACGGTGACGGCGGAACCGGCGTCGCGCGCGCGATTGCCGCCCACAACTTCAACGATGAGGATTTGAACCGGCTAACAGCGCTAATTCGCGAGGTTGGCGATAAGTATATTTACGACGATGCCGAAGCCGAGCGTTTGAATCAGGAAATCGTGTTGGTTGACGTTCGCAATCCGTCAGCGCAAGTGATAATGCCGGTGCCGCGAACCCGCATGCTTTCGCTAAGCGCCGCGCGCCAGGAGCTCGAACTCAGGATACTCAGCCTTCAGGGCTGGTCACAGGAGCAAAGATCGGCTCTAGTGGCGGCAGTATTGCCTCTCCTCAGGCCGAATGTTGTGCTTGATCAAACCGCCACAGCCACGGCGCGAGAAGCGGAAGCCAGGAAGATCCAGCCGATAACAATCAATCTCAAACGAAATCAGTCGATTGCGCGTGAAGGAGATACGGTCACGCCGGCAATGCTGGCGCAGCTTGACGCGATGAAGGCCACCGGGCATGCGGGCCGTCCCTGGCACAATTTGCTTGGTCTGTTAATGATCGTCTTAGCAGTTTATTGGGCGGTTTGGAAATTTACCGAACATAGAAGCACAGCATCTGTGTTGTCTCTCTCAAAGAGACGAGCTTTTGCTCTGGTTGGTTCCGCAATAGTTGTCGAAACTGTCTTAATGCGAGTTGGCTTTACGCTCAGCGACAGTGTGGCAAACGGAATGAAGACCGCGCCTTTCAATGATCCGAACCTGTGGAACTTTGCAATCCCCTTCGCTGCGGCTTCGTTGTTGGTTGTGATGCTTGTCGATACGCAGCTGGCTTTTCTCACCGGGATCGTCACCGCATTGTTTGCAGGCATGCTCGCACCTACGGGAATACACCAATCTCTCTACGTAATGATTTCCTGCACAGCCGCCGTTTACGGGATCGGCAGATATCGCGAACGACAATCCGTCACACTCGCGGGATTGTTTGTGGGCGTTGTAAATGCTGTGATGGCACTGGCGCTTATTGCCTATGCCGAACAACCGTTTACGCCAAAGGCAATCCTGCTGTCGAGTGGTTGTGGTTTTGCGGGCGGGTTACTGACCGCAATTTTTGCAGCCGGTGGCTTGCCCGTAAACGAATCGCTCTTCGGGATACTCACCGACGTCAAGTTACTCGAGCTTTCGAATGCTGACTTACCAGTGCTGGGCCAGCTGGCATTACGAGCGCCGGGCACAAACCAACATTCGCATGCAGTGGGACAACTTGCCGAAGACGCCTGCCGCGCCGTTGGCGCAAATCCGCTACTGGCGCGTATTGGAGCGCTTTATCACGATATCGGCAAGGTGGCGGCTCCCGAATATTTCGTTGAGAATCAACAGGGCGAAAACCCCCACGACCATATGCGTCCGTCGCAAAGTGCCCGGATTATCACCAGCCACGTCACCTACGGGACTAAACTGGCGAAGGAAATCAATCTGCCGAAGAAAATAGCCGATTTCATTCCGCAGCATCATGGCACGCGCACCTTGCACTTCTTTCTTCGCAAGGCGCAGAGTCAAGCAAAACCCGGTGAAGTGATTGACGAGAAAGACTTCCGTTATCCGGGGCCAAAGCCGCAGTTCCAGGAATCGGCGATAATGATGTTGGCGGATTCCTGTGAGGCGGCAGCGCGTTCTCTCGCTCGTCCTGATCCAGAAAGCATTCGCTCGATCGTCGTCAAGATTGTCGAGGCAGTGATTAGCGACGGACAACTCGATGAATGCGATTTAACTCTCCAGGAGATAACCCGAATTCGGGAGGCTATTATTAGCGCCTTAACTGCCATCTATCACGCCCGCATCGACTATCCAGGGTTTAATCCTCCTAAGGTCACCGGACCTCTCTCAACGCTGCCCGCCCCGGAAATAGACAGCGAAGAACGCGGCGTTACTTACCCCCGGGCTGCCGACGTTCCAATAAACAAGGCTGGCGAAGTTGAAGACGAGGCCGTCAGTCACAAGACGGTGAAACGTTGAGCACCGATCCTAGCGCACCGGCGGCGACTGTGAGTGGTTAGTTTCATTTTCCATTTGTCATTTTTCATTTTTCATTTGTCGGCCATGTGATTGCTGGAGAGGAGTGCCCGGCTCAACTTTCTGCAATGACAAATGAAAAATGACAAATGATATATGGAAAATCTTGCTTCAAAGCTGAGCTACTCCCAACCGATCCAACTTAGAACCTGGTCCGAAGCTTCTCATACGTTGTTGACAGGTCCTCCGGAATAACCCGGGTGTTGCCGACGGTCGACATGAAGTTCGTATCTCCTGTCCATCGCGGCAGGATGTGGATATGGATATGGTCAACAATTCCCGCACCGGCGCTGCGGCCCAGGTTCATGCCGATATTAAAACCAGTCGGCTGGTAAGCGTCGCGCAGCGCCGTTTGGCTACGCTTCGTCAAATCCATTAACTCGTCCGTGGTGTCTTTGGTCGCCGCATCCAGCTCGCCGATGTGCCCGTAAGGAACGATGAGCAAATGGCCGCTGATGTAGGGATAGATATTGAGAACGATGAAATTGTGAGAGGCGCGGTGAATGACGAAATTCGCTTCGTCTTTGTCCGGATCATCACGTAGCTTACAAAAAACGCAGCCGCTGGATTCTATATCCGCGGCGTTGGAAGCGATGTATTCGTAACGCCAGGGACTCCATAGCGTGTCCACTCTTGAATCCTCTGGGCCTTACGAGCCCTCCATGATAGGGGGTTGTCGCGAGTCGTCCGATACGACGCTCGCTGTGTTTTCTGAAGTAGCCGAAGATTGCGTGCTATGCTCGTTGATTAACTCTTTGAGTTCTTTCCCTGGCTTAAAATAAGGTACGCGTTTGGCAGGAATGCTAACCGGATCGCCTGTCTTCGGATTTCTACCGCGGCGAGCGCCTCTTTCGCGCACGCGAAAACTGCCGAAGCCGCGGAGTTCAATCTTCTCACCCTGATTCAGGGTCTCAATAATACTTTCAAAAACGATCTCGACTAATCGCTCAGCATCTTTTTTGGTAAGTTCCGCCGCTTCAGCGACGTCCTCGACGAGTTCCGCTTTTGTCATGCAACACCTCAGATGAGAATGATGGCTCTAGCCAAAAAAAATGAGTAGCAAAGCGATAATTCATTGCACGTCTAAAGAGCAGCGAGGTGTGTTCGACTTCGTACACTATCAGAAAACAATCACGCCGAGCAAGATAGAGAAACCACCACTGGGCCAACTAAGACGAGACGACCGTTTTCAGTTTGCTGAGTTGTCAATGAAGGCCAGGACACGCGAACTATTTCGACTTCTCGGCAGACCTGGCTTCAGCCTCGTCGCCCGCTTCTGGCGCAGTATTAGGCTCCGGAGCCGCTGTCGGCTCAGACTCAGGTCCACTCACAAGCTCAGGCGCAACCTCTGGCCCAGGCTCACTCACAGCTTCCGGTGCAGACTGAGTTCCAGCTTTCTGCTCTGGCGCTGGTTGCGACTTTCCTTCCGGCTGCGGTTCCTGCTTAGTCTCCGGCTCGGATTTGCCGAGGCCGAAATCAGCGAGTTCTCCCAGCGAAGCCATCCCGCTGCCTGCCTGCGATGAATAAACCTTCGCATCAACGATCGGTTCATCCTTCCCGACCGCGCGCGCGGAGAGTCCAATCTTCTTGTTCTCTGCGTCGATTCTGAGGATCTTGAATTCCATTTCCTGGCCCAGTTTAACTACATCCTCAGGCTTTTCGACCCGATCTTCCGAGAGTTCCGAAATATGGCAAAGGCCCTCAAGGTTGTCGTCAAGCTCAACGAATGCACCGAAGTTAGCGAACCGGGCGATCTTACCCTTCACAATGTCTCCCGGATTGTGCTCGCTGACAAACCGATCCCAGGCATTGGGCTCGAGGTCCTTGATTGAAAGCGACAGCCGCCGATTCTCAGCGTCGATGCTCGTGATGATCGCATCAATTTCCTGGCCCTTCTTCAACACTTCACTCGGATGCTTAATCCGTCTCGACCACGAGATGTCCGACACGTGCACCAGGCCGTCGACTCCATCCTCGATCTCAATAAACGCGCCGAAGTCGGTCAGGTTTCTTACACGACCATGCACACGCGTCCCTACCTGATAGCGTTCATGCAGAGTCTGCCAGGGGTTATCCTGAATCTGTTTCATTCCCAGGCTGATGCGACGAGCCTTGGGATCTACACTTAAGACTTCTACTTCAACTGCGTCGCCCGGATTCACCAGCTTGCTGGGATGCTTGACGCGCTTTGACCAGCTCATTTCCGAAACGTGAACCAGCCCTTCCACACCGTTCTCAAGTTCCACGAAGGCGCCGTAGTCAGCAACGCTGGCGATGCGTCCGGGAACGCGCGTGCCGACGGGAAAGCGCTCCTCGACGCTGGACCATGGATCCGGCAACAATTGTTTGTATCCCAGGGAAACGCGTTCACGCTCGCGATCGAATTTCAGTACTTTGACCTGAATGCTATCGCCGACCCGGAAAAGTTCGCTCGGATTTTGCAGCCGCCCCCAGGACATATCGGTTACGTGCAGCAGGCCGTCAACACCGCCAAGATCGACGAAGGCGCCATAGTCTGTCAGGTTTTTAATCTGACCTTCCACCACAATGTCTTCTTCGATGTGTCCGAGTGTTTGTCCTTTCCGCCCGGCGTTTTCTTCTTCAATGACAGCTTTGCGCGAGAGGACTACGTTGGAACGTTTGCGATTTAGTTTGATGACTTTAGCTTCGATCTCCTGATTGCGAAGCGAATCCAGATTGCGGACTGGACGAACGTCCACCTGCGACCCCGGCAGGAATGCACCTATGCCATCGATATCAACACGTAGCCCGCCCTTGATGCGCTCGATTACGCGCCCCTTTATGTTGGTGCCGTCGCGGTAGGATTTCTCCAGTTCGTCCCAGGCTTTCATGCGCACGGCGTCCGCACGGGACAATATGGGCAAGCCGTCGGCCGTCTCCATATTCTTTACAAGCACGTCGACTTCGTCACCGGCTTTCACTGCCAGAACGCCGTTCTCAGTGAATTCGGCCGGGTTAACAATGCCTTCGGACTTGTACCCGAAATCAATTACGACGCCGCGCTCGCTGATTCCTACCACAGTGCCACGGACGACTTCGCCTTCCTGCAACGAGGCCTGCTCCTGCTCAAATTGTTCGAGCAATTGTCCAAAATCAACGTCGCCGCTGGCACGCGGCTCGTCGTCGTCATCGGAATTGGTAGCCGCCGCCGGGCTGGCTTCCTTTACAGGCGGTTTGGGTGTAGTAACTGGTGAGCCGGCTCGCTCGTTGGAAGCGGCGTTATCGTCGCTTACTTGTTGGTTGTTTAACTTCGATTCTTCACTAGCCATGCAGACTCCTGTAACACTCCCGGAAAATCACCGCCCTAAGTTCATATTCACGCTTCCACTCGCCTTATTAGACTTGCCAATATCCGACGGGCGAAGGACCGTGCTTAAGCGGCACTTGCTTCGTTGACCTTGGCGATAGTTCGGGGTTAAAGCTTGGGAGGAATGCGAGCCGTTCAGATTTGGAAAAGGAGGTTTTTATTTGTTTCGATTTCCGCCGCGCCCGTAGTTCACCCGCTTGGTCCGACCATCACCAGTCGCTTACCGGGTAGGTTCGCAATGTACACGTCAGAATGAGCGTGTGTCAAGGTGTTGACTTACTTGTAACCGGCGTGTAAGTCCTTTGCATTAAAGTGATAATCTGATTCCTGACGGGCTAACTGATCACCGTCCAACCGCGGATACACTAACTAAACCGCGCGGAACAACGTAAACACCTGCCGAGTGGGATCCAACGAACAGAATGTTTTGATCTCGCGAATCAAAAGCCAGTGCCCAAATCCGCTGGCTGGGCAGCCGATGCTCTTTCGGATCAATGCGCGCCCACGTCGTCCCGCCATTGATAGTACGGTAGACGCCGCCTCCGATCTCGCCGGTTTGATACGCATTGCCGACGAAGATTTCATCGCCGTTTCGCGGGTTGATCAAGATGCTGGTGAAGTCACCATAAGGAAGGTTGCCTCCACGTCGGCTCCAGTTTACCCCACCATCGCGCGACATGTAGAAAGCTTGTTTAGTTCCCACATATATATAGTTGGGCCGTTGCGAATCTATCGCAATAGTGTTCACCGGGGCCTCATTAGGAACACCGGCGACTCGCTGCCACGACTTTCCTTCGTCGCGCGAAACTAAAACGCCCGAAGAAGCAGTGCCTACAAAAATTGTTTCCGGATGCTGCGGATCAATCGAAATAGAACTTGTCCGCGCATCGAAATCGGAGCCGTAAGGCAACTTCTGCCAACCCTGCGTTGGATCGAGGCTGCGATATAAACCGAGATTGGTAGCTGCCAGCAAGAGTGGTCGTTGAGTAGTCACGTCAACCGTTTGCACAAGTGCGTTAACGGCATCTGATAAGACGACGGACATCGACCCATCGCTTCCATCATCATTTTTCGACACACCAAGCGACGCAAGAGTTAAGTCGTCGAATTTCCCAGTTACTGGCAAGTGGCGATTCGCCTGATACTTCGTGAGACCACTGAGTGTCAGCGTTCCGGCACGCCCGTCCGGCACGCCCACGTTATAACCCGCCGCGTTCAAGGCCAGCTGGGCCCTGCGCACAATTTCATTGAGTTTTTGGATCTCGGCGCTCGAGAGGGGTTGGACCGCGGGAGCCTTCTTTCTACCAGGCCGGACTTTTGGCGGTGTAGCGGGAGCGGGTTTGGGCACCGACCATACAGGTGCCCACGAGCCTCCACGATCTAGCGAGCTATACACGCCAAGATTGGTGCCAAGATAAATAAGGTTCGCGTCGCGAGCGTCCTGCAGAATTGCGTAGGTAATCAGGCGAGAAGGCATACTGCGCATTAATGGTCTCCAGCTTTCGCCGTTGTCGTTGCTGACAAAGAGAAAACCGCCGCCCGTGGTCGTGTTAATTGTGGCGGCATAGATTCGATTTGGCATTTCGCGGTCGGCAACGATTACATTAGCAAATCTTCCGCTGTATCCCCCGTTGGTAGGCGTGAAGTTTTTCCCAGCGTCATGAGAAACCATCACGCCGTAATTGTTTGTGCCGATGTATACAGTATTTGGCCGGGAAGGATGAATAGCGATTGAATTGATCTCCAGTTGTCTGGAGGTGGTAACCATCCAGGAGTCGGCCTTACCGCCGCGCTCTGAACGCCAAAAGCCTTCGGTCGTTCCCGCGAAGACCAGCCCGGGAACCGATGGATGTTGAACTATGGCTCGCGTCCTTCTCGACTGAGAGGGAATTCCCTGCACTTTGGTCCAGCTATCCCCCGCGTTGCTGCTTTCATAAATTCCACTGCAAGCGGAGGCGATGATGTGATTCGCATCACGTGGATCGATATCTATAGCAAAAATGTCCGAATCGTCGATGATTCCGTTTTTGATGCTCTTCCAACTTTGTCCGCCGTCGGTGGATTTATAAGGCAGGTACCAGGTGCCGGCGTAGATGGTGCTAACAGTTCTTGGATCTATCGCGAGCGACTCAACGTGAACCAGGCCCGGCACATTGGATGTTGGCAGTTGCGTCCATGTGTCCCCGGAATTATCCGAACGGAAGATGCCATTGAAAGTGCCGGCGATCAAAACGTTGGGATCAGCATCTGATTGAGTTAATGAATGCAACGCTTCATTCCTCAATTCGGGACTTTCACGCCACGTTTGCCCGCCGTTAGTCGACTTGAAGAACCCCCCGGCCTCCTTATGTCGATGGGCGGCTACATAAATCGTTCTCGGATCGCGAGGATCGACAATTATGTGATCCACAAAAAGCTTGGGTTTGTTGAAATTGTAAAGCAACTCCCAATTCTTTCCGGCGTCGGTTGAAGAATAAATCTGCCCATCCAGGGTGCCCAGATAGAAGCGGTCAGCATTGCTTGGGTCGACGACGAGACTTCGGACATCGCCTCCCGGGGGACCGTTAGCGCGCCAATCGTCGGAATACCTGCCCGGATCGGCGAGGCTGTCGACCGGCAAGTCGGGGGACCCAAAAGCAACAAATGGAAGGGGGATAAGCAGCAATAGGGTGACGAGAAGAATGAGTTTTGGCAATTGTGTTTTCATATCTCTTAAGGCACTTCCAGGGTTAAAAGAGAGAGGTCGGGGGCACATCGTCCAATTTTAATATAAATTTCTTCATTTGTATTCCGCAACTTTAAAAAACCCCAAACGGCGAGGGTTTATGGCCCCGCAAAAAGCGAAACGGGCGATTCTCCTGGAAGAGAATCGCCCGCATCGGAAGGTTCGCGTCGTTGTTGCAGGCGCGAGTATTGGTTGCCTATTCGTCCCCCCGGCCACGACGTGGTCGAGCTCGTCGGCGCGGCGCGGGTTTCTTACATTCCGGACAAGGCGAAATGATGTTTTCAGTGCTGGCTGCTGGTGGAGTTGAGCCGCTGGGCACAATCCACAGTTCAACAGAGAGGGCTGAACGACAACCACCGTCAACTGTAACTAATCGCCCGGCATCGATGCCTCGCGTGTTAACCAGGTAATCCTTCGCGCGAGTGGCTCGTGCTTCTGCTTCTCCGGCGCAGGATCCGTAAGCAATGATATAGCCTTGTGCTGTCGGATCGTTCTGCAACTGGATCGCGTAGTTGTCGAGTCGGGCTTTCTCATCGTTGAACTTGATGTTGCCATACTCGTCAAACTTCACCGGCGCCTTAGCTGGTGGCCGAACTGCTGTCGTGCACGAAGCCGTCTTCGAGCAGGAAGGATCCAGTCCGCCCAGTTCCACAGTCGCCGTTACTGACTGCCCACCCAGAGTGGCTGTGTCCACCGTAATTGAGGACGTTCCCTGGCCGCTGCTGATGGTGCCGGCCGAGACTGACCAGTTGTAGGTCACGGTCATGTCTCCACCGACGGAGGCGGTAAACGTGATCGGCGAACCCTGGTCAACGTCAGACGGACAGCTTACTGATACCGTCGGACATGGCGGCTTGCAGCCCGTGCATTCTGCCACGGTTACCGTGGTTGAAGCGCTTACGGTGTGCTGGTTGCCGTCGTTAACCTCAACCGAGGCCGTGTAGGATCCGGCATTGACACCGGAAAGATCCCAGGTCACGGTCCGGCCCTCGCCAGTCAACTTGCCCCCGGTAACCGACCACGTGTAAAGCAGCGTGTCGTTATCCGGATCCCTGGCGTCAGCGGTCAGATCTACAGTGCGGCTGGCGCTCGGTGTACAAGTGTCGGAACTCTGTCCCGGCGGGCATGGCAGCATGATCGAAGCACTTGACGACGACACCGAAACCGTTGGCGGTTGGTTCGGTGGCGGTGGTGGAATTCGCGCGTTGCGATGACCAGCCCAGGCCTGGAAGATAAATCCGTTGGGATCGTCGGAACCATTAAACCCAACCGGGAAGGGGTCATTGAAGTGACCCTCATCCTGTTGGTTCATATGCCGCCGGTAAGCAGCCCCTATGCCCCACCACCGGGACGGAAAGATCCGGATGCCACCCAAAGCTTCTACCGGATTGTTGTTAAAAGCATTCGGCGTCTTGCCCGCCACGTACATGGTGGAACGCGCTTCCGCAATTATCTGGAAGTGCTTGTTGATCGGAAAGTCGAATCCCAGTCCAGCCAAAAACTCATCCGGCCGATCCAGCAGTATGGCATCGTTCATCGCCTCGCTCTTCGGATTGCTGTTGAGGATGTAGCCCAGATTTGCCGAAACATTTATATGCTGGCTCAGCCGCCCACTAACGAAGCCAATAACGCCGAAGTCCCCAATGTTACCACCAGGACCAGCCCCCCGCTGCATCTGATTGAATCCCGAAAAGTCTTTGGCTTTATCGGGCCACCACCGGTAGAAGGGTATGAACCCCCATCCCAACGCGCTGTTCGGTCCACTTAGTCTGATCTTCGCGCCGGCCACGAATTCAGTAAAGCTTGATTCACCGTATAGCCGGTTGATGAATGGCGCGTCAGGTAAGTACGCCGGAGCGATCGTAAACGTGGCTGGCACCGTTATCGCGTTGAACGGCGGGGTCGGCGGTACCGTCTTTGTTGACAGCACGATTCCCGGCAGGATGCTGCCCACCACCGAGCCCATCCCCGGGAAGTTTGACGCTGTTCCGAAATTGCCACTGCCTCCAAACGGCGTCCCAATCCTACTCACAAACGGTGGCGCAAATGCGTTCCCCGTCAAACCAAAGTTTGGCCCCGTCGCCCCAATGAACGGAAACTGCCTAAATGGCTGGCCCCCGACATTGCAGGGTGGTCCCGCCGGTCGAAACAACGGATTGAACCCCGTCAGTTGCGTCGAGCCACTGACTCGCTCCGGCGCCAGTATTATCGCCGCCCCGGTGCACAACAACGTCGAACCAAAGAACAACTGCGAGTTCGGCAGATAGAAGCTCGACAGATTCTGGGGATTGTTTACCTTGACTCCTTTATAGCCGTCGGTTTTGAAGAACAGTTCTAGGTGATCGTTGAGGCCGATATTGAAACTCAGCGGCGTTACCACTATGTCCACGTTCCCCGGGTCGCGATCATAATTGCTGTACGCGACACTGAACGTATACTCCCCCCTCCGAATCGTATCGCCATCATAAACTGTGAACAGACCGGTCGGCCCACCAACCGGTCCTCCCGTCCCCACCGTCGGAGCTTGATTCCTAGGATCCTGAGGCGACCTCAAAGTCTGCGCCGACGCTGCGGCACATAACACCATTGTAGTGAGCGCGGCAATAAGCGCTCTCGTTGCGAGTCTCATCGCGATCCTCCTGCAAACTAATATAGAAGTTTGTTTGAATGCCAACGTCGATAGTTGCAATTTCAGCCGTTAGAACCAATCTAAGTTAGCGCAAAACCAGTGGCACCCAAATGATGCTGCGCACTCACCCGGCACCCTTGCTAGGGACCTCACGCACCGTTAAAAACTCCAGCCACCATTGGCCCTAAAAGTGCGGTTTTTGGTCGACAATTTGGTTGCCCTTCTCCTGGCCCAAAGGGCAAAATTCTTTACACTGGTCTGAAGTACAAATCACGCCAGACCATACCTTACCTCTTTATGGAAATCAAGACCTTTTCACGATTTAGCGCCTCTTTGTTTATGTCTTTTCCGTCACGCGTAGATGCCTCTCATGCGCGTGTCATAGGCCACCCGGTCTATCGCCAGCATGTATGCCGCGGTCCGTGTGTCAACTGAGTGCGCATTGGAATAACGACACAAATCATTGAAGCTGGCCACCATCGTATCCTGAAGTCGCTGGTTGACTACGTCTTCGCGCCAGAAGTAGCCCATTCGGTCCTGCACCCACTCAAAATAAGAGACCGTTACGCCTCCGGCATTGGCCAGAATGTCAGGAATTACAAAGATTCCCTTCTCATGCAATACCTGATCCGCGGCGGCGGTTGTCGGCCCATTCGCGCCTTCAGCCAGAACTTTACACTTGATGCGATCAGCGTTCTGAGAGGTGATCTGGTTCTCTGTAGCCGCAGGAACCAGCACATCACATTCCAACTCCAGCAGTTCGCTGTTCGTTACGCGGTCCACTCCGGGATAATCATCAAAGGACCGCGTGGCTTGCAGATGCTTGAGGGCGGAAGGAATATCAATACCGTTGGGATTGTAGATGCCTCCATGGACGTCGGAGATAGCTACTACTTTATAACCCGCTTCGTGCAGCAACAGGGCTCCGATTCCGCCAACGTTGCCCGATCCCTGAACAACGACGCGCGTGGTTTCCGGCGACATTCCAAATCTTTTTATTGCCTCGTTGATGACGAATAAGATTCCGCGCCCGGTTGCTTCCCGCCGTCCCGACGAGCCTCCCAGGTCGATCGGCTTTCCGGTTACCACAGCTGTCACGGTATGCCTGGCGTGCATCGAATAAGTATCCATAATCCAAGCCATCGTCTGTTCGTTAGTGTTCATGTCGGGAGCGGGAACGTCTTTCTCCGGTCCAATAAAGTCCAGAAGTTCGGATGCGTAACGTCGCGTCATACGCTCGAGCTCGCCTAAGGACATCTGTTGCGGGTCGCAGACTATTCCACCCTTGGCACCTCCAAAGGGAACGTTGACCACAGCACATTTCCAGGTCATCCATGCAGCCAGCGCTCGCACTTCATCGAGGTTCACGTCTGGCGAATATCGGATTCCGCCCTTCGCGGGACCGCGAGCAAAGTTGTGCTGCACACGATAGCCCTCAAAAACCTGAATCCTGCCCGAATCCATTCTGGTCGGTATATAAACTTTGAGCTCCCGGTTGGGGACGCGCATAACGGCGTACAAATCCGGGTCAAGATTGAGCAATTGAGCCGCGCGGTCGAAGCGCGACATCATTGACTCAAAAGGGTTCTCTTCCTTTATTTCGCGGATGTCATCTACGTAGACTGTGCTTGGCATACTAACCATTGGCCATCCTTCAAAATCGGATCATCAAAGGTGCATCAAAACTTTTCACCTACATAAGGTCGTCGAATTAATTGGTTACAGGCAATACTAATCGAGTCTAAACATTGCCGCGTTGGCCCAGAACCTCATTCATAGCTCCACTGCGATAACCGTGGAGATCGAGCGTTACATACTTGAAGCCCAACTCGCGAAAGCGTCGGGCCAGATCCTCAATAACCTCGATGCGGAGTGCTCGTTCCATTTCGGCAGCGGCAATTTCGAGACGGACAAGGCTGTCGTGGTGGCGTACGCGGAATTCCCTAAACCCCAACTCCCGAAGAATCTCCTCGCCTCGATCTATCGCCGAGAGGCGTTCGATAGTCACGGGTATCCCGTAGGCTATCCGCGACGAAAGGCATGGACTTGCCGGCTTGTCCCAGGTTGGCAGACCAACTCGACGACTCAACAGTCGGACCTCCGCCTTGGTTATTCCTGCTTCGATCAGCGGACTCCGCACGCTGTGTTTGCTGTTGGCGGAGCGCCCTGGTCGGTAGTCAACAAGGTCATCGCAGGTCGAACCATCGACTATGAACTCGATTTCTCGAACGCGTGCCACTTGTTCGAGCTTCTTGTAGAGTTCATCTTTGCAGAAGTAACAACGCGTAGGTCCATTCGCAGTGTAGTTGGCATCGTCGAGCTCATCGGTTTGGATGACATCTCTACGAAATCCAAATTGACTCGCCAGGCGAACCGTCTCTTCCCGTTGGTTGAGAGCGAGGCTGGGTGATTCCCCGGTAATGCAAAGGGCTCTTTGACCAAGCTCGGAGTTGGCTACGTAAGCCACATAGGTGCTATCGACACCTCCGGAAAACGCCACCAGGACCGAACCCATTTCACCAAAGAGTTGACGTAGTCGCTGCTCTTTGGCCAAGGCCACTTCGTCGTCTCCCGTTCGGGTAGTGGCTTTTGTCTCGATGTTCTCAACCAACCAAGTGCTCACAACTATGGTTCTCCGCAAATAGAGACACGTGCCCGCGCGCATCTGGCTCTTATAATTGAATGGGAATTACGGTGCGCAATGTTATCGCAAGCATCAAGACCAGCGCAACCAGCATCTCATTTTTGGACGTGCGTAGTTTTGCCATGTTAAGATCAACATCTCCTCAAGATAATTCTTTCCACGCCTGGTTGCGTTTTGTTTTCATGATCCAGCGGTTATTACTTCTCCTGCCTTCACTCTCGCGCTCCGCGGTTTTCGTTGCTGCGTTGCTGTTACTGCCAGGCGGCAACAACCTGGTGCCGGCACAGACTGACGATGCTTTTGGTGATGCCGCCGCCGATCCCGTGAAACTATTTGAACGTGGTCAGAATGCGCATGCACATGGTGATTTTCTCAAGGCTCTGGAGTTCTACGAAGAAGCAATCAAGGTACGTCCTGAGTTTGGCGAAGCTGAATTCCAGCGAGGCAATGTATTGGTCTCTCTTGGACGTTTGGTTGAAGCGGAGTCCGGCTTTCGTCGCGCCATCGAAATTCGTAAGGATTGGTCCCTTCCCTATTCGGCGCTGGGCGCGTTGCTGGTTAGGCTGAACCGCGATTCAGAAGCGGAACCCTTGTTGCGCCTGGCGGTCAAGTTTGACGCGCAGAGCAACCTGGGGTTGCGCATGCTGGCCGACATCCGCCTGCGCGCCGGCGATGCGAAGGAAGCGCTTGAACTTGCGCGACGTGCCACCAAGGATAAAGACGCTCCAGTCTCAACCTGGCTCGTGCGCGCCCTGGCCGAACGCGCCACAAACGACAACGTTGCGGCTCTGGCTAGTTTGGAATATGTGTTTCAGGTAGACCCAGCCAATCTCTCGGCGCTGATGGAACGCGCGGAAATTCGCATCGCCACTGGGAACCTCGAACAGGCCGTTGCTGATCTTCAAGCCGCGGAGCGTCTGATGAAAGGAGAGAGGGCAAGCTCCTCGCGACTCGCAGCGGATTATGAATTGGCCGGCAAACCAGTTGAGGCGCGGCGGGTCGCGGAATCCGCCGGGTTAACCAGGCGGGAAGAAGTTTCCGCGAAGGGAACTCTCAAGGTGATAGGAACACCGGAAGAAATAGACGCAGCGAACAGCGATGATCCGATCACCGCGCGCAAAGCTCTCGAGACGCTATTGGGAAAGAATCCCGGGAATGCGATGCTTCTGGCCCGTTTGGGCGCCTCCTATCGAACTGCTGATCCACTTCGCTCGCTCAACTACTACAAGAGCGCTACTGAGATTGAGCCAACGAATCCCGACTATGCGACGGGTTACGCGGCGGCGCTGATCCAGGCTCGGAGATTCGCGGAAGCCGCGCCCATTTTGGCTAAAGTTATAACTGCCGCACCAAACAACTATGCCGCCCATGCTAATCTGGCCACTGCCTTGTATGAACTCAAGCAATTTGCGCCGGCTCTGGTTGAGTATGAGTGGCTCCTGAAGGCGAAACCAGATCTGACCGTAGCCTATTATTTTATTGCCACGGCCCATGATTATCTTGGAGAATATCAACAAGCGCTCGCAGCTTATGAAAGTTTTCTCGGACGCGCCGACGCAAGAACGAATCAACTGGAAATCGAAAAAATTAAGTTGCGCCTGCCCTCTCTGAGGCGCCAGATTCAACTGGGTCAAGGCGTGAAGCAGAAAGCCGCCGGATCCGATAAGCATTGACCAAATCTGCCCAGCTAAGATGAAAAGACTTACTTCGGACCTGCGGAAAACGAGCCGGCGCATGATTGGAAGCAAATACCTAGCACTGCTGCTTGCCGCGATTTTCGTTCCGGCGTTAGCCGGCCAGGACCCGCGCAGTCAGGACCAGACTGCGCCGCCACCGTTGAAAATCATAACGCGTTTTGAACGCTCTCAACTAAGCGAATCAAAAGACCCGAAAGCGCGCGTAAAAACAACTCTCGAATTGGCGGACACTCATTTGGCGAATGCCGAGAACCGTACTTCCGCGCACGACTACGACAGCGCCGCGGCGGAGGCCGGGATGTACTGGGCGTTGGTCGAGGATGCGTTTACTTTTATGAAGACAATGGATCGCGATAGCACCAAGAGACGCGATCTCTATAAGCGACTGGAGTTGGCTCTTCGGGCCCACGGGCCAAGATTAAGCACGATACGGCGCAGCACTCCCTCGGATTATGCGGTTTGGATCAAAGAGATCGAGGACTTCGCGCGGAAAGGTCGAACCGAAGCGCTAAATTCTTTCTATGGCGACACCGTGATCCGCGATAGCCCGCAAAAGCCGATGGATCCCAAACAGGCCCAGAAGTCGCCACAGGCCCACAAGTCGCCAGAGGATAATTAACCCATTCCGGAAAACAAAATGATTATGCCAGCTCGCCTTTCCATTCTGTTGCTGACCTTCATTGTGATTTTAGTTCTCTCCTTTACCGTCACTGGCTTTCAGGGTCGAGAACACCTGACAGCGCAGGAGATTGAGCTGGTCAAAGACGCGCAGATCCTTGACAAGCGCATCGACGTTTTCATTAAAGCCGCCGAGCGGCGCGTGCTCGCGCTCAATGGCTCAGAGCCAACCGCCGCGAACACTAAACAATTGAAAAAGGATTCCGAGAGCTGGGGAGAGCTGCCATCAGGTACGCGCGTCGAACTCATTGGCGACATCGCAGGAATCTTCGACGAGGCTATCACAAACATTGACGATGTAAGTGCACGTGATGAAAACAACCCGCTGATCGCGAAGGCACTTCGCAAGTTGGCTGCGTCGGCCGGGCGAATAGTGGAGCAACTAAAACCAGCTGAGGCACTCGCAAAGAGCGACGCAGAACTAAATAGTTTTGACCAGCTTACGGAAAGCGCGGAATCAATTCTTCAGGCAGCCAACAAACTTCCACCGCCCGTTGAGAAGAAGGGCAAAAGCAAGAACGAAAAGCCAAAAGCCACGAACTAGCTTCATGGCCCTCACAAGAAGGTGTCTCCGAGTGAGAACAGAGCGGGGGCAAGCCCACCTTCCTGACCTGGTGACTCTTTCAATGTTGGGCTTGCCCCCGCTCTGTTCTGAACCCATCCCTTTGGTTATGTCGGTATAAAGACTGAAGCTCTGAACATTTTCCCGCCGGTTGAGTTAGACCCAACTCTTTGGAGTGCGGTGACCTGTCACCGCTTTAGCCTTTGGCGGCACGATGCCGCGGCACGATGCCCTGGTCTCGTCCAAACGTGGTCGCGACGAACTTTGTCGCACTAATCCCGCGCTCTTCGCAGACTCTCCGTCGCGCGGTTTAATGCCTCGACGATTCGATCAAGCGCTTCCCTGGCGTTTGTAGAGTTGCGATCGTCGAGTGCCTGACGAAAATCGGGAAGCGGTTGTGCCGCATAGCCGGTGTAAATTCCCGGCGCGTAAATCTGATGCGTGTACCAGATGCGCCCGCGTAGTCCCCGTTTGTCGGTCAGTGAGCGCTCGGCCGCCACTAACGCGTCATTAATCCGTCGCAGTCTGGCCACCGCACGCGGATGGCGATCGCTTGCTTCAACACGCGTTCGCTCAATTTCCACCACCGTATCCTGTCTGGCTTTCTCGATCCGCTCCGCTTCTTCGGAAAAGGTTTGCAGCGCATTCATCATCGGCTTGTCATCGAAACCACTGGCAAGCTTGCGACGCCTGGCAGACTTCATGCTCTCGTCGAAAAACTCGCGCACCTGCCCGGCATAGTCGCGGTAATCGAAAGGGAGTCCGGCGGCATCGGCCAAACGCATCGCCACCGTTCCCCAAAGCTGCGCCGCAGCCACATGATAAACGAAGGTTGGATCCCCAAAGTGACTCATCCAGTAAAACGAATCATAGGCAGAATGGTAGACGCCGTAATCACCGCCAAAGCCCATATCACTGGAGGTTATCCCGAGGTGTTGTAAGAACGGCGTGAAATCGGAGCCGGAACCTAAGGCGTTGATTCGCGCCTCAGCAATCTTGGTATCCGATCCGACCTCGGCATTAGTGAGCTCCGGATCGGGCTCCTGCTCGCGTGAGTGTTCCT
This sequence comes from Acidobacteriota bacterium, assembly GCA_046726155.1. Lineage (GTDB taxonomy): Bacteria > Acidobacteriota > Blastocatellia > Pyrinomonadales > Pyrinomonadaceae > PSRF01. Next base: position 47,320 of record JBKOZZ010000002.1, read on the forward strand.
GCCATTGTTGATAAATCGTCTGACCCGTTTTTGGATCTTTGACATCGCGCGTCGCTGCTCGAATCAACTTCCACATTGAAGGCACCGACGAAGCGGCAAAGTTTGACCCGGAAACCGCGGAATCAACATTCAGGTAAGCGATGGCCTTTTGCTTCAACTCTTCGGCATTTTCTTCCACCCATTCAGTGGAGCCCAGGAGGCCATACTCTTCACCGTCCCAACTGCAAAGCACAATCGTACGTCCTGGTTTCCAACCTTTCTTTAACAAAGCGCCAAAACCGCGCGCCGCCTCGAGCATCGCCGTGGTACCGCTGTTTGGATCGACGGCCCCAAAGGTCCAGGCATCACGGTGGTTGCCCATGATCACCCAGCGATCCTTTTCTTCCTCGCCGTCAATGCGCGAGATTACATTCCAGATCTTGCGCACCTGATAGTCCATCATCGTTTTCAGATGAACGCGAACGTGCTGTGTTCCGCCTACATGATAGGGAAACGGCAAACCACCCTGAAAACCTTTCGGCCTTACTGGACCACTCAATGGCTCCAGGAGACGTCGCGCATCACCATAAGAAATTGGCTGGACCGGAATGCGCGGCAGTGTATTGACTTCTTCCATTTTTAGTCGGGTCGTGCCGGGTATGGCGGGCGTTCCCGGCGTCAAAGGATCGCCCGGAGCCCTAAACAAAAACTGTACTGAGCCGCGCTGAGCCGAACTTGCCGGACGCCATGGTCCCTTCGGATAGACGTCACCCTGCATGTAACCATCATCCGCCGGATCGGAATAGATAATTAAACCTTGCGCGCCATGATCCTCCGCAACCTTCGCCTTCACTCCGCGAAAGGAGTTGCCATAGCGCGCGATCGCAATCTTCCCCTTCACATCAATTCCCAACTTTTTGAGAGCGTCGTAATCAGGAGGTAAACCGTAGTTAACGTAAACAAGCGGCGCCGTCACGTCGCCACTGGGGCTGTAGCCATTGAAGAGTGGAATGATCTTCGGACTCGACGACGACCGATCTTCCGCGATTACTGCCTCCTTGGTGGTTAACCTTTCCCGGCGCGGGCTGATGAGTTCCACGACACCTGGTGCCTTCGGGTATGGCAGAAGCACTTCATATTCCTTGAGCGCGGAAGGAATTCCATAACTGCGAATCTGATCGCGTACATAAACGGCTGTGGCGTAGTCCTCTTTCGTTCCGGCGACGTGTGGCTCCGCGGTCAAACGTCGCAAGTGTTCTCGTGCCGAACCCGGCGCGGGCACCGCGCGAAATTCTTTTTCCCAATGGCGTTCACTGGCAGAACCCTCCGGTGTGAAACCATCGAGGTTAGCCGCCGACGAGCTTTGGGATAAGACAATGCCCGGGTTTGTTTGGCTTGATAGAAAGGCGAACAAGATTAGGAAACGAAACGCGCGATTAAGTTTCAATTCAAATCTCCTTGGAAGAAGAGTTACTACCACGCCGGGTACCGGATGGGACTCATCCGCGGTGGTGGTCTAAGCGATCACCCCAATCGCCAGTGCTGCTTAACTCGCATTTGCCAACGCTTTTCCTCGCGCCGCTGATTTCGTTGAACATTACTATTCCTCGACGCGTAGAATAAAGCGCGAAAGGACAAATCGAAATGGACAGCAGATATTATCCCGGGGTTGAAGCCGATGTCTCGCGACTAGTTGCCGAGCTTCGGATTATTTTTGATCAGGATTATGAAGTGCAAACCATGCACGTATCTTCAACCACGGTTGTTCAAGCGCGAAAGTCCAGCACGTTGCGCGATCTTACCGGCCTCTCTGCCGCGTTGACCATCAAGATCACGCCGGAAGCCGGCGGCACGCGCGTAGAGATTGGCATGCAGAAGTGGTTAGATAAGGCTGCCGTTGCCGCCGTTGCCCTGCTGATTTCCGCAGGCTTACTGATGGCCCTGCCTGCGCTCGGCGCTTACTGGCAATACAGACTCACCGAGGATGCGTGGAAGATAATTGAAGATCATATCGCGCGCAAAGCAGGTGGCTATGTTCCCCCATTGCCGGGACGCTGCGGTAACTGTGGTGCGGCGAATACAGTGGGCTCCGAGTTCTGTTCTGCCTGCGGCGCCAATTTCAAAGCCAACGCGTGCCCTGCTTGCGGCACCCTTCCAAGAGACGCGTCGGCGCGATTCTGTAATCAATGTGGAACTCGCCTGGCCGCGAGTGCCTGAAGGAGCTCTATTCGCGTAACGGCAGCAACAGAACGTCCTAACACTCGAATTGAGTCTGGTCGCTAGCGAGGGCGTGTAAAAACGGTCTGTACCGCTCTCGGTGCTGATTTCCACTTCTTTCAGTTTTCTAATCATGGCGCAGCGCTCGCACTGGATCGATGCGCGCAGCTCGCGCCGCCGGATAGAGTGCAGCAACGATTGAAACGATTAACGCAAACCCGATGGCGCCGGCCGAGAGCCACAGGGGCAGCGAGAAGAAGTCGACGAAGGACGCGCCTTGCGGTTTCAGGATGAATCGGTAAGCGAGCCGGTTTGCAATCCCGTCGATCGCCCACGCGGCGAACACTCCAATAACTCCTCCGCAGCTTCCCAGCACCGCAGCCTCGACAAAAAAGATCAGTTTGATCTCGCGGTCCTCTGCGCCAATCGCTTTCATGATCCCGATCTCGCGGGTGCGTTCGAGAATCGACATGATCATTGTGTTGGCGATCCCGAACGAAGCTACCAGCAGAGAGATGCCGCCGAGCAGTCCCAAAACTGAATCGATGATCAAAAAGACGGTGCGAAACTGTTCCAACTGATCAACGATCGAAAAACTAGCAAAGCCCAACTCCTTAAGACGGTTGCGCACTCCAGTTAACGCTACCGGATCGTTAACTCTGACGACCGCCGAATCGTATCCTTCACTCTCCGATTCGCTCAGCGAACCACTCTCGCGGGCCAGGGCGAGTGCCACCTGACTCATCGGCCCACGGTGCTCGATTGACCATTGGCGCGCCGCCGGCAACGGAATGTAAATCCGCGCACCCGGAAACAGGCCTCGGATTCCACCTTGCCCAGCGCCCTCTTTTACTTGCGGGTTCAAAACACCAACGATGCGAAATGTCTTTGCCACCAACCCGTTGGTGCCCGCTTCTGCTGACGTATCGTCATCCAGCGGCAGCCCAAAGAAGTTTGGCATGTCTTCTTCAGCGTTCTTCTGGCCGGGCGATTCTTTCGCCGACTCATTGGGAGCAGCCAGAAATTCAATGCTCTTCCCAATAGCGTCGCCCGGCTTCTCAAAACCAAAATCGCGGGCGAAGTTTTCATTTACGATCGCCTCGTCGGCGTTTGGCGAGCTAATCATTTGCCCGGCGACGAATTCTTTGAAACGAGAACTCGCATTGGGCACTGACGCGCCGCCGATGGATTCTATTTGCGAGTGGCCGTTTGCTCTGACGTAAGTAAAGACCATCAGACTGGGTTCGACATAGGCGACTCCGGGAATCTTTGTGAGCTCAGCTATCGCAGCGTCATCCAGGGTTCGGGTTGGTTCCACGTCCGGTTTAAACCGCGAACGCCGATCGCGTCCCTCATTTTCGTTTCGCGCAGACTTGCTCTGGGCCCTGTTTGATACGAGGCTGCCAAGGCTGCGGCCAAAAACCTGGATCTCATTAAAGAGATCAAGCGCCTTAAAACGCGAGAGCATGTTGCGCTGCAAGCCCAGTCCAAATGAGACCATCGTGACGATGACAGCCACGCCGACAATTACACCCATTGTCGTCAGGATGGCGCGCAGCTTGGCCTGCCGAAGATTTCGCAGGGCCAATTTCAGTATGTCGAGAAAACTCATTAGTAAATGTCCGACAAACTTTAGGAAGCTCTGATTCAATCCTGCAGTTAACGAAGCAGCGGGGGCAAGCCCACCTTCCTGACCT
>JBKOZZ010000003.1:0-28270 GCA_046726155.1 Acidobacteriota bacterium
TCTTCCAAACGTCTAACACAACTGGTTGCCGCCCCGAGAAACGCGCGCCGCAACTCAACATCTGCAATATCCGCGGCCGCAGTCAGCAGTTCAGCTGGAACCTGGTAATCCCTTCGCCTGCTCGCGCTTGCTTCCGGACCATGTGTGCGCGCCAACGTTTCCGGATCAACTCGAAACTCGATGGAGGTCACCAACGCCTGACCTAAGACTGAGTTCAACTTAAACAGCAACGAGCCGCACATCTGCTCGAGTTGCTTCTTCCAAATAGCATCCGCAACAACGACGACCAGCGTCTTGTTCTGAAGCTGCACCGGCACTGCGTGACTACTCAAACCTTCGCCCACTGTGTGTTTCCAGGCTGCAATGCAGGCAGCTTCAGCAACCTCCTGGGAAGCGCCCGAAGCCCTGAGTATAGCGGGCAGGGTCTTGATTAGTTTGTCCATTGTGTTAAGAGGCAGCAGATTTCCGGATTTCGCCGCCTCAATCTAGAATCACAAGTCCAATATTGAAGATCGTGCGCGAGTGTATAAGTTGATTAGTCTAAATTCAAATGAAACTTCAAATACCTCATCCCACAGATTACGCAGATCAGTTTTTAGAAGTAATTGACAACATAAAGAATAAGGACAGTAGCTCGACGAATTATTCTACTGCTCCTGGCTTGTCAATTTGTGTAATCTTCGTAATCTGCGGATAGGCTCGTAATTCCTTCAGAAACCCATGCTGGAAGAGAAACTTGTGCTCGCTTCGAAAAGCCCACGCCGCGCCGAGATACTGCGCGCCGTCGGTTGCACATTCGAAGCTATTGCGGCAGACATTGATGAAACCAGATACGCCTCTGAGGACGCGGTGAGTTATGTGAAGCGTCTCGCGCGTACCAAGGCTGAGACAGTCGCGCTGAAAACTTCCGCGGGCGTTGTGCTGGGCGCTGATACCGTCGTCGTAATTGACAACCAAATTCTGGGCCAGCCACAGAATGACGATGACGCGCGCCGGATGCTGCGACTCTTAAGCGGCAAATGGCATGAAGTTTTGACTGGTGTGGCGCTCGTGCGTGCACGTGAGTTGGCCCAAGGCTCAGTTGATCACGAAACTACGCGCGTGCGTTTCTGTGAAATGTCGCAGGACGAAATTGACTGGTATGTTTCATCCGGCGAGCCGCGGGGTAAGGCTGGCGCTTACGCGATCCAGGGAAGAGGCGCGCTCTTCATCGAAGAGATTCAAGGGGACTATTTCAATGTTGTTGGTTTGCCGGTCCGTTTGATTTATGAACTCTCGCGGAAGATTATGATCAGGTGAGGGCGGTTTCAACCTTGGAATTTAGTAAAGAGCGGGGGCAAGCCCACCTTCCTCACCCCGAGACACCCTGACTCGCTAGGTTCATCAGGCCTGAAAGCCTTTCAAGTGCGGATCAACACTAAATTATGCTCAGCTCTGGGTGGAAGGCGGGATTAGCACCCCAGCGGGGCTGCCCCGCAGGGGACCCCGCCTTGCCTCCGCTGTTTGGTTAAAAGTCGGCATCACTAATACAAAACAGTACCGCCGTCGACGTTAATTGCTTGCCCGGTTATCCCGCGACCGTCTTCTGACGCCAATAACAAAGCAAGCGCCGCGACCTCTTCAGAAGTTACTAAACGATTCTGCGGGCTCATTCCCTCAAGGGCCGTCCTCGCTTCTCCCTCAGAGATGCCGGTCCTGCGTGTAATGTTTTCGATTCCACGTGTAGTCATGTCGGTGTCCACATAACCCGGACAGATTGCGTTTATCGTGATTCCCTTTGTTGCCACCTCCAGCGCCGTCGAGCGCGTCAAGCCCAAAACACCATGCTTGGAAGCCGAATAGGCCGAGATGTAAGGTGCGCCGGTTTTTCCGGCGATCGAAGCGATGTTCACAATGCGACCCCAGCCACGCTGAATCATTTCGGGAAGGGCCGCGCGCGTGCAGTAGAACGTTCCCGAAAGATTAATCGCCAGGTGACGCTGCCACAGTTCATCATCTGTCTTGATCAGCACGGCGCTCTCGGCAATGCCGGCATTATTTACAAGAATATCCGGGCCGCGACCAAAGCTACGGACCACACTTGCAAACATCTCGTTGACGCTCAGGCTGTGTGAAACATCGCAGGTCACCGCCAGCGCAGTCGTGTGAAATTGATTGCCGATTTCTTGAGCGACTTGCTGGACTTGTTCTTCTGTGCGAGCGGCGACGGCAACCTTTGCCCCTTCGCGCGCAAATTCCAGCGCAATTGCGCGGCCGATGCCGCGGCCGCCACCAGTGATCAACGCAATGCGATTCTCTAGCTTCACGGTTAACTCCTAAAGTTTCGAGTTTCGAGTTTCGAGTTACGATCTTCGAGGCTTGCGGTTTTGAGTTTGGCCTTCCGCTTTCTGAGTTTTGTTCGGCAATGTTTTGAACTCAATACCCGAAACTCGAAACTCTCTTCCGTTCACCGTCCCGTAAATTTTGGCGCCCGCTTCTCCAGGAAGGCTCGCACGCCCTCCGCTCCGTCCTGCGACTCGAAGCATCGCATCTGTGCTTCAGTTTCATAACGCAGCATCTCTTCAAGCTCAGCCGCCTGGCTCAGGTAGACAGCCTGCTTTGCCGCCCCCAGCGCAATCGCGGGCGCGTTGCGCAAACGCTCTGCCAGCTTGCGAGTTTCCGTCTCCAGAGCATCCGGCTCTACGACTCTGTTTACCACTCCCAACCGCAAAGCCTCGGCCGCGTCCATTATTTCGCCGAGAAAAAACATTTCGCAGGCTTTGTTTGGGGTAACGAGGCGCGGCAGAAAGTATGTGCCACCCCAATCCGGATGCAGGCCCACTTTCGTGAAAGACTGGCTGAAAGTAGCCGTCGTCGAAGCAATGCGCAGATCACAGGCGAGGGCCAGGTTACAACCAGCGCCGAAGGCTGGTCCATTAACGGACGCAATCACGGGCTTCGTCATCTGGCGTATGGAGGTAACTACGCGCCGGGCAGAACCAAGCAAGCGGGAGAACTCCTCGGCGTCATGTCTTTCAATTAGTTCCGCCATCGCCGCCACGTCGCCGCCCGCGCAAAACGCTCGCCCCGCGCCGGTGATTACGACGACGTGAACACTGGGGTCACTACCCGCTGCTTCGAGTGCTTCCGCGAGGTCGCGACGCATGTGTCCGGCGAGGGCATTCAACTTCTCCTGACGATTGAGCGTGATCGTCGTGATACCGGAGTCTTCAGTGATGTCGATTTGCTGGTACATAAAAGGCGGTGAATAGTGAATGGTAAATAGTTAAGAACGGTAAATGGTGAATAGTAAATCGTGAATAGTTAAGATGGAGATCACCTCCCGCAGTCTCCACTATTCACGATTTACCATTCACTATTTACCTTTAAAAACTGGTTTGCGCTTGTTAACGTAAGCGTCCAGCCCCTCTTTCGCGTCTTCGGATTGAAAGAGTTGCTGTTGCAGTTCGCGCTCCAAAGCCAGTGCTGACTCGAAAGGAATTTCCGCGCCAGTCTGGACGCTGCGCTTAATTTTGCCAACCGCGGCGGCAGCTTTATTTGGCGTGGTGAATTGCCGCGCGTAGTCCGTAACTTGCTGATTGAACTGTTCGCCGGTTTCTGCGTCGAAGATTTGATTCACCAATCCCAACTCGACTCCACGCTCGAAGGGAAACAATTCACCCGTCGCCATCAGCTCAATTGCTTTCGACTTGCCGACGATTCGCGCGAGACGCTGCGTACCGCCGGTGCCTGGGAGTACGCCAAGCGAAACTTCGGGTAGACCCATCTTGCCGGCGTCGCGGCGGGCCAAGCGCAAATCAGCAGCCATCGCGACTTCCAAACCGCCGCCAACGCAGTGACCATTGATCGCGGCGATCACTAGTTTCGGTGTTTGCTCCAGTCGCGATAAAGTCTCATTGGCATGCAGGCAGAAGAAGTATTTGAAGGCCGGCGTAACATTGGCCAGCATTTGTATGTTTGCTCCGGCGCAGAAAAACTTTTCACCGTTACCGGTGAGCACGATCACCTGGACGCTTTCGTCCATACGAGCCTTGAGGATTGCCGCATCAAGCGCTTGCATCATCTCGTAAGAGTAGGTGTTTGCTGGCGGATCATTCAGCGTCAAGACCGCAATCGCATCCTGGGCATGAAACTTAACCAAATCGCCGGTTGATTTCGTCTCCCAAACCTTTGTCTCAACTTCTGCCATTTTGAAACATCTCCAAGCGTGTCACCTATTTCATAGTTGAGCTGCGCCAAACGCTAAAAGGTTCAGCCCCGGCTCTGGGAGCGAAGTCTAGTGCGTCTGTTGGCAATCCGGCAACAAATCCGTGCAGGAACAAACGCATCACATTATCGACCAATTCTGAAACCTTTAGTTTTCCACGCGGGTCATACCAGTTATAGATCCAGTTCATCATGCCGAAGAGCGCATAGGTGGCAACGGTTAGATCGATTTGAGAACCGCTTTCCTGTCGATCCTGAATCTCCTTGAGAATCTTGCGAGCGAGCTTTGTGTATTTGTCTTTTTTGGTGGAGACGTGCGTGTGCAGATCGCCTGCCAGCGAGTCGGCCTCATGTGACAGCACCTTCATCTCGGCCATGTTCGCCGCAAAAAATGAGAGGTGGTTCTCGATAAAGATGCGCAGCTTGTTTAATGGATCTTCGACTTCACGCAAACGCTCTTCCAGCCGCTCGAGCACACGCCCGAAACAATTGTCCTGGATCAGAAAAAGCAGTTCTTCCTTCGAGTTGCAGTAGTGGTAAAGGCCGGCAAGACTGATATTCGTCGCGCGCGAGATGTCGCGCATGGTGGTGGAGTGATAGTTTTTCTCAGCAAAGATTCGCGCGGCGTGCCGAAGAATAAACTCCAGCTTCTGATCGTGGCGGGAAATGTTACTTGAGAGATTTGCTGCCATATGATGTGCCATGATGAAGGCTCAAAGGCCCGATGAAAACACACAAGCCAGAAAACCTCAGGGTTAGGAAGGGTGGTTTACACCCGCTCATTGAATGGCCTTCAATCCAAGCGGGGGCCAGGCGGGGTCGCCAGCGGGGCAGCCCCGCTGGGGTGCTAATCCCGCCTTCCTAACCATGAGCTTTTCTTTCTTGAGTCATTCTTAGAATCTCTGTGCCCTGTGCAATCTACTTATAGGCGAACATATTCAAAATCAAACGGTTTGCCCTTGATGCCCGTCGCCGGCGGAGCAATCCAATTGGCAATCTTTCCGGGCTCGGTCACGGGATGCATTAAGCTGCGCACGTATTCGCGATCCTCCATCGTCGGCAACCATTCAGCCTTGCGCCGCTCAAACTCGTCCGCGCTGATTAAGTTTCCTTCAATATCAAAATTGTGCCCGGCGTATTCACCGACGTGGCGGTGAAATCGCGTGCTGGGTAGAAAGAGCCGCTCGCTAATTCCTTCGTCGGCCAGGGTCTTGTTCCAGCGTGCCAGACCCCTCTCGCAGTCCCTGACATATTCACCACGCAACACCTCATTGAGCGCGTTGCGCAAGGGAACCTCGCGGTCGCTGAGTTGCCCTTCATCGACAACCTTCATCGTAAAGTTTTGCTCGGCGAGAATGTGCTCCTGATATTGCTCCTGCTCCTTGTAGCGTCCCTTCAGGCCCGCCGCGAAAAAGTCAGCGGCGTTTGAACTGATTTCGCCGCCAAAAAGATCGAGCGAATAACTAAACCAGAAGTTGATGTGCTTCTGAATGATGTCGAGGGGAATGCCGCCCAACTCACGCACATTGCCTTCTTTCATCAACTGGGCAGTGCGCTTGACCACGCGGTTAAGGCCCGTGTCACCGACAAACATGTGGTGGGCTTCTTCGGTGAGCATAAACTGGCATGTGCGCGCCAAAGGCTCGAAACCGGATTCCGCGAGCGCCGAAAGCTGATACTTGCCATCTCGGTCGGTGAACATCGTGAAGCAGAAAAAGTTGAGCCAATCATCGCAGGGTTGGTTAAAGGCTTCGAGGATCCGCGGCTTGTCGGGATTACCGCTGCGACGTTCAAGCAGCGCATCAGCCTCATCGCGACCGTCGCGTCCAAAATAGCGCTGCAGCAAATAGACCATCGCCCACAGATGGCGACCCTCTTCGACGTTTACCTGAAACAAGTTCCGCAGATCATAAAGCGAGGGGCAGGTCTTTCCGAGTTGCCGCTGCTGCTCAACGGATGCAGGTTCAGTGTCGCCCTGAGTGACGATGATACGGCGCAACGAGTTGCGAAATTCGCCCGGCACTTCCTGATAAGCAGGTTGTCCGTAGTTGTCACCGAAACCAATCTTTGCATCAGGCTCAGCGGGCTTAAGAAAAATACCCCAGCGATAGTCGGGCATCTTCACGAAATCGAAATTGGCCCAACCGTCGGGCTCCACGCTGATCGCGGTACGCAGGTAGACGTCCTTTTGCTGGAAGCCGTCAGGACCCATCTCCTGCCACCAGTCAAGATAGTTTGGCAGCCACTTTTCCAAAGCGCGCTGAAGCTTCTTGTCTTCCGACAAGTTCACGTTGTTAGGAATGCGTTCGTAGAGATTCATGATTACCTTCTTCCACCAAGCTATCAACTAGATAGATCGACACAACTTGGAAAGTCTCAAGGTTGGGAAGGGTGGTTTACCACCGCTCGTTGAATGCCGCTCAAGGCAGGCCGGGGCAAGCCACCCTTCCCCACCATGAGATTTTCTGTCACTGAGTCATCTTCTCCCTCTATGTGACCTCCCAAGCTTAAGTGCGCTTGAAGTCAAAATGCGCTTGAGTGGGTTTTCCGTAATTCGTCAGCGCACCTTCGGGACCAACCGCGTTTGGTCGTTGGAAAATCCAATTTTGCCAGGCGGTCAAGCGCCCATAGATCTTCGTGTCCATCGTTTCCGGCCCAGCGAAACGTAGCGAGGCCTCCATGCCTGTCAGTGCGTCGGGGGAGAGTGAAGTTCTTTCTTCTATTGCCAGACGGATCTCGTCTTCCCAGTCCAGATCGTCGGGCGCGAACGTAATCAATCCGGCAGCGTCAGCGTCAGCAGCGTCAAACGGCTCTGTTCGAGTGAGCACAGCGTCGGCCTTTTCGGGTTCCGCCAGAAAGCGAGACTGAAGACGCGTCAGCCCGTTGCTCATCGGCAACGCGCCGGCGTTAAGTTCGCTCGCCATGATCTCAACAAGCTCATCGGGATTGTTCAGCATGTAACTGCGATCCGAAGCGAGCATCAGCTCGAGCATATTGCCCGCAAAACAACTCTCAGGCTCGATGATCGAAAAGAAACTCTTGGCAGTCAGATCGAGCCGGCGCAGTACGCGCGCCATGTGAAGAATAATTTCACGCACCAGCCAGTGATCTCGATTCGCAGCGAGTGTCTTATCAAGCGCAATCACGTTGCTTACTTCGCCTTGGGTGCGCATACAGACCAGGCCGATCTCAGGTTCGTTAACGCGCAGATGAAGCAATGCATGGTCAAGTTCTCGATACGCCTGCAGTGGCCAATAGGTTGCTCCGGCCAACTCGATTTCCGCGGGAGTTTTTTGCGGAGCGCATTCTGGGCCGCGCATGGTCAAATCGGCGTAGCGCTGCTCCCGATTCAAAACCAGCCTGACGTATTTGTATTCGAGACCGGCGGGTTTAATTTCAACTTGTAGCGGATCGAGCTTGATGCCGTCACGCAAACTGTTAGTTTGCGATCTATCGTCGTCACTCAGGGTGGATGTTTCCGAGTCATTCCGCAAACTAACAGTTTGCGTTACGTCCCCTACAATCTCACCGACACGCGCGTCGATCGACTCGTCAAATTTACTCGTGGGAAAATAATCGTCTATCAGTCCCCACTCCTTGGCGCGTTTTCCTTTCAATCCCTCTGCGAGCGTCGAAAACACATCCGCACGATCGCGCCGAACTTTTCTTTTATCGACCAGCCGGGTCAGACCACCAGTCCCAGGCAACACTCCGAGCAGCGGAACTTCCGGAAGGGAAATGGCAGAGTTACCATCGTCAACAAGGTAGATTTCGTCACATGCGATCGCCAGCTCGTAGCCGCCGCCGGAAGCGGTTCCGTTGAGCGCCGCAAGGTAGCGCCGGCGAGAATGGCGCGAGTCGTCTTCAATGGCGCACCGCGTCTCGTTTGTAAACTTGCAGAAGTTAACTTTGAACGCGTGGGACGACGTGCCAAGCATGTAGATGTTTGCGCCGGCGCAAAAGATCCGCGGTTTCAGACTCGTGATAACGACGACCTTGACCTGGGGCTGTTCAAAACGCAGTCGCTGAATCGCATCCGCGAGTTCGATATCTACGCCGAGGTCGTAAGAGTTGAGTTTCAATTTGTAGCCTTCAGCGAGCGTCTCGTCTTCAGCAACGTCCATTGAAAGCGTTGCCACCGGGCCCTCAACGTTCAGTTTCCAGTGTTTATATTGCTCGGGTGACGTTTGAAAATTGATCATGCACTCCTCTTGATATCGCGCGGCCGCTCCAGGCAATTTTCCCCGTAAATACAGGCGTTCCAACCAACTCTAAGCTCATCGTTCGAACGTTCGTTCGAATCGAATAGAATAGCTCCGGCTCAGCGCTTCAGTCAAGTTTGCCCCGGGTGCGCATCCCGAAATTTCGGCATCTTTTCGGAAAGGACTTCAATTGGGCCTTGCTTGACAGCCTCGCAGTTTGGCGCGTAGGGTTTCGCTCCGAAGGCGAGGAAGTACATTTCAGCCTAAAGCGTGGAGGCGAATCTGTTCTGGTGAACGGCGCGGTCTTCAAAACCGTCAGTGAGACTGTGAGAACAGGCTCAGGTAGGTTCGATTCCTACACGCCTCCGCCAGGAAGCGAAGGATGAGGGATGAAGGTGGAAGCCAGGAAGCTAAGGATGAGGGATGAAGGATGAAGGCGGAAGCCGGCTTTTTTTCATCCTCCATCCTTCCGCCTTCATAATTGTTCTATGAGAGATTGGGTTGCCCTCAACATGACCCCCGGCATCGGACCTCGCGCCGCTGCCAAACTTCTCGAACGTTTTGGCTCTGCGGAAGCGGTCTATCGGGCCACTCGTGCCGAGCTGGAAAAAGTGCGCCTGCTGCCGGAAGCGGTTGACAGCATCATTGCTCACGACATGCACGAGAAAGCGGAAGCGGAGATTGAAAATGTTAGAAAGCTTGGCGGCGATATCCTCGTCCTCGACGACGGTGTTTATCCGTCATTGTTACGAGAGATATACGACCCACCGATAACGCTTTATGTGAAGGGTGCCTGGTCTGAATGTCTCGATCAGCCGGCTGTAGCGATGGTTGGTTCACGAAAGTGTTCGAGCTACGGGCAGAATTCCGCTTCCATGCTGGCGAGGGATTTGGCGCAACGCGGCGTCACCATCGTTTCCGGTTTTGCGCGCGGGATAGACGCAGCGGCGCATCGAGGCGCGATTGAGGGTCGCGGTCGCACGGTAGCGGTTATCGGCACAGGCATCGACGAAGTTTACCCGCGTGATCATAAGAAACTTGCGGATGAAATTCTGGAGGCTGGCGGCGCGATAGTGACGCAGTTTCCTCTAACCACTCCGCCCGTCTCGGAAAACTTTCCTTACCGCAATCGCATCATTAGCGGACTGAGCCTCGGTGTGGTCGTGGTCGAGGCAGCGGAGAGTTCAGGTTCATTGATAACGGCGCGACTGGCCATCGAGCAGAACCGGGAAGTTTTTGCGGTGCCGGGGAATATCACTTCGCGAAACTCGTTTGGCACTAACTACCTGATCAAAGGCGCAGGCGCGAAGCTGATACAACAGTGGCAAGACGTCGCGGCTGAGTTGCCGCCACAAATCGCGGCGAAGATTCTGCCGCCGCCCTTGGGCCACATCGGTGATAAGAAGAAGGAAAAGTCCCTCGCGGATCAGCTTTCGCTGGTGCCGCAAGGACTGACAGGCTTTGAACAATCAGTTTTCAAGTTGCTTTCGGCCGACAATCCTGCGCACATTGATGCGCTTGTAAATCAGAGCCGGCTGACGATCCCGGATTTGACTGCGGCGTTGCTAACGCTGGAAATGCGCGACCTGGTAAGGGCACTGCCCGGCAAATGTTTCGTGCGGAAGATCTGAATGAAGCATGTTCTTATGGGAACGATTTTAATAAGGTCTCGCGGAGTTGAAGACATAGTACTTCGGGAACGGATTGTCGAGATTGTTCGCAATCTGGTGCAGGGAGTAGTTAGATGACAATCTATCATCCTGATCTTGCTGCCGGGCGCTGGTGGACGCTGTCTCTGGCTGCGCAGCTGGCTAATGTCGGCAGCGAGTATGAGCGTGCGCTGCAGTGGAAGAAGAGGGGCGATGAGGTTCGCTTCGAACAAGCCTTCGCCCGATTGCTTGAACTAATTGATCTGACGATTGCTGACCAGCGGTGGAAAAATCACCGGCTCAAAGAACTGACACGGTTGCGAGAACTGATATGCGATGAACTCTACAATAAGACTCCCGAGTTCATTCATCCGTCTGACTTGCGAGAGTATTTCTTGTATTTTGGAATTTTGGCGCGAAGCGAACGAGATAAAGCCGCTGAGACGGTTGTTGCGTAGTACACAAACGGCAAATGGCAAAAAACTTAGTAATAGTTGAATCGCCGGCGAAGGCGAAGACGATAAATAAATATCTGGGAAAGGACTATCTGGTTAAGGCCTCGATAGGACACATCAAAGATCTGCCTTCCAAAGGCCTGGGGGTTGATGTCGACGATGATTTCAAACCTACCTACGAAGTAATTCCGGATTCCAGGAAACGGAACAACAAAAAGATTGTTGCCGAGCTGAAGAAGGCGGCCAAAGAAGCTGGCGCAATTTATCTCGCGGCTGACCCGGATCGAGAAGGTGAAGCGATCTGCCAGCACCTGGCCGAAGAGATAGTGCCAAAACGACCGTCCAAGCCTGCGTTTCGTGTGATGTTTAATGAGATCACCAAGCGGGCGGTAAATGAGGCGTTCGAGCATCCCCGACAAATCGACGAGAACCTCGTTAATTCCCAACAAGCCCGGCGCGTGCTGGACCGGCTGGTGGGTTACAAAGTTTCTCCGCTTCTCTGTAGCACGGTGGGTGGGCGGTTAAGCGCCGGACGAGTGCAGTCAGTTGCGTTGCGCATGGTCGTTGAGCGCGAACGCGAGATTGAACAGTTTAAGAAAACAGAATACTGGACGATTGCAGCCAATCTGGCCGCCAAACTGCCGCCTGCCTTCGACGCGCGGCTCCTCAAGGTCGGCGCCCAGACGGTTAAGACCGGTGGGTTTGATCAGGAAGCTAAAGCCAACGAGATACTGATCGGCGACGAGACGAAGGCCGGCGAAATTGTCGCCGAAGCAAATCAGCAAACCTTCGTAGTCAATGAAGTAACGAAGAAAGAGCGCAAACGTAATCCGGTACCGGCTTTCATTACTTCCAAACTGCAACAAGAGGCGGCGCGCAAACTCGGCTTTGCAGTGAAGCGCACGATGATGATTGCGCAGAAGCTTTATGAAGGCGTGGAGCTTGGTGCTGAAGGCTCGGTGGGGTTGATTACCTACATGCGAACCGACTCTACGCGCGTTTCGGACGCGGCCTTGAATGAGGCACGAGAGTTCATTCGCTCGCAATATGGAGCGCCTTACCTACCCGAAAAAGCTATTCATTATCGTTCGAAGAAAGACGCTCAGGACGCGCACGAGGCAATTCGTCCTACCGAAGTCACGCGCACTCCGGATTCTCTCGCGAACTATTTGAATAAAGACGAATTGCGACTCTATCGCTTAATCTGGCAACGCTTTGTTGCTTCACAGATGACACCGGCGGTCTTTGATCAGACCACTATCGATATTGGTGCCGGACGGTTCATTTTTCGCGCCACCGGGTCGGTGCAGAAGTTTGACGGCTTCCTGAAACTTTATCAGGAGGGTCGCGATGAAAAGACGGAAGAGGATGAAGAGGCGGAGCGCACCCTGCCGCCGGTAGAAAAGGGTGAAACGCTCGCGCTCAACACGATCACCCCGGAACAGCACTTCACCGATCCGCCACCTCGGTTTACGGAAGCAACGCTCGTCAAGGCCCTGGAGGAAAAGGGAATAGGACGGCCTTCAACCTATGCGGCGATCATGACCACGATCCAGGCCCGCGAATACGTGGAAAAACTCGAGGGCCGTTTCCATCCGACTGGCCTGGGCAAGACCGTAAACGATCTGCTGATCGAAGGTGGCTTTGACGATCTCTTTAACGAAACTTACACGGCCCGAATGGAGGAGGAACTCGATTCGATTGAAGAAGGAAAACTCAAGTGGACCGACGCGCTGCATGAGTTTTACGGAAAGTTTGCTGAGGACCTCGACAAATTCAAAGTTTACGTTAAGGGTATCAAGGAGAAGGATACGCCCACCGACGAAGTCTGCTTGAAATGTGGCACGCCGGGAATGGTGCTGAAGTGGGGCCGCTTTGGTAAGTATCTCAAATGCTTGAACTGTGGCGCGTCCCGCGATGCCGAGCCGAAAGCTGGTGCCAACGGGGGAAGCAACGGAACGGAATCTGCCGCCGCCGGCGAAGAGGCGGCGGAGCCGGAAGTATGCGAGCTTTGCGGCAAGCAAATGCAGTTGAAACGTGGACGTTTCGGGCCGTTTCTGGGCTGCACAGGTTATCCGGAATGCCGCAACATTCGTAAGATCGCCAAGAGTGGCGTCGCCGCTCCGGCGCCAGTGCCTTTGGATGAGGAATGTCCGGTTGATGGGGCGCAGTTGGTCAGACGTTTTGGGAGATTCGGAGAGTTTATCTCCTGCTCAAACTATCCGAAGTGCAAATACATCAAGCAGGAATCGACCGGAGTGAAATGCACGCGGCCCGGTTGCAAAGGTGAACTGGTCGTTAAAAAGTCGAAGCGCGGCAAAGTTTTTTATGGCTGTGCCATGTACCCCGACTGCGATCGGGTTTATTGGGACAAGCCGGTCCCCGAAGCCTGTCCGAAGTGCCAGGCGCCGTTTCTACTGGAGAAAACCACAAAGAAGCAAGGCACATTTCGTCATTGCGCCAATGAAGAATGTGGCTATATCTCCAGCGAGCCTGCGGCTCCCAAAGCGAAGCACAAGAAAACCGAAAAGGATGCCATCCCGGCTTAGCGTCGGCTGGCGTGCAGCTACTGCAGCTGACCATAGATCTGTTAGATTGGCTTTTGATTCTATTCCAACCGTTAGTTCTCGAAGCAATTCTAAAATTCGGAGGAGAAGTAAGAATGCTAAGACGCAATGCGACCGTGCTCCTGCTATTGATTTTCCTCGTCTCGCCGAGTGGAACTTTCGCCCAACAACCGGCGCCGTCACCGGCTGCTTCGGCAACTGCGTCCCAGCAGGCGACCACACCGGCAAAAGATCCAAACGATCCCATCGAGCGCATAAAAGACGAAGGCATGAATCGCTCGCAGGTGATGCAGACCTTGAGTTATCTAAGTGACGTAATCGGCCCACGCTTGACCGCATCGCCCGGAATGAAAAGATCAAATGATTGGACGCGCGATCAACTTACGAAGTGGGGCCTCCAGAATGCGCATCTTGAAGCCTGGGGTCCTTTCGGTCGTGGCTGGTCCCTTAAACGATTCTCAGCCCAGGTCTCAGAACCGCTGAGCATCCCGCTTATCGCTTATCCAAAAGCCTGGTCGCCGGGAACCGCAGGGCCGTTAACTGCCGAAGTCGTCTATGTCGATGCAAAAGATGAGGCAGACCTGCAGCGATTTAGGGGCAAACTCAAAGGGGCGATTGTCTTGACCGGCAAAATGCGAGAAGTAAAAGCGCACTTCGAGCCCTTGGGCACGCGACGCGATGAAAAAGACTTGCTGACTTTGGCCGATGCCCCTGAACCCCAGGCCGGTGGCCGGCGCTTTAATGCTGAGCAACGTGCAGCGCTTCTTTTCAATGCCAGAAAGTATCAATTCTTCCAAAATGAAGACGCAGCAGTTTTGGTGGATGCGAGTCGGGCTGGTGACGGGGGAACCATCTTCGTCCAATCAGCTACGGTGCCACAGGCGGTAACCGAAAATTCATTCGGTCCCAATGCGCCGCGATTAATCCAGTCCTACGACAAGACCGCCCCGAAAATCGTTCCCCAGATCGTGATCGCCGTCGAACACTACAACCGTATCGCGCGAATGATTGAAGCAGGTGAAAAGGTAAGAATGACCGTAGACCTTGCCGTAGAGTGGCAGGACGCCGACCCGATGGGCTACAACACGATTGCGGAGATCCCAGGCAGCGATCTAAAGGATCAAGTGATCATGCTGGGAGGCCACATGGATTCCTGGCATGCCGGAACCGGAGCTACGGACAACGGCGCCGGAGTGGCCGTGGCGATGGAGGCCGTACGAATTCTTCAAGCGCTCAATTTAAAACCGCGACGCACTATTCGCATAGCACTGTGGACTGGGGAAGAGCAAGGCCTGCTTGGATCTAAGGCTTACGTAGCCGAGCACTTTGGAAAAATTGAAATGCCACCGGCGGTGGCCGGCACACAAGCATCGTCCGCATCCTCCCCATCCTCCGCATCCTCCCCATCAGCCAGTCCGGCGCGCGGAGTCCTCGTCACTAAACCGGAGTATGAAAAATTTAGTACCTACTTCAATCTCGACAACGGCACCGGCAAGATTCGTGGCGTTTATCTACAAGGCAATGAATCCGTTCGTCCGCTGTTTCGTCAGTGGCTCATGCCTTTCCGCGACCTGGGCGCGGCAACGCTCTCCATTTCAAACACTGGAGGCACAGACCATCTCTCGTTCGATGCCATAGGCTTGCCGGGTTTCCAGTTTATTCAGGATGAGATTGAATACGACTCCCGCACGCACCATTCGAATCAGGACGTGTTTGATCGCATTCAGGCGGACGATATGAAACAGGCAGCAACGATCATGGCCGCTTTTGTCTACCACGCGGCAACGCGAGATGAAAAACTGCCGCGCAAAGCAATCGCCAGGTAGACTATTTAGAGACGTCGCAGGGTTGCGGAAACAAAAAGGCGAGACCACTCGGCTCGCCTTTTCCCATTTGCGGATGTTAGTTGGCCAACTAGCTGGATACCTCCAGAGGGCGTTTATACGATTCACTCTGGCTCACCTGGTCAACATTCGTCGATGGAGTCTTACTCGAGAGATCGAGTCCGATCCAACTTTTAACCTTCTTCAGCAATGCCGGCAACACTACTTGTTGGGCAGTAGTTGAAAGCTCTTCAATGAGACGGTCACTCAGTGCGGCCGCCTCTTTACTAAGCCGGTCGTACGCCGATGTTTCGCGGAATCGGTCAAGCATGCTCGGTCCCTGATCTTTGCCATTTGATTTCGAGGGAGTCTCAGAAGGGGGCGCTCCAATTACCGGTTGGGACGCGTAGGAATGCCCGGTCGACGAAGAAGCCGGCGAAGAGCGGTAGTCGTCGTCGTCATCATCTCCCTTGATCGCTGCTGCGATTCCGTAACCGACAAAGAAGCCGACTCCCGCCGCACCCAATGACCACCCCAAAGGTTGTCGCTTGTAGTATTCGCGCCAATCAAGGGCGTCTTTTACATTTTCATATTGTTGGGTCACGTTTTCTTTGATCTCTGTCACGGTGTTTGTAATTGAATCCCTCGCTTCTTCCATGCGACGTTGGAGTTCTTCCTTGGATGGCTCCTCGTCATCCGCGGCCCGCGCGCGCGCGATTCCTAAAGTTCGTTCTTCAGCCATTCCTTATCCTTTCTAAGCTCTGCGACCGTCCTGTCCGGAACGAGCTTTTGTTTCGCTAAACGGTTCTTCATCATCGAGACGATAATCGCTCCGACAATGAGATAAAGGACACCTGCGGTGATGAACCCAATCGCATACTTCGCCGGTTGGCTCAGGTCTACGCCGGCAAAGAGCGTCGAGATCCCAAAGGCCAGGGCGACGTTCAACAGCGCAAACCCGATCGCGGCAATGATGCCACCCACCGCAATCATAAGACCGTTGCGCGCGTATTCATTCGCCTCTTCCCTGAGCTCGACCTTCAGTAAACTTAACTTGGTATCGAAGAGTTGCATCACGTCATCTCCCAGGCGACTGACTAACGCCGGAAGACTCTCGTTATCCGACTTCTGTATCATCGCGGATGTCTCCGCAATCGCCGTTGCCTTGCTTGCTGAGGTCGCCATCTCGGTATCTCCTTTCCGAGTTACTGCCAAAAGTTCCTTCTAGCGCCGGCCGCGAATGAGCAAGCCAATGAGGAAACCAGCAGCGGCCGAGATCAAGATCGCCTGGCCGGGATTCTGCCGGGCATAATCTTTAGCGTTCTCTTTAATCTCTGACAGATCGGCGTTCTGAAGGTCTTTGATCTTATCGCCCACCACACCGATCTTGTCACTAACGTACTCCCTGGCCTGGGTGGCAGCCTCTGAAATCTTGCTACCGTATTCCTGTGCCAAAGCGGTAGCCGTGCCCGTGCCCGTGCTGGTTCCAATATTGCCACCTGAAGGGAACTCACTAGCGGAAGTATCTGTTTCGGTTGGACTGCTCGTTCCTGTCTGTCCCCCTGTCTGGGAAGTTCCGGGAAAATCGGTTGAATTTCTGTTTTGCGACATTGCTTATTCTCCTTTGAAGTTCGCTACAATTTCTGAAAGGCTAAACACACAAGAGTAGTCACTGACTGCGGAGCAAACTTTGTGCCGGGTTGGCGTGCCCGCGTGTCGAGCGGTTAGTAGTCAGATTAAAGGGCGAAAATGCGGCCGAAGCAACAGAGCAAACTCTTTGTCGTTGATAAGCAACTTGTTGCGAAAGGGTACAAGTTGAGATCGGTTAGGGTCGGGAACAATACAAAGAAACTAGCTAGAATGAACCAGGCTCGAAAAAGGTTCTAGCTAGTCGGGATCGCTCGCTGGAACCGGCACCCGTCCAAGATATTTTCGATGTGAAGTGGCATAACTCTAGAGGATTGCGCTACTTAGGATCGGATCCAACCGGGCTAAGCGCCTCGGATTCTTTACGTCTTGAGGGTGATTCTTCTCATCGCTGGCATAAGCTATATACTTGCCCACGTTAGACAACTTGATGGACATAGAAGGAGTTCCTTATGCCTACCACTCTGGCAAACGGCAAAATATGCTATATAGAGCTCCCCGCTATAGACATTCAACGTTCAGCTGAGTTCTACAAACAGGTTTTCGGCTGGAACATAAGGCAACGAGGCGACGGTCAAACCGCCTTCGACGATACGATCGGAGAAGTGAGCGGCACCTGGGTGATGGGCCGCCCGGCGGCGACGGAGCCGGGACTGTTGATCTACGTAATGGTCGCTAATGTGGCGAAGATCCTCGAAGCAGTCATCGCAAACGGCGGCGAGATTGCACAACCAATAGGGGCCGACGCGCCGGCAATAACGGCAAGGTTTCGTGATCCTGCCGGCAATGTAATTGGGCTCTATCAGGATCCTTCTCTTTAATCCGTCTTTTCCACTACCAGAAGGGAATAGTGGCGCGAGTTTCACTCTTCACAGCTGCCGGTAAATCGCTGGCAATGACCGCCGCCCGCTAATATTTAGTCCCATCCGGCAAGCGGGCACGGTCAGAATCTGACTACTTGAAGTAACGAGGGCGCTCAGACAGTCTCTCGCTTGACAAGCCGCGCGGGCCGGTGGTAAGTAAGTACTTACTTTGAACGGGGAGCCGCAAGGAAATCGGCCTTTTGCGTAAGGAAATCACTATCAAAAGAGCAATGCAGCCCCCTGCGGGGCAAGCAGCCGGCGGAGCGCGAATGAGCGCTGAAGATCGGCGGCTACAAATCCTTCGCGTCGCCATGAGCCTGTTCTCGCAGAGAGGCTTTGGCGGTACCACAACCAGGGAGATCGCCCAGGCGGCCGGCGTTTCTGAGGCAATGGTCTTTCGGCATTTTGCCACCAAGCAGGAACTTTACTCTGCAATCCTCGACCACAAAGCGTGCTCATGCGACGACACCATGAATCCGGAACAGATGGTTGCCGACGCGCTCAAGCAGAAGGACGACCGGGCAGTATTTGAGCAAATGGCCCTGGGTGCTCTCGATCACCATGAATTCGATCCCGAGTTTCAGCGACTACTACTTCATTCGGCCCTGGAAGGCCATGAACTGGCGGAGATGTTCTTTGAAAAGTTCATCCGTCGCGTTTACGAGCTCCTGGGTGGCTACATAACGGAGCGGCAACGCGACGGCGCGATGATAAAGATTGATCCCTTAATCGTGGTCCGCTCCTTCATTGGCATGATCATTCACCACTCACTCAATAACAATCTTTGGGACCCCAAGCGTCGCCTGCTAAAGATTTCCAATCAGGAAGCAGCGAAGCACTTTACGAGTATTCTCTTAAATGGAATCTCGACCGGAAAAGGATCTGGTCACGGCAGCAGAAAAGGAAGTCAAGTCTCGGGAAACAGTTTTTCAAGGAAGAAATAAAGTCAATGTCATCTCCCAGGCTTCAGCCCTGGCCTTTGCAGATCTTGTCTTTGGCGGTTGCGTTAGCAGGCCTGCTGCTATTGGCAACTTCGTGCGGAGGTTCAAAGGCAAACGTCAGACAAGACAATGCTAATACTGCCGCGCAACCTGCGGCGGTGGAGGTCACAACCGCGCCGGCTATCGTGCGGGAGTTGCCCCGGTTTTTTGAAGCGACGGGAAGTTTGACTGGCGATGAGCAAACGGATGTTGCGCCGTTAATCGGCGGAAAAGTGGTAGCGGTTGGTGTAGAAATGGGTAGCTACGTTAGGCGCGGCCAGACAATTGTTCGTCTTGATGATGTGGATTTGAAACTCCACGTCCAGCAGGCGCAGGCCCAGGTTGATCAGGCGAAAGCCGCGTTGCGCCAGGCTGAAGAGAAAGTGGGGATTCGCCCCGGCCAGGCTTCTGATCTAAACAACCTTCCGGAAGTGGCAAATGCTCGAGTGGCCCTGGATCTCGCCGAGAAAAACCTGCGTCGCTCGGAAAAGCTGATCGAATCGGGAGACATCTCGCGGTCTGTGTACGATCAGCAGAAAGCGCAACGCGATCAATTGAAGGAACAATATGAGGCAGCCCTCTCGCTGGCGCGCCAAAACTACGCTGCGATGATGACAGCCCGGGCAAACGTAGCCAATGCCCAGAGTCAACTGAACCTCGCCCGCCGGAGTTTGTCTTACGCCGACGTGTATTCGCCAATCGATGGTTACGTTTCAGACCGTTCGGCGGATCTGGGAGAATATGTCTCAACAACTACCAAAGTCGCGACTATCGTTCGCATTAATCCTTTGCGCGTACGAATCGATATTCCGGAACAGGCGATTCCCGTAGTTAACGTTGGTCAATCCGTTTCCGTAACTACCAGCGCATGGCCGGACAGAAATTTCAGCGGCCGCATCGCGCGCATCTCGCCAAACGTCACACCTACTTCGCGAACGCTGACCGTGGAGGCGGAGATTGAAAACGGCAGCGGCGCATTGAAGCCGGGACAATTTGCGACTGTGCGAATTCTCGAGTCGCGAGCAGCGCCGGCCACACTCATTCCGGCCAGGGCGGTGCGTACGGAATCCGGTGTCAGCCGCGTATTTGTAATCAAGGAAGGCCATGCGCAGGAGCGACTGGTTCAGTTGGGACAAAACGAGGGAGATCTGATTGAGATCAAAAGCGGCGTGGCGGAAAGCGAAAACGTAGCGACGAGCAATATTGAACAGTTGAGCGATGGAATGGCAATAAGGCAATAGGTTTTTTCGCCTTCGGTCTTCGGTCTTTGGTCTTTGATTGGAAGTCAGCCGATCGCTTCCGAAAAGTTCAAGGGACAAAGGCCAAAGACCAAAGACCCAAAACCAATGTTATGCAAAAGTTAGCTGAAATCTGTGTCAGGCGCCCGGTATTTGCGACGATGCTCATTCTGAGTCTGACGGTCGTCGGGCTCTTCTCGTACAAATCGCTGGGCGTCGATCTGTTTCCGAAGATCGACCTGCCCACAATCACCGTTACGGTCGTGAATCCCGGCGCTTCTCCGCAGGAAGTGGAGACTGAGATAACCGACAAAGTTGAAGGCGCCGTAAACACCATCAGCGGCATAGACGAACTGCGTTCCACATCCGTTGAAGGCGTTTGCCAGGTCTTCATTACGTTCCTACTTGAAAAGAATCCGGATATTGCAGCGCAGGAAGTCCGTAACAAGGTTGACCTGATCGTTAACGATCTTCCGGTAACCGCAGAGCAGCCCATCGTCCAGAAGCTCGACACCGATGTCGCACCGGTCGTGCGGATCGCCGTCTCCGCGCCGCGATCACCGCGCGAAGTTACCGACATCGCCGACAAGAAGATAAAGCAACAAATCGAATCGATCAGCGGCGTGGGTGAGGTGACGATCATCGGTGGACGCACGCGCGAGATTCAAGTGTGGGTCGATCCCGACAAAATGCGCGCTTTTAATGTGACCGTCGCGCAAGTGGCTGATGCTGTTCGCGCGCAGAATTTGGAACTGCCTGGCGGACGCGTAGACGAGGGTACGCGCGAGCTGACTGTCAGGACGATGGGCCGCATCGTTCAGCCGTCGCAGTTTAACAATCTCGTGGTCGGCAACCGGGGCGACTATTCGGTCAAACTCAGCGACATCGGGTACGCCGAAGATGGATCGGAAGAGCCAAGAACCGAAGCGCGGCTGAATGGCCAGCCGGCTGTGACCTTAGTGGTGTCCAAACAGTCGGGGCAGAACACGGTGGCTATCGCCGATGCGGTAAAGGAACGCCTGCTTGAGATTCAAAAAAGTTTGCCGCCGGGTTTCAAAACCGAGGTGGTGGGTGATCAGTCGATCTTCATTAAAGCTTCAATTGAAGCCATACAGACTCACCTGATCGAGGGCAGCATCCTTGCCGCCATCGTCGTGTTTCTATTCCTCTGGAGCTTCCGTTCGACGGTGATCGCGGCTCTTGCCATTCCGACCTCTTTGGTGGCCACGTTTGGACTGATGGCGGCTATGGGATTCACGCTGAATCAGATCACGATGCTGGCACTGACATTGATGGTTGGCATAGTGATTGACGACGCGATCGTCGTGCTTGAAAACATTTTTCGCTTCATCGAAGAGAAGGGAGTGCCTTCCTTTCAAGCAGCCATCGAAGGCACCCGCGAGATTGGCCTGGCGGTTACGGCCACGACGTTATCGCTTTTGGCAGTCTTCCTGCCGGTAGGATTCATGGGCGGTATCGTTGGCCGTTTTATGTCATCGTTTGGTTTGACTTCGTCGTTTGCTATTGCCGTTTCCTTGCTTGTTTCCTTCACGCTCACGCCCATGCTCGCGGCGCGTCTCATCAAGCGCGGCAATCATGCTGAAGAAGGGCCGTCTAAACATCGCAGCGAAGCTGCAGTGCGCGGCTCAAAGCAGTCCAGGTTTTATCGTCCCATCGACAGCACTTATAAGCGACTGCTGACCTGGTCGATGGCCCATCGCTGGGTAGTTGTAACTGCCTGTGCTCTCGTGATCTTTAGCATCTGGCCGTTGTTCAAGTTTGTCGGGAAAAACTTTCTGCCGGTCGACGATCAGTCTCAGTTTGAAATCAACGTACGCGCACCGGAAGGCTCGACGCTCGCGGCAACTTCTACCCTGGCCGAACGTATTTCAGCGGACGTGCGGAAACTACCGGGCGTCACTGACACGCTGACAACAATCGGGGGCGGGGCTCAGGAGCAAGTAAACGTTGCGTCGATCTACGTCAAACTCCTGCCGCTTGAGCAACGCAGCGTCACGCAAGGTGATTTGATGGTCCGCGCACGATCGGAAATACTCGCTAAATATTTGAAAGAGTTGCCAGGCCAACTCCGAACCAGCGTGCAGCCGGTGGCGGCAATTTCGGGCGGCGGTTTCCGCAATGCGGATATCCAGTATGTGATTGGCGGTCCCGACCTGGAAAAGCTGACCAAATACTCCGAAGCGCTGCTGGCGAAGATGAAAACAATTCCAGATGTAGTGGACGCCGACTCATCGCTCGTTACAGGCAAGCCGGAAGTGCGTGTGGTCATCGATCGCGCGCGGGCCGGAGACCTGGGAGTTCGCGTTGGTGATATCGCCCAGGCATTGAACACGCTCGTGGCGGGACAAAAGGTTTCCACGTTTAATGCAGGGACCGATCAGTATAACGTTCGGGTCCGCGCGATTGGTCAAGCGCGTTCCAGCGTCGAGGGCCTCCAGCAGATGATTGTTTCTTCAACGAAGATCGGTTGGGTGAGCCTCGACAATCTGGTGCGAACAGAGGAAGGCACGGGACCATCCGCGATCGATCGTCTGAACCGGCAACGCCAGGTCACGTTGTTGGCCAACGTGAAACCGGGCGGGTCGCAGGCAGGAGTGATTCAAAAGATGGACGCGTTTGCCAAAGAAGTTGGTATTGATCCTGCCTATAAAACTGGACTGGCGGGACGTTCAAAGGAACTGGGACGAACCGCGTACTACTTCATGCTTGCCTTCGTGCTTTCGTTCGTCTTTATGTACATGGTCCTGGCCGCGCAATTTGAATCCTTCATTCACCCCATCACGATTCTGCTTACGTTGCCTCTGGCAATACCTTTTGGCATTCTCGCGTTGCTGCTAACGGGCCAGACGGTAAACATTTTTTCCGGCCTGGGATTGTTGCTCTTGTTCGGCGTCGTTAAGAAAAACGCAATCCTTCAGATCGATCACACGAATCAATTGCGCGCGCGAGGTATGGAACGCCACGAGGCAATCATTCGTGCCAACCGCGATCGTTTACGGCCCATCCTGATGACTACAATCGCGCTCGTCGCCGGCATGTTGCCACTGACCATCTCAAGTGGCCCTGGCTCCGGCACGAATCGCTCAATCGGCGTGCTGGTGGTTGGCGGGCAGTCACTTTGTTTGTTGCTGACCTTGCTGGCAGTTCCTGTTTTCTATTCACTCTTTGATGATCTCGGCAAGAGCTGGATTTGGGGTTTCATTGGCTCACGAGTGACCGGAGCCTTTGGTTGGGCACGACGCAAGACGGCCAGCGCGACCGCGTCGTTGTTAGGTCTGGTTTCGAAGCAGTAGCGAAATCCAGCAGCAAACTTTTCGCAAGTGTTATTTCGGTAAAGGTCATGATGAAGTTCAAAGCGATTTCGACTCAGCGGCTCGGCCGCCGTGTGCGGAAAGGCGATGCCTTTTCGTCGGTGATGATAAATGAACGCTTTGGCGAGGCCGTGCCTCGCCTAAGCCAGCGAGGCGCAGCCTCAAAGGGAGAAGGGATTTCCACGGGCTGCCGAAGCCTTTCCACACTGTGTGGTGGCAAAGCCGCGGCGGTGGTTTTCCTGCTGGCGATCTGTTCTTTAACCGCAATTGCACAATCTCCATCTCCATCTCCGTCACCCGAAGACTTACAAGTGCCGGCTATCGCTCCGGACTTTGAGCCGGCGCAAAAACCTTTGCCGGAGCTGGGTCGCGTCGGCGTCGACATGGATCGCCAGAAACCGCTTACTCTCCGCGAGGCGCTGGCGCTGGCTCTGGAAAACAACAAGGACATCGAGGTGGCGCGGCACAACGTCAAGATTGCAGAATTTGATCTGCAGGGAGCACGTGGTGCATACGATCCCAAGCTAAGCTCTACCTCCTACTTTGAGCGTTTCGAAAACCCTATCTCAAGTTTCTTGAGTGGAGGATCAAACGGTGTCACTACGTCGAGCGACTACACCGCAACCGCGCGACTCGAAGGACAAACACCAAAGTTTGGCGGCAACTATCGCCTGGATTTTTCATCAATCCGGCAGACCACCGATAATCAGTTTGTTCCCCTTAGTCCGCAATATCCGACGGCGTTGACGTTTAATTATACCCAGCCACTGTTTCGAGGTTTGCGTTTTGATAACAACCGCCGGCAGATTGAGATTGCCCGGAAGAACCTGTCGCTGACCGATGCACAATTCCGGCAGAGAGCAATCGAAACTATTACGAGCGTGCAACGGGCTTATTGGGACCTGGTCTTCGCGCTCCGAAATTTACAAGTGCAAAAAGATGCGGTGCGTGACTCGCGGGCGCAGCTTGAACACAACAAGCGTCTGGTTTCCGAAGGGGCGCTGGCGCCCATCGACGTGGTGGCGGCTGAGGCGCAGGTGGCCGGTTTTGAGCAGAGCCTCTTCAGCTCATTGGAAGAAGTATCGCGCACCGAAAACAATTTGAAGAATCTGATCGCGGTCAATCGCCAGGCAGACCTTTGGAACCTTTCGATTGTCCCTACCGATTCGGTGGATCTCGTCCCGCCTGCCATTTCTTTGCCCGAGGCGTTGAAAGCTGCGCTGGATAACCGGCCGGAATTGCAGCAGTCCAGTGTGGCCCGCGAGACCAATCAGATCGATCAGAAGTACTTTCGTGAGCAGACCAAGCCGGCAATCGATCTCGTCGGTAGTTATGGCATGGTGGGGCTCGCTGGGGCAATCAGTCCCACAGCGGTTAATCCGATCACGAGTTCCAGCATCGCGTTGCGCGATCGCGTAAATCTGCTTTCAACGCTTGCCGGTCTGCCGCCGCTACCGGTAACGCCTTCACAGTTTTCACCCGTCCTGCTCGGGGGCTATGGGAAGTCGTTGGAAAATCTGATAGCAAACCGCTTCAATAATTTTCGCGTTGGCGTGCAAATCAATCTGCCTCTTAGAAACCGCACAGCTGAGGCGCAGTTGGGGCGTTCACTCGTTGAAGGTCAGCGTATCGCAACGCAGCGTGAACAACTCGAGCAGTCGATTCAGGTTGAAGTAAGAGATGCATTGCAGGTGGTGCGCAGCTCTGAGGCGCGTTTGCGCTCCGCCGGCATCGCGCGTCAGGCCAGTGAGCAGCAGTATCAAAGCGAGCAAAGAAAACTCGATGCCGGGCAATCAACCGTTTTCCTCGTACTGGAGCGACAAACAGCTTTGACTACTGCGCGCGGAGACGAACTACGGGCGCAAACTGATCTCAACAAGGCTATCGCGGAACTACAAAGAGCAACTGGCAATTCGCTGACGACCAACAACATCGTCGTGCGTGTGCGCTGAATCCAGGTCTTCCGGCTACCGGCAGCACCGTACGCGAGAAGGCGGTGAGTATTCTGGGGCGAGACTCACCGCCTTCATTCTGTGATTGCGATTTGCGATTTCAGATTTGAGATCTCAGATCTGAGATTTGAGATCTGAGATTTGAGGTTTGAGACCTGAGATCGGAAAACCTAGCCCACCTTCTCCAGGATTAGCAGTCCCCCGCAACACGCACCCACGATAATTATTGCCGCGACGATGTACCACGTAACCAGTTTGGTTTTACACGCAGGACAACGAGTCCTGGCCCAGCTGGGTCGTCTGCCACAGGTTGGACACTTCATACTGTTATCCCCAAAGCGCGATTTTTTGAAAAACTAACAGCATGCCCTTCAATCGGGCGGTACTTTATCACATCACAGCAGTCTCGTCTTTTCTACGGGTGTTGGAGGCTCTCTTCAACTTGGCCGGTAGCTTCAGTTTGGCGGCGGAAACCACCAGCTAGCTTATCGAACGTTCACCTTGATCCATAACGGCCAATGGTCTGACAGCTTGATTGTTTGGTCTATTCCGTGGCTGGTTGCTGCAAGATTTCGCAGCCATATCCAATCGAGTTTTAGCTCAATCGTAATAAAGAGCGCCCGCCGAAAAAATGTGGGTTGTTCGTCGAAGGGAGTGTGAAAATTGGCGGCGGCGAAGAGTTTGAAAGTTTTATCCACCGCGGCTGGTTCCCAGGTATTCAGGTCGCCGAGAATTATGGCGGGCATGTCTTTGCGGTGGCAGGCGAGCTCCTTTATAACAGTATTCATTTGTTCGAGCTTGCAGGCGACCGGTATCCTTGAGTCTGAATGGACTGAATAAAAACGAACATCCGTACCGCCGAGGTTTATCGTCGCCCCAAGTGCCGCCCTCCGCCTGCCACCCGGGCCCTTGTGAGGCAAGACCAGCCGGCAGACATCTGTGAGCGGATAGGCGCTTAGAATAGCGACTCCGGTGTCTTCTTCCTTGCTGCCTGGCGCGGCAGGCGGGGCGGCCCAGGCGTAATACATGCCCAGTTCTTCGGCGAGAATCTGAACGGTATTTTTGTTGCCGGTGCGTTTCTTGTTTCGATCCACCTCCTGTAACCCGAGGATTGTGGCGCCGCCAATTTCGGGATCATCTCTCAGAAGTTGCGCCAGCTTGTGAAGGTCGTCTCCGCTGCGATAGCGAATGTTGTATGAAACTAGTTTGATATTTGGCGATGGCTGTATCGCGCTCCGTGCTTTTGGCGGGTGTCCTATCTCAAGCAACTGTGATTCACGATCGCCGGGACAACTCACAGAGGTTTGAGTGAAGTCGGCTGTATGGGAATACGAAGAAGGATGAGAAGTGACGATGGGCAATCCAGCCGCTAGTAACAACACGACGAACTTTTGCATACTCAAAATTCAGGTTTTACCCTGCCTGTTAGAATTCCAATCTCAACCCGTCAAAAGCTGCTATCGTTTCGCCGGGCCAAAGCTTTCTCGCTTCACCGGCAAGATCGATACCATCCCACTCGAAATAGAGATGACTTAGCACTAACATTTGAGGCCCAGACTTTCTCGCCAGTTGCATCGCGTCCATTAATTCCAGATGCATCTTTACCGGTTTGTTTTTGTAAAAAGAGCATTCCATCAGCAACATGCCGGCGCCTTTGGCAAATTCCACAAGCTCCTCGGAGTAACCCGTGTCCGACGTATAAACCAGAACACTGCCACTTTTATCTTTCAGTCGGATGGCAAGGCTCTCTGTTGTATGAGGGGTCGAGAATGTCACAGACTTGAGTCCGGGTAACAGTTCGAATTCATTTCCGGCCTCCACTTCTTGAAGCTCCACTGGAAATGGCTGCTCGAGCAAACGGTAGTCATTCGCCTGATCGATCGCCTGGAAGGTCTTAATGAAGCCCACTGGTCCAAAAATATTGAGCGGCTGCATACGTTGCTGAGTTTGAGGAGCGGAGCGCGTTCCAAAAAGAAATGGCGCGAGGCCGCCAAAGTGATCAAGGTGAAAATGGCTAATCCAGATTGCGTTAAGATTAACCCAGTCAAGTTCCTCTCTGGCCATGCGATGCGGCGTGTCAGGGCTTATGTCTAACAGAGCCCGCCCGCATTCAGTTTCCAGCCAATAGCCGGCTGCTGTGCGACCGGCATGCGGGACTGAAGTGCCTGAACCCAGGACGACAAGTTTCACAAGGTCACTTGTAACGCAAACTCATAGTTGGCGGCTAGTGGCTGGATGTCATTCAACCGACCGCGTCTCCGCCGCCTGTCTTTCGCAAGCTGACAGCTTGCGTTATCTCAAGCCGCCCACTTGACCAAAAGCGTAGCCTCAGTTAAACCTCAAAGCGCAATGAATGAGTCCCAATTCGAGCTGGATGTGTTGGCCGTTTTCTCCCATCCTGACGATGCCGAACTTTCCGTCTCAGGCACCCTTCTCAAATTAAAGTCGCTTGGGTATCGCACGGGCGTGCTGGATATGACCCGGGGCGAGATGGGCACGCGCGGCACGCCGGAAATGCGAGCTGAAGAATCTGTCGCCGCTGCTCGCATCATGGGGCTGGATTTGCGACTTAACCTGGGGCAACCCGATGGGCACATCTGGCCCACTGAAGAAGTACGAGCGGCAGTCGTTCGCGTTTTGCGTTCACATCAACCGAAAGTGTTGCTGACGACTCACTGGGAAGATCCACACCCAGATCACGCCAATACTTGCCGAATCGTCCGTGAAGCCGCGCGCCTGGCGACGATGGCGCGTTACGACGAAGAGGGAAAACAGAAGCCTGTGCGGATGCCAGCCATCATGCACTCGCTTTTCTCGCGGCACGTAGTCCCGTCATTCATTGTTGATGTTTCCGATTTTGTCGATGAGAAGATGGCGGCAATCAAAGCGCATGCGTCGCAGTTTTACCGGCCGGAATCACGAGAACCAGCGACGAGAATTAGCGATCCTGGATTTCTTAATCAGATCGACTATCGCATGCGTTATTTTGGCTCGCTGATTGGCGTCGCCGCCGGCGAGCCATTTTTTGTAAGGGAAGCTTTGAACGTTGACGACCCGGTGGCGTTGTTAACCCGCCCGATGAACATTTACTCTTGAGCTGATTTCTGACTCCCGAAAGAGCGGGCAAGCCCACCTTCCTCACCTTAGAGATCTTCAGACATCATCCAATCTCTGGGGCTTGAAAGCTCCTCAAGTCAACACCAACCTGTCAAGTATAGTTGTCTCAGGGTTGGGAAGGTGGGCTCGCCCCCGCTCTTACCGGTCCCGGGCCACTCTCTTTGGGTTTTTCACTAAGCAACGTCCGGGCGACGGCGATGAGAGCAGTTGCGCGCGGAGCTTCACGTTCAAAGCTGCGC
>JBKOZZ010000004.1:0-31124 GCA_046726155.1 Acidobacteriota bacterium
CATGCCTACCTTGCGGGTCATGGTGCGTCCAATGGATGACCCCGCCTTTTTCGTTCCAGACATACTCGCCGTTAAAGCGGACGCTGTCGCCTACCTTAAGTCCGTCGATTCGCGGGGCGATGTCGATGTTGTGTGTCATCAACAGTGTCTGTCCCGACGCAAGCTGAACGATGAATCGTTGGTGTCGCGGCCCGTTCAGATCGTCTGGCAGAACGCGAATCACGGTGCCCTCGCCTTCGACTTGTATGTCGCTTGTTCCACTCGCGAATGCGCGACCGATGGGACTGTCGTCGACGAGCGGTGCCGTACGCCGTTCAGTGGCCGGACCCGGACTGGCGCACGAGATGAAGATAAACCCAAAGAAAGCAACGGCCGTTGCGATGAGAACGGCCTTCGCACGTGGCCTAAGGGGGATGTCTTGGACAACCGTTGCGTTCAGTTTTCGCATGATACGCGAGCTATCGAAAGGGTTCGTCGATGAGCAACCCAACGACCCGGCTCAGCAGCGGCTGGTTCGGCGCTATGCGGACTCTCAGGCAAGCCCGAATGCTAGGACGACGAAGCCCATCGCTCCGAACCCGGCGTGGATAACTATCCCGGCCCATGTGCTGCACCGACGCTGGACTACGTAGGGCAGGATCAACGTGATCGGCACAAGGGTCAACAGGACTTGCCAGGGGAAGGCAGAGTGGAACAGCAACCACAGGATCCCATTGACCAACCAAGCCCGCCTCCCGAAGGCAACCTCTTGCCGCGGCAGTGCGACACCCCGCCAGACAAACTCTTCCCCAACGATGTTCAGCACAAAAAACGGGAGCCACGCGCCAAGAATCCAGTACCGGCCGGGACCGAGCGGCTCGAAAGCCATAAACGAAGGATGGAGATTCTTCTCGACTTGCAGCATCCGGAGCGCGGCGCCGATGCCGCCAGTCAGCACGCCGACGGCAACCAGTCCTCCGACAGCCCAGAGCCAGTCGCCGCCATTCATCGCGCGAAGCCACAGCCGCGCGCCCAACCAACTCAGCCTTCCTGGACCCCGTTCTCGATACAACAGCAGGGCAGCCGTGAGAAGTAGAGGGCCAAAAAGGACGATGCTTGCGGCCAAGAACCACATCACGACCGTCTCAGCTCCGGTAGCGGAGACAAACGCCGGGACGGCTACCCGCGTTGTCAGGAACAGCAGCAGAGCGCCCGCCCCGAACAGCGCAGCAGAGCCGACCAGGCCCAGCGGCGGAACCCGATTAGGCTCAGGCTCTTCGCGCCTTTCAAAACCGTTGGCTGTCAGTGGCCCTTCTCCCTCCTGTTACGCCGTCCGCTCGTGTTCGGCCCTCGCCACAAAGCCCTCGACGCCAACCTGGTGCGCACGATCCACGGTTTCGACGCGCTTCTGGTGCTCACCGGATCGACGGCGTCGGCAAACCCCTTAGCCCTCGCGCTTCATGCGTTCCCGGCGCGCAATCTCACGTTCGCTGGGGGAATCGAGCGAGGCGTCGCCAATCTTGATCTCACCCTCTCGCTCGTAATGGCCGACGATCAGGCCATTGGGAGAGACGCGGGACCTAGTCAGCTTAAACGAATGCGGCGCCGAGCCGTCTGCGAACAGCTTCTTTCCGCCGCCAAGCACGACCGGCACCGTGAAGATGCTCATCGCGTCGACCAGGTCATTGGCGAGCAGCGCGTGGACGAGTTCGGTACTGCCCTGGGTAACGAGGTTCGGGCCGTCTTCCTGCTTCAGGCGCTTCACGTCAGCGATGTCGCGCAGGAGCACTGAGCCCGCCCAGCTCGTATCAACCTCGCCCGAGCGCGAAACCACGTACTTCTTGATGGCGTTGAATGCTTTGGCGATGCCGCCATGGGGAGCGTCTTCGTCCTGGTAGGGCCAGTACCCGGCGAAAATCTCGTAGGTCTTGCGGCCGAGCAGGAGGTCGAAATCCTTGAAGACGTGGTCGATCTCTTCGGCGAATGCTTGATCGAAATAGGGCATCGCCCAGCCGCCGAACGTGAAGCCCTTGGTCGGATCCTCGGTCGGCCCGCCGGGCGCTTGCATGACGCCATCGATGGAAACCTGGGCGCCGACGATAATCTTCCGCATGGGTCACTCTCCTTAGTTTGAGGCTATGACAATATTCGTAGGTGGCTCGTCCCAGCAAGATGGTGTCAACGTTGGCCAGAGACTTCGGAAATGATTCAAGCGAATCTTCAATGCCGGCCTGCGCCCATACCATGAAATTGGTTTCATCAGACGGTGGACCGGTGACGATGTCGTTGGCTGTGCTATGAATCGAGACAATAAGCTTACGCATAGATTGCTTTTACCCTCCGTATCGCTGGCGTTCAACTCGATTTCTTGAACTGTGCGTGCGATAGCTTGGTTCCATCAGACGCCGGATGATTCTGGTGCTGCGTCTCTAATGACACCCAACTTCTTAAATATCTATCGAAAGTGCTCCATAATACTCAGAAGAGCGGCAGTATGCCTCATCTGGATGAAGAAGCTGGTTGATTCAGTAGTCCCCTTATTTGATCCTTCTTCCGCCGGGCCCAACGCTCGCATTGCTAACTTGCAATGGATCTTGTCGGTCCGCAAAACTAGTCGCAATGACTTGTGTACTTTGCGAAGGTAGTCGCATCCTCTTGTGTGAAAAAATGCTTCTTTTGACCCTTCCAGTCGCATTCACTTCTGAAAATCACTAATATCGAAAAGCCTGAAATGATTGACGGAAAAAGCGAGACTTTGGACCTTTCCCTAGTGTATATTGCGGCCCAAGATTGAGCCCAGCCTGGGCATCCGTGAATTTTTAGCGTCCCCGATGATTAGCTGACGCGTCCTGAGGAATCGAAGCGCATAGTCCTTGCCGGCCTAAGTTAACATGAACACGCTCGCCAGTCAGTGGAACTTCGTAGCCTAGCTGGCTTCGCACATCGCCGCGCCTGATTCCGATCTCATCTCATACTTACGGGACGCCCGACATGCGAGGAGTGTTTATGCCGCCACCTTACGTCCCTTCTAAGTCTCGGCGATCGCTGCTCCCCACAGCCGTCGTGCTTTCGTTTGTCATCTTTTGGCTTGTCGCGAGTAGCTGGACCCAGGTGGGATTGGCACAGGCGCCGCCTCCGTCCTTCCGGGCCTTTGAAGCACCCCAGATTCACCCACTCGCGTTGACTCCTGACGGTACGCGATTGCTCGCCGTCAACACCCCGAACGCTACCCTTTCAGTCTTCCAGTTGGTGTCTGGCTCGCCAGTGCTCACAGCGGAGATTCCAGTGGGATTCGAACCGGTGAGCGTAGCGGCCCGCAACGACCGCGAGGCGTGGGTTGTCAACTGGCTCTCGGATTCCGTGAGCATCGTGGACTTGACGACCGGGAATGTCGTTCGCACGCTTGACGTCGGCGATGAACCCACAGATGTGCTCTTCGCAGGACCAGGCAATAACAAAGCCTTCGTCTGCGTTTCGGGCGGTGGGCTCCAGATTGTCGGTTTTAGTCAGATAACTGGCATGAGCGGCGTCGTCAAGGTATTCGACCCGAACAACCCCACCGTGACTCCGACGACCGTTGAGGCGATTGGCAAACAGCCTCGCGCGCTGGCGCGCAACGCCGACGGCTCGCGAGTCTTCGTCTCGGTATTCGAGTCGGGCAACCAGACTACTATAGTTCCGGAGAGCATCGTCAGAGCGAATGGCGGATTGCCGCCCCCAAACCCACCATTGGCGCCGGGATTACCTGAGAATCCCAACACAAGCCTTATCGTCAAGTGGGACGGCTCTAACTGGAAAGATGAGATAGATAGATCCTGGACTTCACAGATCCCCTACACGCTTGCCGATTCTGATGTAGTCGTCCTTAATGCGTCGGGCACGGGCCTGTCGGCTGTCGTAAGCGCGCGCGTTCGCGACGTAGGAACGCACATTGGCAACATGGCCTTTGACGCTTCGACGCAACAACTCTTCGTCGCTAATCTCGAAGACATCAACCACGTGCGCTTCGAACCGAACATCCGCGGACGATTCCAGGCCAGCCGCGTCTCCATACTCAACGCGAACGTTGCCACACCCACACTTTTAAGTACATCAGATCTGAACCCGCACGTTGACTTCGGCAGTCCCGGCTCTGATGCCGAACGCGGACAAAGCCTGGCATTACCAGCGGATATCGTGCGCCAATCCGACGGCACCGTTTATGTGGCGGCGACCAGCTCGGCACGCGTGGGCATATTGTCTTCGGCAGGCGTCGTCACGGGGCGCATCGGCGTAGGACAAGGGCCGACCGGTCTCGCGCTTGACGAAGCGCGGTCGCGACTATATGTGCTGAACCGTTTCGACCAGACTTTAAGCGTGGTGGATACCCTCTCGAAGACGCAGTTGTCGCAGCTGAGTATCGGCTTCAACCCGGAGCCTGCTTCCGTTCGCGACGGGCGTCGCTTTCTTTATGACGCCACGAGCTTCTCGGCTCACGGCACGGTGTCATGCGCGAGTTGCCATTTGAACGGTCACCGGGACGGAATGGCCTGGGACCTCGGCAACCCCCAGGGATCGGTTGATCCCGTGACGACCTTTCTGCCGCCGAATGTCACTGGCTCGGACTCGTTGCACCCGATGAAGGGACCGATGATGACGCAGAGTCTGCGCGGCATCATTGGCAATGAGCCGTTTCACTGGCGAGGCGATCGTGCCGGATTGGAAAATTTCAACCCGGCATTCGTATCGCTGTTAGGCGGGCCCCGCTTACTCAGCAATGAAGAGATGAGCTCCTTCAAGGCGTTCGTTCAATCTCTGGTGTACCCACCAAATCCAAACCATCCGCAGCGGCGAACCCCTAACGAATTC
Organism: Acidobacteriota bacterium; assembly: GCA_046726155.1. GTDB lineage: Bacteria > Acidobacteriota > Blastocatellia > Pyrinomonadales > Pyrinomonadaceae > PSRF01. Next base: position 4,828 of record JBKOZZ010000004.1, read on the forward strand.
CTGGGTGGCTTCGGCTTCTTTAGCACGAACAAATTATTTGGTCCTCCAGGGCCAAGCGGGACGATCAATTGCAGCGAGTGCCATTTGGTAACCGACTTTAAGGTTGGGTCGGACAATAAAATTACTCCGGCTGCGAACCTTCAAGAGTCGCAGTCAGTAAAAGTGGCGCCATTCCGTGGGCTTTATCAGAAGGTCGGATTGAACAAGGCGCCCGGTGAGCAGATTACCGGTTTCGGATTTTCGCGTGACGGTTCGTTTGACACACTTTTCAATTTTCAAAAGGCGCCGCAGTTTAACTTTGGTCAAGCGGGAAGCGAGGCGACCGCCGACAGTTGGCGTCACGACATCGAACAAATGTTGTTGAAGTTTGACACCGGCACAGCGCCGGCGGTCGGCTTAATGGTCACCGTGGACGCCACCAACAAGTCGTCGCCTATAGTGACGAATCGTATTAACAACGTCCTCATCCCAGAGGCGCAGGTAGGCAACTGCGACCTTATCGTGAGAGGAATCTACGGGGGCGTCCCGCGCAGCTTCCTCCGTCTGTCCAATGGACTGTTCCAGCCGGATAGCCTCTCTGAAGCACCTGTCACTTCGCAAACGCTCATCAACGGCGTGACTGCCGGTGCGGAATTGACCTTCATGGGTGTACCGCCAGGCGAAGGCCCTCTATTCGCCATCGATCGCGACGCGAATGGCATTCTGAACGACGATGAACCGCGCACTTCTGTCCAGATAAGCGGGCGCGTCGTTGATATTGCCGGAAATGGTATCGCCGGTGTCACGCTTACTCTCTCCGGTAAACAGTCGGCGTCCGCTATTACCGACTCCCAGGGCAGGTATGTGTTCAACTTCATTTCAACAACGGGCACGCATACCGTAACGCCGCAAAAGACAGGCCTGACGTTTACTCCGGTCGACCGCTCAGTCACTAATCCAGTGTGGAACGTGTCGGCTTCTTTCACCACTTCACCTACGGGAAGTGCGGCTGACTCGTCGCAGTTCTTTGTGTCCCAACATTATGCTGACTTCCTGAACCGCGAACCGGATGCGCCGGGTCTGGCATTCTGGATCAATCAGATCGAGAGTTGCGGCACAGATCAGGATTGCAGACGACTGAAGCGCGATAACGTCTCAGGAGCCTTCTTCCTCTCGATAGAGTTCAAAGAAACCGGCTACCTCGTCTACCGCACTTATAAGGCTTCGTTCGGTGACCTGCCGGGCAAGCCTGTACCAATCACTTTCCAGCAGTTGATGACCGATACGCAGCGTGTAGCTCGCAACGTCATTGTCACTCCTCCGCCGGACAACGCCTGGCAGGTGCTGTTAGAGACCAACAAGCAGGCGTTTTTCGTGGGCTGGGTGCAGCGACCGGAATTCCTCGCGCGCTTCCCAATAGGTATGAGCCCAACAGACTTCGTGAACACGCTGAACGCAAACACCGGCGGCTCGCTCACCACGGAACAGCGCGACGCGTTGGTCAACCAACTGTCGGCAAATAACAACACGGCAGGCCGCGCGTCAGCCGTGCGACAGGTGGCCGAGAACTCTGTGTTCTCGGATCGTGAGTTCAACAGGGCTTTCGTCTTGATGCAATACTTCGGCTACCTGCGTCGCAACCCTGACGACATTGGTTTTGATGGACAGCCTGATCCTAACTTTGTAGGTTATAACTTCTGGCTCACGAAGCTCAACGAGCATAACGGAAACTTCATTCAGGCCGAGATGGTGAAGTCGTTCATTGTTAGCATCGAGTATCGTCAGCGCTTCGGCCAGTAAGTCTATCGGCTTGCTACACACTTCGTTCCACGGACAAAGGCGGGGATCAAATCCCCGGCTTTTGTTTTCTAGATTCAAGACCTGTTATCGTCATTCCCAGTCGAATAACTGAATCCGCGCATGAACCACGTCAAAGCATTGAAGCGCATTGTGCCTCGGCCTTTCTGGCCTTATTTGGGTGCGGTCCGTCGTTGGATTAATACGCTCCCGCCGCGGCCTTTGCTCTATAAGAAGCGACTCCTTGCCGATCCCTCGCTTAGTGAAGCTGAACGCGAACTTCTCCACCAGGTGAGCAGCCGGATTTATTACCGGCATGGCATGTACAACGAGGATGGCGTGCATTACTACAAGGTCGGACTATCCGCGATCGGCTGCATCGATGAGGCCCTGGAGCGAGCAGGTTTGAAGGAAGTGCGGAGCGTCCTCGATCTGCCGTGTGGAAGCGGGCGCGTGTTGAGGTTTTTGGTGCATCGCTTTCCCGAGGCGGAGATTACTGCTTGCGAGTTGGCGTCAGGGGCGGTGGAGTTTTGCGCGCGCACGTTTGGCGTCCAACCGGCCTTCTCCTCGATAAACCTGGATGAAGTTTCGCTTGGCCAGAAGTTTGATTTAATCTGGTGTGGCTCGCTCGTTACTCATCTAAACGAGTCTGGCATTACCGTTCTGCTCAAGCTCTTTCAACGCCATCTGGCGCCCGGTGGCATCATGATCTTCACGACTCACGGTGACTTTGTGGAGCGCCGAATCCCCACGCAAGACTTTGATTATGGACTGGACGCGGAACAGATCCGCAGGATTGGCGTTGACTACCCAAAAACTGGTTATGCGTTTGCGGATTATCCGGGTGAGAAAGACTACGGCGTTTCGCTCACGTCTCCCGAATGGATACGAGCGCTTATTCGCGACCTGGGAGGTTTGCGAGAAGTCTTTTTCAAGGAGCGCGGTTGGGACAATCATCAGGATGTTTTCGGATTCGTGAACACCTAATGGAAACTGTCTCAGCTGAGGGGGTCCCCACGGAATCCGTGTCGCTCCGTGTTTATCTGTGGCTGATTATCCGCTGCTACAGGTTAATCGTTCCGTAACGGCCGTGTGCCCGTCGTTGTCGGAGCCGCGCACGCCAGCGCATGATCGAGCCAGGTATCAGCAGCCTCAGCAAGATTTTTGCGGTTACGCGGGGGGAATCAACACCCCGCAAGTTATGTATTAGCAAACGCAACGCCTGAGACTTTTGGCCAACTCTTAGGAAATCTTCCGCACGGCTGAATCTGGTCGCCCTTTGCAGGTCGTCAATCTGCCTGGCAGTGAAACCAAAGCTCAACGCTGCCGCGCGTTGCGCCTGCAACTGCTCCTCAAGCATGAGCGATTGATCCCAACTAACATTGGAACCATGCCGGCGCCAGGCTGATAAGAGCCGGGGATCAAACGCAAACGATCCCACGGCGCTCAGACGCAGATACAAATCGTAGTCTTCCAGTTTCGACTGTTCATTCCACCGTTGTTGCTCGAGAGCTTCACGGCGATACAGCACCGTCGGACTCATCGGCGCCGTGGTTTGCAAGAGCATCTCGCGCACATTGCCATCCGCATAACGGGCCCAGTCCGCAGTCGAGTCAATGATGCGATTTTGTTCGTCAATAAAATAGGCGTGACCGTAAGCCAGTACGGCATCGGGTCGTGAGTCGAGCAGGCTGACTCGCGCTCTTAGAAAATCGGGCAACCACAAGTCGTCAGAACCCAAATAAGCGAAATAATCTCCGCGAGTGCGCGCAAACCCTTCGTTTAAAGTCGCACATAAACCACGGTTGTCCCTGGCTACGAGCTCGCAGGGGAAAGGGCAGTCGTCAAGCACCTTTTCGATTACTGCCGTTGAATCATCGCTCGAGCCATCGTCGATAACGGTCAACTGCGCCGGCCAAAGCGTCTGCTTCATGATCGAGCGCAAGGTTGCTTCAATAAATCGCGCGTGATTGTAGGAAGGCACAACCACGGAGACGGTCGGCGGCTGATCGTGGAATGCTTGTTCAGTCTCTTCCTCCAACTCAGTTGCGATCATTTTTTTACCTTATAGTCTTTGCAGGTCAGACAAGCGGTTTTGAGTTCAAGCTTTAGCTTGCGATCGCGAATCTGTATGAACAAGCTTCATGATTCTCTTCCAGTTTTCGAGGTTCTCTTCTGCCTGACGCTGAAACTTCGCTGCCCACTGCATGAGCTGCTCGGTCGGCGGATTTTGCAACGCTTCCTTCAGGTGCCTGACTAACGCGTCCAAATCGCCGAACTCGTAAAGGAGCATGCCGCGGCTCTCTTCACCCATTGCGGCGATGACCGGGATGCCGCACCACACAGCTTCTATTCGCGACAGTCCATACCCTTCGTGCTGGAACCCGCGGACGAACACATCGCTCCGTTTGAAGATTTGCAGCACTTGCGGATGCGGAACTTTCTCCAGCACTCCGATCCACTCGCGCTCTCTTAACACCTGCGCGCGATAAGCATCGTCGCACACAAAGCCTCCGTCTATTAGCACGAGTCCGATGTTGTCACTGGTCTCACGCCGAATTCTCTCTACTGCCTCAGCTGCATGCGCGAACCCGTAACTGGGAATGAATACGCCGGTGGAGACAACGATTTTGTCATAACGAGCGAGCGCCTCCTCCAGCTCTTCCGGCAGCGCGGCGTTAAGCTCGCTTTCAGGTAACGGAAGGAGGGCGTTCATAGTTCTGACTTCCTGGCGCACACAGATTACAGTCCGCAAAAAGTGGTTGATGTTGTCGTTAACGGTCGTGAACTCATCAACCGAATTGACTGACAGCCTGAAAAGCAGTTTACGCAACCGGCTAAAGCTTTCGTACCTCGAAGGCAGAGAGCCGTCGTGCACGACCTTGACCCACTCGAAACGCAGTAACAGTTTTAGCAGCACCCATAACGGAATCATCACCAAATTCGGGTATTCGATTAAGAAATGAAATGAATCAATGATTCTTGCCTTGAATCCCCGGCTCAGCAGAAGCGGAATGAGTCCCAGTCGCCGGTAGTTGATTGGGCTGACGTTCGGCGTCTCACGCAAGCCTTCTCCTGCCGCCCACAACTCGACGCCTTCGTCCTTAGTGAACTCGAAAAGCGCTTTGGTGAAAGTCGCCACACCACCGTGCGGTGGCGGATACGGCCCAAGCAAAACTATCTGCTGAGTCATTGTTCTTTCTTAAATCTTCCTGTGGTTGTTACCGGCGAACGATGCGCTGCTGCTCCGTACTCTCATCTGTATAATAACGCCTGCAAACGTGAAATTCGATTTATGGACTTATGGCTACCTTATTAGATTCACTCAAGGATTTGGCGGATCCCTGAAATGCTTTGGCGAGCACGTACGCGATTGTGTATAGGGCCACCGCGGCCAGCATAAAAAGAAAATAGTGAATGACTAGTACGTAGCGATATTCAGTATGCAAGGCTGACTGTGTGCAGAAGTAGTAACCCGGAACGGAGAGCAGAATCGCGAGATCTTGAAACTGGCGCCGGTACACGAGAATGCCGGCGCCGAGCAAAACCAGCGGCAGGAAGATTGCCGTGATGAAAAGCTTTTGCACAGCGCGCAAGGGCCACTGAAATAAATACTGCCACGTGCCAGAATCTGTTGTTGCCAGTCGCAAAGGCGTGCGCTCGAGCCGCAGCATTGAAGCTGCCCTGCGAACCATCACGCCAAAGAACCAGAAGGGGTGCGCCCGAATGACACGAAGGCCGCGTGCCAGACGCGTACGGTCACGCTCGGGTCCGTCGGTGGCAAATAGCGAACCGGCATAATCGGGCCGCTGGAAAGTTTCGGCTTCTCCGCGAATAAGTTCCACGTCTGTCTGTGGCAAGCCAAGACTCCCATCGATGTTGTAATCTGCAATGCCTTCGATGAGCGTTTGCCCGGCTCCCAGTGACACGGGAATAAACTTGCCAAAAACGATCGCATTCCGAATTGTGAGCGGAGCAATCACCAGGCAGGCGCCGCCGAGGAGCACGAGAGCGCGACGTAATCGTTCGCCACGTTTGTAAATGATAGGGAACAACAGCGCTAAAAAAGGCGCGAGCAGAAGGGCGTTTGCTCGGAGCCAGCAGGAGACGCCAATCAGCGCGCCCGCTGCCAGAATCGAGCTCAGCTGCCTGGTTCGATGCGGCGTCCCGGCACGGGCAGCCTGCGTGGAATGCTGATGGCGGGTTCGAACAACCAAAAGGACAGCCAGCACGATTGGCAGCGCTGCCAGCGAGTCCGGCAATAGCAAGATGGAATTCCAGCTAAACTGTGGAGCGAAGGCGGCCATTAGCCCGGCAATAACGCCAACAGCCATGGGAAAGAGCTCCCAGACGATCAGGCAAATGATCACAGCGGCGAGTGAATCGAACATGATCTGCAGTAACTGCGTGGTCGTGTCTGACCCGGGAGGGAGGCGGTAGATCAATGACAGCAAAATTGGATAACCCAACGGATGTCCAAGCAAGTCGGGATTGTTCGTTGCCGATGAAGCGTCGTAAAGCGAGACGAGACCATTCGCACGAATTAAGTTTGCCTGATGTTTGTAATTGAGTACGACCCTGGTCTGGACCGTTGAAACTTCGTTACGGAGGGCATGCCAATTCAGCATCCTAACTCCGAGCGCGGTGAAAAAGATCAAGGAAAGAATTAGTAGGTGGCGCCGCGGTGCGAGTCGATTCATCTTATGTTGTTGCGGAACACGAGAATGATCCACTTTTCCGCCGTCGTTATTGTCGTGCTTCATTGCTCGGTGCGCGGAGGCCCTGGCGGGGCAGCCCCGCTGGAGTGCTGGGATTATACAGAGCCAAAGTGATTCAGGGACACTCGATTATCTGTTTCGCCGGTGAGGATTGGTGGTATCACCATCCCCACTCGAAGTACCATCTGATGCGACGTTTCGCAAAGGCCGGCAACCGGGTGATCTTTGTAAACTCGATTTCGATGGGCCTGCCTGCTCTCGGAAACAAAGACTTGCTACCTCGCATTGTTCGCAAGCTTCGTTCGTATGCTCGGCTCGCGCGTTCTACACCTGAAGGAGTGACCGTTGTCTCACCGGCTGTCATTCCGTTCTTTGGTAGTCGAACTGCACGCGCCGTCAACCGCAAATTGCTGGCAATGCAGATTGGCCGGCTTGCGCGCAGCGCAGGTCTTTCCCGCCCAATCCTTTGGATTGCTATTCCGACGGCGGCGGACATGATTGGTCAGTTTGAAGAACGGCTGGTGATCTACCAGGTGTCGGACAAATACGAGGCGAATATGATGGACCATGCCACCGATCAGTTGACCATCAGGAAGTTGCATGACCGCGCAATCGATAACGCTGACCTCATCTTGTATTCAGGCCAAAAGCTTCGGGCGGAAGCCGAACGGGGCGGTGACCGCTCCTACCTTTTGGAACAGGCGGTCGATTTCGCACACTGGTCGCAGGTAGGCGCCGGTAATCTCACCGTCGCTGAGGCGGTGGCGCGTATTCCTCGGCCCCGGCTTGGCTATTTTGGGGCGATTGAGCCCTGGCTGGTCGACCAGGAACTGATCAGGCGCGCGGCGCGGGAGCGACCTGATTGGCAGTGGGTTTTCATCGGTAATAAGTCGCGCGGCGTCGAAATTGAGGCGTTGCCGAACACCCATTTCTTGCCGCCGGTGCCCTATCAGCAGTTGCCAAAATATGCCGCCGGTTTTGATGTCTGCGTGCTGCCGTGGGACACTGCGCACTCATTTACGAGTTATGGTTCGGCGATAAAGGTGCGCGAGTATTTAGCAACTGGACTCCCGGTCGTGATATCACCTCTGCCGGAATACGAATCAATGGGCGAGGTGTTGCGCATTGCGCGCAGCCATGATGACTGGTTTCGCCTGGTGGAAGAAGCGTTGGCCGAAAACGAGCCCGCGGCTGCGCGGGCCCGGCAAGCGGCCGTTTCGAGCGGAACGTGGGACGCGCGGGCTGAATGGGTTTCCGACCTGATTGAGAGAACTTTAGCCGCGGATTTGCGCGGATGAACGCGGATCTGAAAAACCAAATCAAAGTCCGCGACCAGCGGAGGCGTGAATAGCACTCGTGAGCCCTAAACCTTTATCTGTTGATCCGCGTTTCATCCGCGTAAATCCGCGGCCAAATTTTTTGGACGATAGTGGAAAATGATCGCAGAAACCCGATGAAGCAGCTTTTGCAAGACTTGAGAACAGGCAAAGGCACAGTGGCGGAAGTGCCCGTACCGGTGGTCCAACCTGGCCGCGTAGTGGTTCGCACTGCCGCATCTCTGATCAGCGCCGGCACTGAGCGCGCGTTGGCAGAGCTCGGTCAGAAAGGCCTGTTAGAAAAAGCCAGGGAAAGGCCTGAGCTAATCGGAAAAGTCTGGGAAAAGGTAAAAAATGAGGGGTTGGCGCAGGCGCTTGAAGACGTGCGCGACAAACTCGATCAATCGCACGCAGTCGGTTATAGCGCGACCGGAATAGTGATTGAAACCGCGAACGATGTGACTGAGTTTCGCGCCGGGGATCGCGTTGCTTGTGCGGGCACCGACTACGCATCGCACGCGCAAGTGATCTCGGTGCCGCGAAATCTATGCGTGCGCTTACCTGATCAATTGAGTTTTGAAGAAGGAGCCTTCGGCACAGTCGGGGCGATCGCACTGCAGGGTGTTCGTCTTTCCGAGCCAACAATCGGCGAGTCAGTCGTAGTTATCGGGCTAGGTCTGGTTGGCCAGCTCACGGTGCAACTGTTGCAGGCGAATGGTTGTCGTGTCTTTGGAATCGACATCGACGAAACACGTATTCAACTGGCACGCACGTCCGGCGCCGATGATGGATGCATTCCCAATGATGCGAGACAGAGGGTGATGGCCTGGTCCAGAGGGCGTGGTGCCGACGCTTGCATCATCGCAGCCGCCGCCGCGTCCAGTGAACCCATCGAGCTGGCCGGCGAGATTTCCCGGTTGAAGGGTCGCGTGGTGGCGGTTGGCATGGTCGGCATGAATGTGCCGCGCAATATCTATTACCCTCGCGAGCTGACTCTGAAAGTTTCGCTTTCGTATGGACCGGGCCGACATGATCCCGATTACGAGGAACGAGGACATGACTACCCGATAGCGTATGTGCGTTGGACCGAGGGCCGCAACATTGAAGCTTTCCTCGACCTGTTGGCCGCAGGGCGCCTTGATGTGAAACCGCTCATCACGCATCGATTTTCCATCGAGGACGCGCGACGCGCGTATGAAGTGATTTCCGGCCGCACAAACGAAAAGTATCTGGCAGTCATCCTTACCTACGATACTGAAGCCGTAGTTAACCGCCGCATTGAGAACCCATCGGTTGCCAGGAAGGTGCAACCAGGATCAGGGCACGTTCGCGTTGGCTTGATCGGCGCCGGCGACTACGCGCAAAAAGTTCTCCTGCCGAACTTCAAGGCGGCAGGCGCCGAGTTTTGTTCAGTTGCTTCGGCCTCGGGAGTCTCAGCGCGTGACGTCGGCACTAAATACGGCTTCGCACGTTTTCTCTCCGACGCGCAAAGCGTCATTGACGACAGTGAGGCGAACCTAATTGTTATTGCCACGCGGCACGGTTCGCACGCGGAGCTCACGAGGCTGGCGCTGGAGCATGGCAAACACGTCTTCGTGGAAAAGCCGCTCGCGCTCAACGACACTGAATTGGATCGCGTGCTGGAGGCGGCATCAAACTCTCAAGGCCGGTTAATGGTTGGATTCAACCGCCGCTTTTCGCCTTTCGCTGCCAGGGCCAGGGACATTTTTGCCGGGCGCCAATCGCCACTTTCCATCGTTTACCGCATCAATGCCGGCCGCCTTCCGCGCGAACACTGGACGCAGGATCCGAGCGAAGGCGGGGGACGAATTATCGGCGAAGTCTGTCACTTCGTCGACTTGATGCAGTTCCTTACCGACGCGCCGCCAACCAGTGTCTACGCCGAAGGAGTCGCTGTTGGTCGTGGCAACATCGTCGGTGAAGATTCTGTCCTTATCACGCTGCAGTTCGCCGACGGATCAAACGGAGTTATTGCGTATCTCGCCGAAGGTGACAAGAGCCTGGCCAAAGAGCGCATCGAAGTTTTTGGTGAAGGAAAAACTTTCGTCATTGACGACTTTCGCAGCGCCAGGCTTTATGCCGGGGGCCGCGAGAAAAAGGAAAGACTGCGACAGCAGGACAAGGGGCAGCCGGAAGAAGCACGTGTTGTCTGTGCCGTTGTTGCCGAGGGAAAGCCCGCGCCCTTTACTCTCGAGGAGCTCGATGCTACGACTCGAGCTACCTTTCGCATAATTGATTCACTACGGATGGGACAGCGTTTAAGAGTACTTTTTAGATCATGTGTGGAATTGCCGGACTAATCATTCTCGATCCTGAACGACGCATGGCTGCGATGTTGCAGACCATCGAGCACCGTGGTCGCGACGACGAAGGTGTCTGGGTGTCGGAAGCGATTGACGACGCGGGCCGTCGCGCCTGTTTGGGCCATCGTCGTTTGGCAATCATCGATACAAGCCGGGCCGGACATCAACCAATGCCTTCCGCTGATGGTCGTTATGTCATTAGTTTCGGCGGCGAGATTTATAACTATCGCGAGTTACGCGAGCAGCTGAAGAGCAAGGGCCACTTATTCACGACCGAGACGGACACGGAAGTACTGCTGACTGCTTTTGCGGAATGGGGCACAGAATGTTTGCCGCGCCTCAATGGTATGTTTCACTTCGCTGTCTGGGACAACCAGGAGCGCAGGTTAACGCTTGCGCGCGATCACGTTGGCATCAAGCCTCTTTATTACGCCTATGTCTCCGGCACAGCGGGCCAACCGGGTTCGCTCATCTTTGGATCCGAAGTTAAAGCCATTCTGGCCAGTCGCCTGATCAACCGAGCGCTCGATCCGGAATCGTTGAACCAGTTTTTAACGTTCCTCTGGACTCCCGATCCAAACACGTTGTTTCGCGGGATCAAGACACTCCCGCCGGCCCACAGCCTCACTTTTCATAACGATGAGATCAAGCTCAATGAATGGTGGGATGTTTCCTTTGCCGAGATTGAAGAAGGCCGCAGCGAAGCGTGGTGGCAGGGGCAAGTGCTCGAGACACTCGATAGCGTAGTCACGAAGGAGATGGTTGCAGACGTGCCACTTGGTTCGTTTCTGTCTGGAGGGATCGATTCTTCAGGCATCGTCGCGATGATGAAACGTCATAGCAACGGGCGGCGAGTTTCCACTTACACGGCCGGCATTGAATCCGAGGATCTGCATTACGACATTATCCCGGACGATGTCGAGTGGGCGCGCCGGGTCAATCAACATCTTGATACTGACTACCACGAAATCATGTTGCAGCCCGCGCTGGCCGAGTTGTTGCCGAAGTTGGTCTATCACATGGACGAGCCGGCCATCGACATGGCCATACCAAGCTACCTGATTTCGCAAGCCGCCCGCGAGACGCTGCGCGTGATGTTATCTGGCATGGGCGGTGACGAAGTGTTTGCCGGCTACCCACGCCAGCTGGCGATGAAGATTGCCGGCGCTTTCGACCCGGTACCCTCGATGTTGCGCAGTCCATTAATGAAGATGCTCGCGCGCGCGTTGCCGGGCGGTTTGCCGGGACGATTGACAGCCCCGCTGCGAAACGCCAAAAAGTTTGCGCGCAGCGCCAGTCTCGATTTTGAAGAACGATATCTCGGGTACGGCACGTACTTCACAGATGATGCCAAACAGCAACTCTATTCCGACGATATGCGCGAGGCGACAAAAGGCCTGGACGCTTATTCCTCCCATCGCCGGTACTTCGCTCGCGTGCGTGACGCCGCGCCGCTGAACCGCCTGCTCTACGTCGATCTCAAAACGTTCCTGCCTTGTTTGAATCTGATAACTACCGACAAAACTTCGATGGCCGCGAACCTGGAAGTTAGAGTGCCGTTTCTCAATCGCGAGATGATTGAATTCACCGCACGCATGCCGCCGCACCTAAAACTGCGTGGCTTCAAACGGAAATATATTCTTAAGCGCGCCCTCGAAAAACTCTTCCCGCATGAGGTGGTATGGCGAAAGAAAGCCGGTTTTGGCGCACCCATTCGCTCCTGGCTGCGTGGGCCGTTGCGTCCGCTGGTCGGGGAGCTGTTGTCGGATGCAGTGGTTAGAGAGCGTGGTCTGTTTCGACCGGAGGAAGTGAAGCGAATCATCGAAGCCAACCTCTCAAGTCGTGAGGACTTCAGCCTCCAGGTTTTTCAGTTATTGAATCTGGAACTTTGGCAGCGACAATTTATTGACAGGTAAACCAAAGCCGGCATCACCGGACAGACCCGACCGACCTGAATTGCATCCTCCAGCTCTTTGAACGATGCGCATTAGCAACATGCGGTCCCCTGAGGTCAGTACCTCCTCGCGGTAGCGGGTGGGTCATCGCAACGAATGAATCTAATATGGAAACCACCCGAAGAGTTAGGTTAAGTGCTCGTGGCGACGGCGACCCACCGGCTACCGCCTGGTGGTACTGACCTCATCGCACCGCATGTTGCTAATGTGCGCATCGTTCAAACTACATCAGTGCCAGCCGGTGTAGTAAATTGACAATGCTCAGCGTCAGTCCTATCCTGATTTCGCGTGGCTGATTGAGCCGGGTTCCTCGTAAGGACCTTACCGCCCAGGCTAAAGCCCCAACTTCCGACATGCCCACGAAATAGATGGCCCAGGAAAAGGTTTCGTTACCAGAGTCAGAAGCTGTCATGTCACGTGAAAGTGGCAAGCGGACTTGTGTTTTGCTGGCTGAAGATGATCGCGCTTTGAGACGATTTCTTGAAGTTGTGCTTGAACGAGCCGGCTATCAGGTAATTCAAGCTGCTGACGGGCTTGAAGCCATGAAGGTGGCACTCTCCAATCGGATTGATATCGTGGTAACTGATGCAATAATGCCTAATCTGAGCGGCCACGAATTTTGCCGCTTCCTAAGAAGCAGTCCATCGCTTTCTGGCCTTCCGATCATCATGCTGAGCGCTCTTGAACGAAAGGACCTGAACCATGATGCGGAACAGGCAGACGCTTTTCTTGCTAAACCGATTTCAGGTGAGTGCTTGATCGAGTGTATTGAGAAGCTCCTGGCCCGCTGTAGCGATTAGTGCAATTCAGAGAAGGAGCGGGGGCAAGCCCGCCTTGCCAACCTGAGAGACCTCGAAGTCGACTTTGCCAGTTTTACCTGATAGCCTTTCACATTCCTCAGATGACCACACAAGATCGTGAACCTCTGGGTTGGGAAGGTGGGCTCGCCCCCGCTCTTAGTTACAAAAAAGACCTCCACTCGGAGGATCGCGGTTTTTGTCTCTAAAGAAAAAATGAATCAAACTGCTGTTGCGCTGGTAACCTCGACCAATGCGTCGATGCTGGTGTAGGCGAGACCCTGTGCTTCGGCCACTGCCTGATACGTACAGTGACCAGCGTAGGTATTAACGCCTGCCTTCAATCCGGAATCGCTGCGAATTGCTTCAAAAAATCCCTTGTTGGCCAGCTTCAGCGTATAAGGCAGGGTGGCATTTGTCAGCGCAAAAGTGGAGGTTCGTGGGACCGCACCGGGCATGTTTGCCACGGAGTAATGCAAGACACCCTCAACATAATAGGTTGGGTTTGAGTGAGTAGTCGGATGCGTGGTTTCAATGCAGCCGCCTTGATCCACAGCGACATCAACTATCACTGCTCCGTTTGGTACGTCCTTGAGCATGCTTCTTGTTACCAGCTTGGGTGCCGCAGCGCCTGGCACCAGCACCGCGCCAATAATCAAATCGGCATTTGAGATGGCATCGTGAATCATGTAAGCGCTGGAAGCCAGAGTTGAAATCTTGGAAAGAAAAATATCGTCAAGCTCGCGGAGCCGCTCGAGATTATTGTCGATAATCGTGACGTAAGACCCCATCCCCACCGCAATCTTCGCGGCGTTTGTTCCCACGACGCCGCCACCGATAATTACAACTCTCGCGGCGGGCACGCCCGGCACACCGCCCAACAAAATGCCACGGCCTCCAGCCATTTTCTCGAGATAGTGGGCGCCGACTTGTATTGCCATTCGTCCGGCAACCTCCGACATTGGCGTGAGTAGCGGCAACCCACCCTTACGGTCAGTGATCGTTTCGTAAGCAATGCCGGTTACCTTGCGTTTCAAAAGCTGGTTTGTCAGTTCACGATCCGGCGCCAGGTGAAGATAGGTGAAGAGTAACTGACCGGCGCGCATTCGCGGATATTCAGGCGCAATTGGTTCCTTGACCTTAACGATCATTTCAGCACTGGCCCAAATCTCGTCAGCAGAATCGATAATTTGCCCGCCTGCCTTATGATAAAGAGAGTCTTCAAAACCGGAGCCTTCGCCGGCGCTCTTTTCAACAATCACCTGGTGACCGGCGTCACTGAGCGCGCGAACCCCGGCGGGCGTTAAGCCCACTCTGTATTCGTTATCCTTTATCTCTTTTGGCAGACCGACAATCACAACGTTTCCTCCGGGTTGAGATTTAAGATCTCAGATCTCAAACCTACCCCGCGCCTTCTACCAGGTCGATCTGAGCGCGTTGGAGCTTGCCGCTGTAGTCGACGTAAATTGATTTCCATTCAGAAAAGATATCCAGCACCTGCGTGCCTGCTTCGCGATGGCCATTACCGGTCGCCTTCGTGCCGCCGAACGGCAGGTGAACTTCCGCTCCGATGGTCGAAGCATTGACATAAAAAATTCCGGTGTACATATCGTTCATCGCGCGAAATGCGCGGTTGACATCACTGGTATAGATTGCGGCGGACAACCCATAGCGAACTCCGTTTGCGATTTCAACCGCCTCGTCCAGAGACTTAGCGGGAATCACGGCAGTGACGGGTCCAAAGATCTCCTCCTGGGCAATGCGCATGTCCGGAGCTACATCGGTGAAGACAGTCGGCTCGATAAAATACCCACGGGCGTATTCACCTCTCGTCAATCGTCTGCCGCCGCAGGCCAGAGTTGCTCCATCTTCCTGCTCGCCAATCTCGATGTAGTTCATAATCTTCTTGACGGCGTCGCCGTTGATGACCGGGCCAACGTCTGTTTTTGGATCCGCGCCGTTGCCTATTCTGAGTGCCTTGGTGCGTTCCACCAGTTTCTTAGAAAACTGTTTGTAGACCTTCTTGTGAACGACCAAACGCGACGAGGCCGTGCAGCGTTGGCCTGAAGTTCCAAAGGCGCCCCAGATTGCGCCTTCGAGGGCCAGGTCGATGTCGGCATCATCCATGATGATGATGACATTCTTGCCGCCCATCTCGAGCGAGCAGATTGCGTTTCGTTCGGAACAGGCTGAAGCAACAATGCGACCTGTTTCAGTTGAGCCGGTAAAAGAAATCAAACGCAGCGCCGGGTGGTTGGTGATTGCGGCGCCCGCGTTTTCGCCGTAGCCGGTCACCAGATTCACAACACCGGGCGGGATGCCCGCTTCTTCACAAGCCTGCACCAGGTTGTAGGACGAAAGCGGAGTGTCTTCCGCAGGTTTCAGGACCACTGTGTTGCCGCACACGAGCGCGGGAATCAGTTTCCACGAAGGTATCGCCATCGGAAAATTCCATGGCGTAATCAATCCACAGAGACCAACCGGCTGGCGCACGCACATGGCAAACTTGTCGGGCATTTCTGCCGGCGTGGTAAACCCATGTAGCCGGCGTCCTTCACCGGCAGTGTAATAAGTGCAGTCGATTGCTTCCTGCACATCGCCGCCGGCTTCTTTTAAGACCTTTCCCATTTCCCGCGTCATGTCAGCAGTGAGACGGTTCTTATTGCCAATTAGAATTTCACCCAGGCGAAAGAGAATTTCCGCGCGTTTCGGGGCTGGCAGACTGCGCCAACCATCGTAGGCGCCCTGAGCGGCATTGACAGCCGCATTTACATCGTCACTCGTGGAGAGCGGGAATCGGCCAATAACATCCTGAGTGTCGGCGGGGTTGATGTTTTCAAACACTTCCCCGGATTCACTCTGGACCCACTTGCCGCCGATATAGTTGTTATAGGTTTTTACAGACCCGCGCGCGGCCGCTCTGGAATGCTGTTTTGAGCTGTTTCTGGCGAGAGCTTTTTTTGCTTGAGCCATTTTTCGAGTTTCGAATTCCGGGTTTCGAGTTACGGGTTCTTCACTCAACTCGAAACCCGGAACCCGAAACTCGGAACCGGCTATTGATAAGTAAACTGAACGATTCTTGTCGTTACACGATCTCTGACAAAGCGCGACACCTGGAGCACAATCGGATCGCCGGTTTTCAAACCGCCTATAACACGCTGGAAATCAGCGAGCGTTGTTACCGGGACGCGGTTTATGCGCGTGATGACGTCGCCTTCGTTAAGAGCCTGCTGTCCGCCTGTGCCCCGCACCTCAGCAGCCAACCCGTTAGGATCAACGTCCTTTACATAGAGGCCGCGGACTCCGGCGAGATGCTTATCCGTGATTAGCTGTTGCGAAAGCTCGGCGAGAGTAACGCCGAGGTGCAGTCCGTTTCCTTTGGGATCGGACTCCTTTTCTTTGGTTTTGGGAGCACCGGGATCCTCGAGCTCGCCCAGTTGCTGGAGTTTAGGACGCTCGCCAAGGACGACGTTGGCGCTGAGTTTTTCCAATTTGCCGTCGCGGTCACGAAGGAACGTGAAGGCAGCACTTTCACCAACCGGACTCGCCGCCACTTTCTGAATCAGATCCTGCGCACTGGCCACCGGCTGACCGTTGAACTCAGTAATGATGTCACTCGACTGCATGCCTGCTTTCGCTGCCGGCGTTGGTTGACCATCCTTGGTCGGTTGCACGTCCATTATGATCGCGCCCTTTGCTTCGGGCAGACCATAGACGCGAGCAAACTCATCTTTAACTGATTCGAGCGTAACGCCCAGGTAACCTCTGCGAACTTTTCCCAGTGCGAGAATCTGGCGATAGACGAAATTTGCCTCCACCGCCGGCAGGGCAAAGCCGATGCCGTTGTAGTCTCCGGTGGAAGTTGCGATCTGGGAGTTGATCCCGATCACTTCGCCGCGCATATTCACCAGTGGTCCACCACTATTTCCGCGATTGATAGCGGCGTCGGTTTGCAGGAAGCGTTGAAAGTTTGTGAAGAAGGCTGTCTCTCTTTCTTTCTTCGAGATGATGCCGGCGGTAACCGTTTGGTCGAGGCCGAACGGCGAACCAATGGCCAACACCCAATCACCGACCTGAGCTGCATTTGAATCACCCAGAGTAACAGTCGGCAGATCCTGCGGTGCGTCGATCTTTACAACCGCCACGTCCGTTTCCTCGTCGATACCAACGACCCTGCCGCGATATTTTTCTCCCGATTGCAAGCCCACAATTATTCGCGTGGACCCTTCAACCACGTGTTCGTTCGTAAGAATGTAACCTTTGGGGCTAACGATGAAGCCGCTGCCCACGCCGCGCGCAGGGCGGCGCGCCTGGCGGCGAAACATGTCGAGCAACGGATTATTGGAAGACTGATCGTCTTTATCTTCGTTATCTTTATCGGGTATCTCGGAAGCGGCCGTAAGCGTTTCGATGTTTACGACAGCGGGCTCTACCCGCCTGGCGATCTCAGCAAACGAAGCGGAAAGCGCCTCAGGTGCCCGCGCAATCTGCGCTTCGTTCTGCGCCACGGTAGGACGCCCGGAGAGCATAGCGCCCACTCCAATTCCTGCCAGCAGGCAGGCGGCGCCGACGGCGAGAATCCAAACGCGGAGCTTCCGCAAAATGGCCCGTTCGTTGAAAGTTGTTTGGTCTTTAGCAAGGTCGAACATAAACACCACCTTCGAAAAAAAGCTGCAAGCCGGGCCCCTGATAGGGCCACTAAAGAGAAGTGACTACCAGGCGCGTTGGGAAGAGCTGAAGTATAACTAATGCGAGACCCTTCGGCAAAAGATAGGCGGAAACTGGGACGGAGCGGGAGGCTGGAGGCAGGAAGCAGGAGGCAGGAGCAGGAAGCAGGAGGCAGGAGTACGAAAGCATTTTCCATTTTTCATTTTTCATTTCTGGGGTAAGGGTGAACGATGTACGCAGCTCTCCTTGACGCTTCGGGTTGTAACGATGCGGAAAACCGCCCTTCTGAGGAATTCGGCCTAAGCGGACACCCAGCCTAAAGGACGGTCTAAAATTGACATCGTATTTAATTGAAAAATGAGAAATGAAGAAAAATGGAAAATGGAAAATGGAAAATGCCTTCGTGCTCCTGCCTCCTGCCAACCGTCCTTGTTCCTGCGGCCTGTCCTTTCACGGTCTGAGGAGAACCTTCAACACACCCTTCTTGCCCGCGCGTTCCATGGCGTGTACACCCCGGGAAAGCGGATACTCCTCGCTGATCAAGCTATCAATGTCGATAGCGCCTTTCTTCAGGAGATCGAGCGCTGGCTGGAATCGTCCACAACGTGAACCCACAATGCTGATCTCGTCAACGACGAACCGCGCTTGATCGATCTCGTCAATCTTGCCGGGACCCTGAAAAGTCGACTTCAACACCAGCGTCCCGCGTGGGCGCAACAGTTCGAGAGCCCCGGCAAACCCCGAAGGTGAGCCCGATGCCTCAACCACGACATCAAACTCGCGTTTTCGTTTGGCGCCTGCTGCTGGCTTAGTTGTTTCGATACCGCGGCGTTCCGCAATGCGCAGTTTTTCAGCGTGCTTTCCGATCAAGATAGTACTCGCTCCGGTCAAGGAAATCGCTTGGGCGCAAAGCAAGCCCAGCTTGCCATCGCCGATAACCGCAACTCGATGCCAGGGTTCGATGGCCACCCGTTCCATGATTCCGCAGGCCGCGGCGAGTGGTTCGGCGAAGACAGCATGCTCGTCAACTATCCGATCAGGCACGGCCAAAAGATTCCCAATTGGTAAACGCAAAAACTCAGCATGCGCTCCGTCCCGTCCCACTATGCCGAGGACCGTCCGTTCCGGGCAGTGACGCGGATCGCCGTCCCGGCAGAGTTGACACTTTCCACAGCCTGCGTTGATCTCACCGACAACTCGTAGACCCACCATCGACCGGTCTGGTGCTTCCTCCACCACGCCGACAAACTCATGACCGATCGTTCCTTTAAACCCGGCATACCCGCGCGCGATTTCCAGGTCTGTATTGCAGATGCCTGAAAGCAACACGCGTACGAGAGCTTCCGGCCCCCGCGCCGGCTTATCAATTTCGCGGACCGCCAGTTTCTTTTTCTCGACTCTTAAAGCCTTCATCAAGATCGCAATCGGATCGTTTAGAACGGGCACTTTTGCCCCTCAGGGTATTGGCGGACAAGTCGGCTCTCTAAACAACGTTGTTTGAACAAGGTGCCCGAACGGACGACAGGCAGGAATGGTATCCACCTAGAAGCTTTTTGTTCGTGTGTAGATGTTATGCGAAGTGAGTTCAACTATTTGTTTGTCCCCGGCGACGTTGAGAGGCAGACGCCACTCTAGATTTTCTTCCCCCGACAACTGTGCGTGCAGCCACCAACTTCCCCGGCTCAGGACAACCGAGGTCTGGCCTTGTTTGTCCAGTCTGGTGGATACGGGAGTGCGGCCTTTCATGCGTTCAGTCAAAAAGTCATCGAAGCGTTTGCCCGCGCGTCGTTCAGTAAAATACTCGTGACGAGCGGCAACGATATCAATCGGATAAATTTCAATGGAAATGTCGAGAGCGTTAGCGCTGTCGTTTTCGGATGGGTGTAGCACAATCTGCAAGGTGGTTTCAGGATTCCTGGCTAACGAGTCTTTGGCGGATTCGTGAGGCAGTTTGCTGTAGATAAGCCAGCCCGAGAAGACGAGCGCAGCCACGAGTGCTGCGCGAAGAAAAACAGTAAGGAGGCTATAGGAAATGCTCGTTGTTTTCACGTCTCGAATTTCTGACAGGCATGCTAGCCTGTTTTCGCGTTTATAATCGCCCGGGTCAACTTACGAAACTGTTACAGGCAGGAATGCCTGTCCTACTCATGACGGCAGGAATCACTATTCTGCACATCATTTTCTCAATGCGCGGACGTACGTAACCAGAGAGTCGATCTCCTGTTCCGAAGCCTTTTTCCCAAACGCCGGCATCTTGCCCTTTCCATTTATGATCGAATTGAACAGCCGTTCATCGCTTACCCGCTCTTGCCAGTCCGAATCGGTCAGATCTCGAGCATGTTTACTTTTGCCCTTGAGCGTTTTTGCTCGACCATCTCTTCCATGACAGGAGGCACAGTTTTTAACGTACAACTCGGCAGCACTCCCGGTCGCACCATTGGCGATCCTGATCGGCCTACCGTTCATCGCCCGGTTCGCGGAGGCGTTGTCAAGCGCCACGACAAGGAGGATAAGTAACAACGCATATTGCATCGATCTGGTTTCTCCGATGTTGCACGTGGTCTGGCTTTGTGGGGAGCTGCAATGTTTCCTGATTTCCGGAGCCGGGAGTTCAGAGTCAGTCTACGCTGGAAATCTATGATACCGAAGCTGGAATGTTTTGTGTATTCCACAGAGTCAATCTTGCTCGGGTTGAAACGTTTCGGAATGCGAAGTAAGCTTCAGCATGTAATCAGAACGAATGACAGTGGAGGAATTTGGAAATAACTTCGGACAAGTTTCGCGACGAATGCGGGGTCTTCGGCATCTACGGCCACGCTGACGCGGCTCGTTTGACGTATCTTGGCCTCTATGCGCTGCAGCATCGTGGCCAGGAATCTTGTGGCATCACAGCATCGAATGGATCAGAGCTGCGCCTGGAGCGGGCCATGGGACACGTTGCCGAGGCATTTGATCAGTCGACGCTTGATCGCCTGCCTGGCGGCAGCGCAATCGGACACGTTCGCTACTCCACGGCCGGCGAAGTTTCAATTCGCGAAGCCCAGCCTTTTCTTGTTACCTGCCAACATGGACAGATTGCCATTTGCCATAACGGCAATTTGCCCTTCGCTCGCGAGGAGCGACGCAAACTGGAGAGCGAAGGCGCGATTTTTTCCGCCACTTCCGACACGGAAGTAATTCTGCATGGCGTCGCTCGATCTAAGACCCCGTCAGTTCGAGAGGCCATACCCGAAGTTTTGCGAAACACGGAAGGCGCGTTTTCCATGCTGTTCCTGACCCCTTCCGAGCTGATAGCGATTCGCGACCCGCGCGGCTTTCGACCGCTGGCTCTCGGACGACTGGGAGATGCGTGGGTAGTCGCTTCAGAAACCTGCGCTTTCGATTTGATCGACGCTCAGTATGTTCGCGATGTGGAACCGGGTGAGATGCTGGTGATCAGCCAGGATGGCTTGCGTTCATCGCATCCGTTGCCTGAACAAAAGCCTTCAATGTGTCTCTTCGAGCACGTTTATTTTGCGCGACCTGATTCGCTTATCTACGGTCATTCCGTAAATGAATCGCGTCATAAAATGGGCAAACGCCTGGCCATCGAGCATCCCGCCGACGCGGATCTGGTTGTGCCGGTGCCTGATTCCGGCACGGTCGCGGCCATCGGTTACTCGGCGCAAAGTAAGATTAGTTTTCGTTTTGGGCTGGTGCGCAATCATTACGTCGGGCGCACCTTCATCGAACCGCGCCAGTCCATTCGCTCCTTCGGCGTGCGGATCAAGCTTAATCCGGTGCGCCACTTGATCGATGGCAAGCGCGTGGTATTAATCGACGACTCGATTGTGCGCGGCACAACTTCAAAAAAGATCGTCAGGATGGTGCGCGAGGCGGGCGCGAAAGAGATTCACTTGCGCATCAGTTGTCCTCCTACCATCAGTCCCTGCTACTACGGAATAGACACCCCCAATAAGGCTGACTTGATCGCGGCGCAAATGTCAGTCGAGGAGATTTGCAAGTTTATTGAGGCGGACTCACTTGGTTATCTTTCGCTCGAAGGAATGATGGAGGCGATTGGCATCAAATCAGATTCTTCCTGCGTTGCTTGCTGGAACGAGAAGTATCCGACGCGCATTACCAGCGAAGCAGAAACAATGTGGGAGCGCGATCACGAAGCCGTGGGAGCTGATAGCTAAGTAAGCCGAATATAGCTTTCCGTGACTTGTCAGTTTCAAATGCGGGGGGAAAGTTTTGGCTAAGCGATCGCTAAAAGGTTGCGGATGCGCGATTGCTGTTTTGGTCGTTGTGCTTGGGGTGGCGGGCTACGCGGGCTTGAAATATGTATTGCCCTGGTGGAAGACGAAGCCGCCGCCAGCATCAGGCGCCGAACTTCAGGTTCACGTTCTGGATGTCGGGCCCGGGAATGGCGATTCGATCTTGATTATCGCGCCGGGCGGCAAGACGGTATTGATCGACGCTGGTGATACAGGCAAAGGCAAAGTAGTGCTGGAGGCGCTGAAGCGCTACAACATTCAGCAGCTCGATTATTTCGTAGGCACCCATCCGCATCCCGATCATATTGGCGGCGCTGACGAGGTCTTCAAGGCAGTCAAAGTTATTAACGTGATCGACAACGGCGAGGGGCCGGACATGCCTGAGTCGTTAGCTCCGCCGAAACCTGGAGGTGGTCCAGCTGGTAAAAAGCCGGCGCCTAAAACTCCACCAAAGAAACTCGATAAAGCCGGATCTGTTACCAGGTTTTACGACGAGTACAAGGATGCGGTTGCCCAGAGTAATGCGCATTACGAGAAAGCGCAGCCGGGTGCGAAATATGACATCGGTGGCGGTGCCAGGCTGACCATACTTGGGCCGATCGAACCGTATTTCACCAGAGATCAAATAAAGGGCGGCGGAAACGTACCCAACGCCAATTCGGTTGTAGCGCGGCTTGACTACGGTGACTTTTCAATGCTGCTGCCTGGCGATGCCGAAGAGCAGACCGAGCATCGGATGCTTTCCAAGGACGTAAATCTTAAGGCGAAGATTCTGAAGGTGGCCCACCATGGTTCGAAGTATGCAACTTCGCAGGACTTAATAGATCGCGTTAAGCCCGACGTGGCGATCATTTCGTGTGGAGAGTGGAACCGTTATGGTCATCCGTCACAAGCCGTGCTGGATCGCCTGCTCTCGCCGAATTTGAAAGTCTACCGCACAGATTTGCAAGGCGAGATTTCAATTACCACCAGGGGCAGCGAAAACGATTACGTAATTAAGACGGCCAAGGAAACGACGGCTGACTTGTGGGTCGGGCGATTGGCTCAAAAGGACGACTCGACGCGGTCCGGCTTCATTGCGTACGGCGACTTTGGGCCACCACCAAAGACAAAGACCGGTAAATAGTAAAAGACCGGTAAATAGTAAATGGTAAATAGTGAATATTAGTTGACGCGTAACCACCATTTACCTTTCACCATTTACCATTCACCAAGAATGACCAAGGCCATAACCTACAGTGACGCCGGCGTCGATATAGACGCTGCAACCCGAGCCACAGATAAGATCAAGGAACTGGCGCGGCGCACTTTCAACCAACGCACGCTTTCAGAGATTGGAAGCTTCGGAGGGATGTTTGACGGTACCTTTCCGCAATTAAAACAGCCGGTGTTGGTTGCGTCCGCCGACGGCGTTGGGACTAAACTGAAGATTGCTTTTATGACGGGGGTTCACAACACGGTCGGCCGGGATCTGGTGAACCATTGTGTAAATGACATCCTCGTGCAGGGCGCGCGTCCGCTCTTCTTTCTCGATTATATCGCCACTGGAAAGCTGGTTCCGGAAGTCGTAGCGGGCATAGTAGAGGGAGTAGCGAATGGTTGCCGTGAGAACGGCTGCGTCCTGCTTGGCGGCGAGACCGCTGAGATGCCGGATTTCTATTCCGCAGGCGAGTACGATATCGCCGGCTTCATCGTCGGCGTGGTTGATCGAGAGAAGATAATCGACGGGAAAGAGATCGCACCTGATGACATACTACTGGCGCTGCCTTCAGTCGGGCTTCATACGAATGGTTATTCTCTAGCGCGCAAACTGTTTTTCGAAGTTGCCGGCTTCGATGCAGGGACCTATCTGGATAAATTGGGAATGACTGCTGGCGAGATTCTCTTGCAGCCTCACGTGAGTTATCTGAAACAACTGGACGGATTGCTTGATTCTGGGTTGATAAAAGGACTTGCGCATATCACCGGCGGCGGACTGACGGACAATATCCCACGCATTCTGCCCGAGGATTGCGCGGTTGAGATCGATAAATATAGTTGGCCCATGCTTCCCGTTTTCAAACTGCTGCAGGAGGTAGGAAACGTTTCCGAAGCAGAGATGTATCGCACTTTTAATATGGGCGTCGGGATGGTGATAGTTACATCGCCCGAAAACAAGACTACAGTTGAGTCCCATCTTCAACAACAGCACGCAACGGTCTATCACATCGGACGTGTCATCAAAGGCCACAGAGAAGTTTCAATCCGCTAGTGTCTACTCGTATCGGCATCCTAATCTCAGGTCGCGGCTCAAACATGTTGGCGCTCGCTGATGCCGTCGCCGAAGGTCGCATTCCAGGTGCGGAGATCGCGTTGGTGATTAGCGATCAACCGCAGGCGGCGGGCCTGGACCGGGCAAATGAGCGGGACCTGGAAACAATCACCCTGCCACGCCGAGGGAGGAGCCGCGAGGAACACGATCTGCAAATCGTCGCCGCGCTCAAGGATCACGGAGTCGAAATCGTTTGTCTCGCCGGGTATATGCGGCTGCTCTCCAGTTGTTTTATCGAGACCTACCGCAACCGCATTCTGAATATTCACCCGAGTTTGTTGCCGGCTTTTCCCGGACTGGACGCGCACCACCAGGTACTCGCACACGGCGTCAAGTGGACGGGCTGCACCGTTCACTTCGTTGATGAGACCCTTGACGGTGGTCCAATTATCGCCCAGCGAGTGGTTCCTGTTTTTGATAACGACACGGAGGAAACTCTGGCAGCGCGCATACTCGAACAGGAGCATCAGTTGTACGCCGAAGCGCTGGCGCTCGTTGTGAGCGGGAAGTATGAGATTGCCGGACGGCGAGTTTTGCGCAAGAATTAAGAACATGACAGTTGACGAGCAACTCGCCTACCTGCGCAAGGGGACCACCGAGATCATTCGTGAGGAAGAGTTACGCTCGAAGTTGGAAAAGTCTGCGAAGACTGGAAAACCGCTGCGGATAAAACTTGGCGCAGATCCCACTGCGCCTGACATTCATCTTGGTCATACCGTCGTCATTCGCAAATTACGCGCGTTTCAGGAATTGGGTCACACAGCAATTTTTTTGATCGGAGACTTCACCGGACTAATCGGCGATCCATCAGGCAAGTCTGCCACGCGTCCCCAGCTCACTCGCGAAGAAATTAACACGAACGCTGAAACTTACAAGCGACAGATTTTCAAGTTGCTCGATCCGGAAAAGACTGAAATACGTTTCAACTCGGAATGGATGGACAAGCTTGGCGCGGACGGTTTCGTGCGTCTCGCTTCGCACGTAACGGTCAGACAGATTTTGGAACGCGACGATTTTGCCAAGCGGCTGGCGGAGGAAAAACCGATTGCCCTTCACGAATTGCTGTACCCACTTACACAAGCATACGATTCCGTGGCCCTGAAAGCGGATGTTGAACTTGGCGGTACCGATCAAAAGTTTAATTTATTGCTGGGGCGGAATCTACAACGCGAGTATGGGCAGGAAGCGCAAATCGCCGTGATTACACCGCTGTTGGAAGGCACTGATAGCGTGCAGAAGATGTCGAAGAGTCTCGGAAATTACATCGGCATCAACGAACCGCCTGCCGAAATATTTGGCAAGGTGATGTCGATCTCCGACGACTTGATGTGGCGTTACTACGAACTGCTGACTGACCTAACAGTCGAAGAAATCGATGCGATGCGTTTGGCTGTCAGGCTAGGAGGGCGCAACCCGCGGGACCTGAAGGTTGAACTCGCAAAACGCATCATCACAGACTTTCATTCCACGGTGGAGGCCGAGCAGGCTGAAGAAGAGTTCAACCGGATCTTTCGAAACAAGGAGAGCCCAACTGAAATTGAAGATTGGTGGGTTCCTTACGCTCAGTACAAGCTACCCCGACTGTTGGCTGAGATGCCCTTCCTTGCTTCATCAGTTGCCGACGCTCGTCGCCTGATTTCTCAAGGAGCCGTTAGGGTAAATGGTGAACGCACAAGTGATGTTAATTTCGTCGTTGATCTTAGACAGCTTGGTCATGCGGTGCTCTTGCAGGTTGGAAAAAGAAGGTTCGTTCGCGTGCAAGGTGCAGTTGGCGAGAGCTTGTATGACCCGAACCGAAAAACCAAATAGGCATGGAACCTATCCGTTGTTTCTTGCTGTATACGATGCTAGGATTTGGACATGAGCAGAAACGGCGATGCAACATCTCTTGAACTAGACCCAATCACGGCCAGTCTGCTAGCCCATCTGGCGGAAACATGGGGCGTGTCAGAAGAAGAGGCCGTTCGCCGGGCGGTGGAGCAAGCGAACACAGGAACTGCGTTGTCGGGTAAGGTGAGCCGATTGGAGGCTTTCCAAAAATTGCAGCGCAGGCTTGGTTTGACGTCGACTAAAGGCTGCTGAGTGGCAAAACTCAATCCGTGCGATTCGCCGCTAACAGCGAATGATTCACCTCGATACTAACTTTCTCATCCAGGCACTTGTGCCCAGATCC
>JBKOZZ010000005.1:0-69996 GCA_046726155.1 Acidobacteriota bacterium
CATCAATAAGGCCGACGCCACCATCAACATCACTCCTTACAGCGGCGTCTATGATGCCAATCCACACAGCCTGACTGGCACGGCCACGGGCGTGGGTGGCGCTGACCTGAGCGCCGGTCTGAACTTCGGCGCCAGCTTCACAGATTACCCCGGCGGCACTGCCACCTGGACATTTACCGGCGGCACCAACTACAACGATGATACCGGCACAGCTGCAGTCACTATCAATAAGGCCAGCCAAACGATAAGCTGGACCAATCCAGCAGCCATCGTTTACGGTACCGCGCTTAGCGGCACACAACTGAATGCCACCGTGGCTGGTGTCACTGGGGGCTCTGCGCCTGGAGCGTTAACTTACACACCTCCGACAGGTACAGTCCTGAATGCCGGGAACGGACAGACGCTTGCCGTAGACGCGGCTGCGACGTCTAACTACAACTCGGCTCACAAGACAGTCACGATCGACGTAGACAAGGCGCCGCTGACAATTACCGCGTCGAGCCATACGATCACTTTTAACGACCCGGTGCCGACAATAACTCCGAGCTATTTGGGCTTCGTTGCCGGAGACGATGCAGATGACCTGGCTACGCCGCCGACGTGCAGTACGACATACACGGTTGGTTCGCTAATCGGAAGTTATCCATCGAAATGCGAAAACGCAGTGTCGGCGAACTATGACCTTAACTATGTTAACGGCACGGTCACGGTACAGACCGCGTGCAGTGTGTTCAACGGGTTCCTGCCCCCGATTGGTGGATCGGTCGAGACGGGCAATGGTGGCAACTTCCTGAATCCCGTGAGGTCGTTCAAGCTGAACAGCACAATTCCAGTGAAGTTCAGTGCGATGTGCTTCGGTGTTCCGCTTACAACCGGCAATCACACCCTGCAGGCAATCAGATACAGCAGCTCCACTGCTTCGGATGCGGCGATTGATGCCACGCCCACTGACGCGGCCACCACCGGAAATCTCTTCCGATTTACCGATGGCGAATGGCACTTCAACATGAATACTAAGGGCTTCGGCAATAATGGGCAGGGAACCTGGCTACTCCAGGCGACGCTGTTCGATGGCAGTAAATACACCGTCTGGATCGCGATCAAGAAGTAGCCACTTACTTGATCACTCCGGGAAGGCTGACGAGTAGCACTACAGCAACATCTCGTTCCTTCCGCCAGGCAGACTTACGATTGGCCCGTGGACGTTCAACTGTTCCGCTGAGCTTTAATATCTTTACGGGAACAATCGAGAGGAAGTGTCTTAGACATTCTGTGATATCTCCCTGATTTCCACCGGAATTCCTTCTTCTGCCAATAGGGATCGCTGCTACGCCGCCATGGACTTCGGCGGTCAGAAAGCCGGCCTCAAGTCTCGCCGGAAATTTAGAGAGGATAGGGTACCCTCCGAACGGTCCCAAATCAGTAGCAGAATCCTGCCCTAAAAAAAGGGCAGGCAGCACCGTTGCAACATTTCTGCAATGTAATTATCATCCCGCACGAATAAAACAATAGTGTTGTAGGGAGTCTGCCAGTGGGCAGCGCCGGATGACGCAGAATAGCGAAACTAAGAGCACCCTCGACCTGCATATAGATGGGTTGATAGCTGATGGCGAGATTACTGACTTCGGCTCACGAACCCAGGAGCGGCGTCACAAAGCGCGGATCAGGGAACCATTTCCGGCGAGAATTTGGGGTGTTGATTCGGGTGACCTGCCGTTCAATGTCGATGGCGTGATTGACAATATAAGCTCGACGGGTTTGTACCTGAAATCCCCGAGAGCGGTCGATGCCGGAAGCGAAGTGAGGCTCATCGTTCATCTTTTAAATGGGCCAACATCAGGTGTGACCGTGTCTGTTCAAGGGCGCATCCTCCGCAGTGAAATGCAGGCGGACGGCCGGCATGGGCTGGCAATCACGATTAGCAAACACCGGTTACTTTGAAACGATGGAGAGGTCGCCGATGTGGCCCAGTGCTTGCTCTTCTTTACTGGGTTCACAGTGCTATTAATAGTTTCAAAGTGGGACCGTCGGCGGGACACCCACTCCCCGAGACGTTAAGGTCAACTCCCGATGGCTGCGCTTGCCGAACGTTAGCGGGCGGGACGCCCGCGATCCCAGTGAAAAGCGTCCCGCCCGCTCCCCGAGACCTTAAGGTCAACTCCCGTTGGCTGCGCTTGCCGAACGTTAGCGGGCGGGACGCCCGCGGTCCCAGTCAAGAGCTTGTGTGTAGTTGACTGGCGGGAACAACTACTTCGCTGAGCGGCGGGCTGACATCACCAGAATAAGCGCATCGCCCGAGGGGCCGACGTGCAGTGTTCCCACCACCACCGGTTCGCCCTCACGCATGCTGATATCGGTGCTCAGACCGGTGGACTCGTAGTTGATGATCGGCGCCGTCGCGGGTGAGTTGGAAGCAAGTGCTGTCCCGGTTTGAATTGGAATCCTCGCGCCAAAGCTGAAGCCTTCCATTCGTACCACCACCTGCCCAGCCGCATCGGTGGCCAGCTTCACGCCGACTACTTTAAATTCGTTGAAGCTGGGTGTGCTGGTCGAACTGCCGGTGGGAACCCCGAAAGGGCCACCAATCCATTTCAGGTTGAGGCGTCCGTTATTTTTGACTCGATTGATTAACGTCGCCGCCAAACGATAGTTCTTAAACGGAAGTGACGGCCGCAACTGCTTTATCAATGGTTCAAGCGCGGCCGGCAACTTTGCAACTTCGCCCTCCTGGTTGGTCGCGACTAACAAATAAAGTTGAGTGTCGAGATTTGTTTCGTCGTCCTTCTCACTTTGGGCAACAGCCGTGGAAGCAACCGACGATTGGGCCAGGACCTGTTGACTACAGATCGCCAAACCAAGAAGCAAGATCGAAAACAGAATTCTTGCCAGACTCTTACGCAGACTCATAAGCGTATCTCCTTCACGAAATGTTGAAATTTCCGGAACGAGGAGAGCGAACGCGCGGCCCGTGCAAACGAATTCAAGCTGTCGCTGCGCGCTCCTGATGGACTCTATTTGACTCAGGCACTAATTGCAATGGGCCAGCAATCGCTAACTAACACGCACGCGATGAAGGAAAGTTCCAACTTAGCGGTACGTCACAGAGCGACCGACGTCTCATGAAGTGCTCAAGTTTTTCAGAAGCGCTCAATGATGAAAATCTCGAGGTTGGGAAGGGTGGTTTACCCCCGCGCGTTGAATGGCTCTCGAGCGAAGCGGGGGCAAGCCCAGTTTCCCAACCATGAGCTTCGTTCTCTTGAGTCATTACAGGGATCTCAGGTCTCTGTGACGAGGTCACCGCTTGTGTTCAGTGTCTAGCGGCATGCGCAATTCGAACCTTGCGCCCGTGCCGTTAATACGTGGTGCCAGCCTGGCAGTTCCGCCGGCCTCCTGCATACGTTTGCGCACAATCGCCAATCCAAGGCCGGTGCCTCTTTGCTTTGTAGTAAAGAATGGTTCCCAGATACGTTTACGCAAGTCGTCGGATACGCCCGGCCCACTGTCCTCAACCAGCACTACAAGAACTTCGTTTTCGATCTTTTGTGTAATGGCGACTTTCCCGCCCGCAGGTGTCGCTTGCAAAGCGTTGAGGAGCAGATTTGACAGCGCCACTCTGACCGCGGACGCAGCCGCGCCGTCGAGCTCTTCATCTTTTTCAATTTTTGCAGTTAGTGTAACACCTTGTTTTTCGGCACTCACCTGAAACAAACGCACTACGGAGTTGACGAGTTGCTCGGCTCGTGAGGGCAACTCTGACGGAGTTTCTTTACGAGCAAAGCTCAAGAGCTGGGTAATGCTCTGGCCCAGCCTGTCAGTCTCCCCGACGATAAGACTCAAATCCCGCGCGTATTCATGGCTCAGGCTCTCGTCTTCGCCCATCACCTGGGCGATAGACTTGATTGCGGAAAGCGGATTCTTTATCTCGTGAGCAACCGTTGCCGCCATCTGTCCCAAAGTGGCGAGGCGCTCCCGCTCGGCAAGCCTTCTTTCGAGGCGCACGTTTTCTTCGACGAGACGGCAGTCGTCGATCGCAATGGCAACCTGGCCGGCGAGTATCTCGAGGATGGAACGAGTATCTTCCGTAAGAGTTCCCGCGGACACATCGATAAGCAGAACCCCGGACACTTTTTCGTCGCGCCTCAGCGGATAAGCTATGGTGTATCCATTTTTCTCCAGCAACGGATTATCTTCAACTGGAGACCAATCATCGCGGCTCGATAGTTGAAGTATCTGCTTAACCCAGGCTTCGGTAGCAACCTGGGCCCTACCTGACGGCCGGGCTACTGCCCCGTCTCTTTGCTCCTCGTCTTCGGCGCCTTCTTGGTCAGTGAGAAGGATGCGGGTCCGCCGCAGACGCAGCGCGGTGGTTGTTTTTCGTTCGACGAAATCAAGCAGGTCCGGCAGCTGTTGATACTGGCCGGCATGCGAACCAATGCGCGAAACAATCTGACGATAGAGCGCGGCTTCGCGTTCGAACAGTTTATGAAAACGTTTTTCCAGCCAGCCTCGCAGCGGTGCCGCTGCCAGCGCCAGGCCGAGTATCAGTAGGGCTTCCACCACGCCCGCTCGAATGCCATAGCGCGAGGTCATCCAGTCGCCAATCGTTCTTATGCCGTAGATATAGATGGTGAGGACGACTGCGGCAAACGACGCAACAATCAGGCTTTCCTCAATGATAAACTCAAGGTAGCGGTAACGGTAAATATAGTAAGCGAGCAGAGCCGAAGGCAGCAGCGATCCTAAATTCGCCACGGTTTTCAGATACAAACCGAGTTGCGTGCCTTCCCCGAGACCTAGCGCCAGCGCCGCGAGAATCACCATCCCAATAACTACAAACGAGGCAGCGAGCGTTCGCATGATTCGTTTTTCGCTCTGATTCTCGCTCTTTCTCGCAATCAGCAATTCGGTGATGGCGATCAAGCCCAGCACATAAGTGATCCAGACCGCCATCGGTATCACAAAGAGGTGGACCCTCTGGAGCATGGGCGCGTATTGGTGCGTCCAGATTTTGTAGATGGCGAGCGGTAGAAAAAGCGTGGGAGCATAGGAGAGGTAGATCCGGATTGTCTCGCTTCGCTTAAGCGGACGACCTGCGGCGTTAGCCCAAAGGTAGATGTGAACGTGAAGGAGGAAGGAGTAACAGAAGGTGATGCAGATAACAGCAACAGTGTCCACCACTCGGAGGACAGTCACTACCCGGGGGCTGAAACCAAATCCAAAAAGGCCATGAAGGGTGATGATGAGGTTGCTGCTGTGCCAACCGCAGATGCTCACCGCCAGGGCCAACAGCATGCGTTCAATTGGACTCAGTTTGCGGCGGCGGGAAAGGAGTTGGATTCCCATCCACAACGGCAACACTGCGCCAATCGAGTAACCGACGAGTTGTAGGACTTCGAGTGGGGACATGTTTTAGACAGGAGCAGGGGGCGGGCGGCAGGGCCGGGCGGCAGGAGGCAGGAGCGGTAGTAGCAATGATAGTTAAGAAATGCTAAATGGAAAATCCGATTTTCCTTTTGTCATTTGACATTTCTCATTTGCCATTTAAGCAGCGAGACCCGCGGGCTGCCTGTTTCCTGCGCTTGCCGTCTACCTCCGCCATCTGCTTACGGCCACTGCGCACTGCTAACTGCAAACTGCTAACTGCAAACTGCTCATGGCTCAGCGCTCACTTGCCCACGCTTGTTATGGCTCGCTGACAATATAGCGAGCCCTAGTTCGTCGCCGTGCTTCTCGTCGGAACGACTGTGAACGTTATCTCCGTGCGCCGGTTGCGGGCTCTGCCGTTCGGCGTGGCATTGTTAGCCAGTGGATTGGCGGCACCCATGCCGTTGGCTTGAAGGCGCGATGCATCAACACCCGCAGTCTGGAAACGGTCCGATAACTGCCGCGCGCGCTCCTGTGTCAGTTGTTGCAGTGACACTTCGTCGCCTTTGCTGTCTGTATAGGTCTCGATAATCACCTGGTAATCAGGATTGCTTGCGATGAGCGCCGCGAGCGGTTCGAGTCTGGCTGCGGCCGCGGAAACCAAAGTTGCGGCCCGGGGAGCCGTCCAGATCGATTCCGGCAATAAGAGCTGAAACCCTCTGGCTGTTTCCTTGACCGTTCCATACTTCGCCAGCTTCTGCTTCAACATTGCTTCCGAGGCGCGTCGTTGTTGTTCCCGCGCTTCGGCATCTCTGCGTTCATCTTCCGCGCGCTTCGCCCCCTCAATCCGGGCAAGATTGATTTTCGCCGTCTCGCCTTCTGCCCGCACTGTCTGGAGTTCGTCGCGCAGACGCGCAACCTCGCTGCGCTGCTCGCGCAATTGCTCGTTTGCGCTGGCTGCGTCTCTCTCCGCCAATTCGCGGGCCCGTTGTTCGCGGTCCAAATCCGCGCGAAGTTGGTCAATTTCACGCTGGGCCGATTCGGCTGTCTTCTCCGCCGTACGAAGCGCCTCATCCCGGCGTTGAATATCTTCGCGGCGCAAACGCGCTGAACGCCGGGTCAGCGCCATCTCTTCGGCTTTCACGCCGAAGGAAGTTGCCTTGCGCGCTTTTACGTCAACGTCGGCAGTCGGCTCATCGAATCTCAACGCTTTCTCGGCGATTAATAGAAGGTCCTCTGCTTCCTGAAGTTCCTGCGGGGCATCCTGTTGAGCGCCGGCGAAGCGAGCGAGGTTGATTGCCTGGCGCGCGCCCAGTAAGGAAACAGGAAGTTCCTTGTAGTCCGTCGAGGCGATCTCGGGCACGCGCGGATCTCTAAAGTAGTCGCTCGAGTTTCCGATGTACTGCACGTTGACCGTTTCCATTTGGCTCCTGCCCGGCCGTTGCGGAGCGATGTTCTCCAGCACCACCATGCGGCTGGGCACTTTCATAAGGAAATGGGGCTCAGCAGTGACAATCAGAGCAAAGGTCTGAAGCGGAGTTGTTACGTCGAGCTTCGAAGCGATGAACGGGCTGCCACCTCGCTTTATTTCTCCGAGATTGTCAACGCTTCCACTCGGCGAAATGGCCCAGAGAATGAAGGTCGTATAGATTCCGCCGAGTTCGTTCGCGCGCGGCAAGTTATCAATAGCGAGTTCGACGCGCGTTCCCCGGCGACCGGCACGTTTGACCTTCGCCTCGCCCTTGAGACGCGGCAGCAAGGTGGTGCCCCGAAACTTAACCACAACAGTCTCATCGAGCGGGTAAGTAATGGCGATTGTGCGCCGCGGCAAATCGCTCTGCGCGAAGATCGTCGCGCCGCAAACGGTTACACCCAGCACCAGTGATAAAACAGCAAATCGCGCTAAAACGGGACGAAAACGCATAACAAGCAACTCCTTATTAGTAGTCAAGGCTAACACCCCGGTCGTCGCCGGAAGGACTTCGTTGTAGTTGATGCAACGTCGGAGTTCATTGTTGCCGACGGGCAGGAAAAGGGTCAAGTTAGCGAGTATTGGGTGGTCGAGGTTCGATAAGCTTAGCTTGTCGTAAACGCCACGACAAACTGAAGTTTATCGGACATTGTCACTAAACGGACCAGTAACAGTCAGCTACCAGAGGAGGCTTTGTGATAGCGGGTTTTGCGGTCGGCTGTTATCTGAACGACGGCCATGGAGAAGGCAGCGACGAGCAGCATATGAATGTAACCGCCCTTATGAAAGGCAAGCTTTAGAATGAGCCAGATTATCAGACACACTCCAGAAATCAGCCACAACGGCGCCAGGTTTTTCAAACGAATCTTCGAATTAAACATAGCTGGTGACAGCTGAGCGCCGCCGGCCAAACGGGGAAACCTCACAACAAACACAGTGATAACAACTGATAGCCGGCATCGCAGCAAAGACAGGTGGAAGTCGCAAATTTGTTCACTGAAAAGTAACCCAGAATTTTGGTGAGCGAAACAACACCGCTTGAAAAACAACCCTGGTTGGAATATGTCCGCCGACTCTTTTGTCCGTGACTAAGCCTACGGACCAGGCGTTAGCTATGGAGCTTCGTTTAGTTTGTATCCGACGCCGCGGACGGTAAGCACGTAGCGGGGGTTTTTGGGATCAGTCTCCAGTTTCTTCCTCAAGCGATTGATGTGTGGATCGATGTTCCGTTGATAGCCCTCGTATTCTGTGCTCCAAACTCTATCCAGCAGCGCATTGCGCGACCAGGCGCGTCCCGGTTCAGATGCGAGCAACTCCAGAATCTGAAATTCAAGGGGCGTAAGATCGACGCGAGCACCCTGCCTGATCACCTCGTGGCGCCGCTTGTCGATCACCAGATCGCCAACCTGGACGCGCTCGCTGTCGGTTTCTGGTTGCATTCCGCTCGTGCGTCGCAAGAGAGCTTCAACGCGAAACTCCAGCTCTCGCGGACTAAACGGTTTCGCCAGATAGTCGTCAGCTCCCGCTTCGTAGCCGGCCACTTTGTAGTCGAGCGCATCGTGGGCCGTCAAAAAAAGCGCTGGAGTTTGCACCCCTCGTTCGCGTACCCGTTTGAGTAGTTCAAAGCCAGTCATGCCGGGCATCGAAACGTCAAGGATGAAACAATCAAACCGTCCAGTCGTGGCCGGTTCGAGTGCCTCTGCGCCGCTTTCGCGCTCATCAACCTGGAATCCGAGCCGGCGAAAATATTCCGCCAGCAGTAGACGCATGTCGGCATCGTCGTCGACGATTAGCAGCCGTTTTCCGGCATACTTACTGGTTACTTGTGATGGTTGTCCCAAGTTCTTGTTGGTCCTAAATAATGCTGGTGGAATATCAAAAGGATTATAGCTTAGTTTTTAGAGTTGTTGTCCAAGAAAAGCTCGGGCTCAGGTATAGCGCACGCGTTTACAAAATCTGGAGCGGAGGAAATCCCCGCGTGTGGGTGGTAGTGGCCGTCTTCATTGGGACCGCGGGCGTCCCGCCCGCTCCGAGGTCCGTTGACTTTAACTCCCGATGCTTGCGCCTGCCGTACGCGGGCGGGCGGGACGCCTGATGCGTTCCCAGGAAAACGTTGATCGCGGGAATTCAAACTGCGCCAGTACCAAAAAATTCCTCCGCCTTGACGCAGTCGCACGCGGCTAAGTATAGTTCTCTTTACTTTTACAGCCGTCTTTTAATCCTTCCACGGACTGTCGGGAGCCTTCGCGGAGAGATTCGTAAAACTCGTTCGCCAGAGTAATTGCAACTGCCGATGCGCGACCTCAAGAGACTTCTAAGATACATCAAGCCTCACTGGGAAACCTTCGCACTGGCGACCTTTGCGATGTTGCTCGTGGGCCTGCTGGAAATCGCCATTGGCTCACTCATAGTACCCATTTTCGATCAGGCTCTTACCAGGGGGGGCGGCCAACGCACGCAGACTCTTTTTGGCCTCCAGCGTCTTATTCCTGACTCCGGTCTGGCGGCCTGGAAAACAATATCGCTGCTCCTGCTAGCATTCACGCTGGCCAAGGGTGTGGCCGAGTATTTCTCCACGTTCCTGATGGCGCGGATCGGCCAATCCGCTGTTCTGAAGTTACGCCAGGATCTCTACAGTCATTTGCTCAATCAGGCGGCGAGCTTTTTTGAACGGCACCGTACCAACTATCTGGTCTCACGCCTGGTCACGAGCGCGGCCGCCATTGAGGTATCGGTGACCAGCACACTGCGAGATATGCTGCGCGAAAGTTTCACCTTGATCGCGTTTCTCGCAGCTTCGTTTTACTACAGTTGGCGACTAACCTTGGGATCACTGGCAATTGCGCCGATTGTTGCTGTTCTCACCGCCCGCTTCGGCACGGCGTTACGCAACCTTTCTCGCGAGAGTTTCGAGGGCAACAAGGAGCTCACGGATACTGCGCAAGAAGCACTATCAAACCAAACGATCGTTAAGGCGTATCGCGGTGAAAGTCGCGAGGCGACTCGCTTCACGACAGTGGCCCAGCGCATCGTTCGCGCTAACCTGCGCACCGCCAGAATCTCCGGCTTTGCGCCGCCGACGATCGAGATGATTGGCGTGGTGTTCATAGTCTTCCTGCTCTTTTTTGGCCAGCGTGAAATTGTTTCCGGGCGAATGAACGCAGCCCAGTTCGTCACCTTTCTGTTTTTTCTATTTCGCAGTTACGACCCAATGCGCAAGCTGTCGCGACTGCAAAACAGCATGGAGCAGGCGCTGGCGGCAGCTCATCACGTTTGGGAAATAATGGACGAGCATGCGGAACTGGTAGAGAAGAAAGACGCTCGCGAACTCCTGCCACTGGTGCGCGCGATTGAGTTGAAAAACGTGTCCTTTGGATATCCGAATGAGGAGCGTTCGGTCTTGCGCGAAGTAAATTTGGAAATTCCGGCTGGATCGATGGTGGCGCTGGTGGGTGAATCCGGCGGCGGGAAGTCTACACTGACAAAGCTATTGCCGCGGTTTCATGATCCTATTTCCGGCGGCGTCTTCTGGGATGGCATCGACCTTCGCAACGCTAAGATTTCCAGCCTGCGCGGGCAAATAGCGTTGGTTACGCAGGAGACCGTGCTTTTCAACGACACGGTGCGCCACAATATTGCCTACGGAAAGCCAGGCGCTACACAAGCCGAGATCGAAGAGGCAGCACGTATAGCCTTCGCGCACGATTTTATTATGGAGCTGCCGCAAAAGTATGAAACTATTGTTGGCGAGCGCGGCATCTTCCTTTCAGGAGGCCAGCGGCAGCGTCTGGCAATTGCACGTTCACTATTGGTTGACGCGCCGGTGTTGATTCTGGATGAGGCGACCTCGGCGCTCGACGCAGAATCTGAACGGTTCGTGCAGCAGGCGATTGCGAACCTGGTGCGAAACCGGACGACGATCGTCATCGCCCATCGTCTCTCCACCATTCGCCGCGCCAACACAATCGTGGTGATGGAAGGTGGCAGAATAACCGAAATAGGCAGTCATGCGGAGCTGCTGGCCAGGGGCGGACAGTATCGCCGTTTGTATGAACTGCAGTTTGCGAACGAAGAAGAAGAATTGGTGAATCAGTAGTCCAGTTGTCAGTAGTCCGTGTAGATCCGACCCTTGATGGGATTTGTCTCCGTGCAAAGAACATCTGAACATATTGTTGAACAACTACTGACTACGGACTACGAACAACTGACAAGAGTATGAAATCAATGACCGGATATGGACGTGGATCTGCGGATGGCGAACACTTTGCCGTGTCTGTGGATCTGAAAACCGTAAATAATCGCTTTCTCGATGTCCATCTGCGTCTCAGCGGCGAGTTGTCGTCGCTCGAGCCCGTCATCAAGCGCCAAATTAGTGCAAAACTTTCCCGCGGTCGGGTCGATGTAACAGTTAACTTCGAAAAGACGTCGCAAACGGCGTACGAGTTGAACCGGCCGTTGATTGCCGGCTACGTTCACGCCCTGCGGGAAATGCAAAAAGAGTTCAGCATTGGCGGCGATCTCGATATCAACGTGCTGGCGCGGCTGCCAGGTGCGCTGCAGCCCGCGCGCGACGGACTCAGCGATGATGTAGTCGCAGGCATTGAAAAAGCGCTCGCCGAAGGACTGGATGAACTCGAACGCATGCGCACACAGGAAGGCGAGGCGCTGCGGCGGGAAATGGCTGAGCGAATAGATAAGATAGACGCGCTGGTGCCGACGATTGAAGACGCGGCTGCTGGTTTGGTCGACGCGTATCGTGCCCGACTGCAAAAGCGCATCGGAGAGTTGTTGAGCCGCAATGGCCAACTCGTGGAGATCGACCCGGGGAGGTTGGCCCAGGAGGTTGCCTATCTTTCCGACCGCAGCGATGTGAGCGAGGAAATGGTCCGGCTCCGTAGTCACCTGACGCAATTTCGCGAAGCTCTGAATTCAACTGGTGAGACCGGTAAGATGCTCGATTTTCTGTTACAGGAATTAAACCGCGAAGCCAATACGACCTTGTCAAAATCAACCGACCTAACGATTAAAGAGGCCGCGCTGGCTATTAAGGCGGAAGTAGAAAAACTTCGCGAACAGGTCCAGAATGTTGAGTGAAATAGACGAGCACCTTCAAAACGAGCTAAACACGGCAACAAAGGAAGGACGCGGCATTCTGTTCGTTGTCAGCTCTCCTTCCGGTGGCGGCAAAGGCACGCTGATTCAGCGCGTGTTGAATAGGGTGCCAAATCTTAGCTATTCTGTGTCCTTCACAACGCGAGCGCCCAGAAACGGCGAGGCGGATGGCCGGGAATATTTCTTCGTCACACAGGAACAGTTTCAGGAAATGGTGGCTGCCGATGAGTTTCTTGAATGGGCACACGTCCACGGCAAACTCTATGGAACAGCCCGCGCGCAGGTTGCACGCGAAATATCTGGGGGCCGGGACATTATTCTTGAAGTAGACGTTCAGGGAGCGGCAAGCGTCCGGGCGCTGATGGCGGATTCCGTCAGCATATTCATTTTGCCGCCCTCGTTTGAAATCCTGAGACAACGGTTGGAGGCGCGCGGAACGGATTCCCCTGAGGAGCTCGATTTGCGCTTGCGCAATGCCCCGACTGAACTGAAGGACTATTCGGCATTTCAATACGTAATCATCAACGACGATGCGGACCGTGCAGCAGAGCAGATGACTGCAATAGTGCAGGCCGAACGCGCCCGGCTTAGTCGTCAGGGTCCCAGGGTGAAACGCGTTGTTGAAGCTTTTACCGCGAGCGAGACACTACAGCCACCAACGACTCAAGCCGCAGATGATGGAAGTGGCAATTCTAATTGAATCTTATAAGTGAACTGGGAGGAGCAACCGCCAAAATGTCATTAATAGAAGAGACCGAAGTGGCCGCAGAAGATGCCGAGACGCAGGAGATCGACTCGAAATATCGTCTGATTATTCTAGCCGCAAAAAGAAGTAAACAACTCCAAAGAGGCGCGCGCCCCCGCATCGATATCGATGCGTTGAAACACAAAAACACACGCATTGCCCTGGAAGAAGTGATGCGCGGCCGCGTGAATTTCACCGTCAACACAGATGGGGAAGAATAAAATGCTCGGTGTCTCCCGAGGAGAAGTGTGGGACCCTCACATACCCTTGTAGTCAGGTCCACCGCCACCTTCCGGCGTTACCCAGTTAATGATCTGGTAAGGATCCATAATGTCGCAGGTTTTGCAATGAACGCAGTTTGAAAAGTTAATCTGCAACTTGCGTCTGCCGTTGACACCATCATCAACCATTTCATAAACAGCCGCAGGGCAAAACCTTTGGCAAGGATTTCCGTATTCCTCAGCGCAGCGCGTCGAGCAGATGTTTGTGTCAAGCACGTGAAGGTGGCTGGGCTGATCCTCACTGTGACCGACCGCGGCGTGATAAACGTCGGTCAACTTATTAAAAGCTATCTTGCCGTCAAACTTAAGTCCATCGTAACGCTGCTCGATACTGTCTCCATGGTAGCCATACGCTGAGAGCTTCTTCATTTCCTCATGCCCTGCTGTTGCTTTTGCGCGATCAAAGAGTCCCCAGGCTCTGCCACCGGTGATGAACTGAAACCCGGTATTCACCAGGCCCAACCAGCGGCCATGTTTGAAACCTGCGTGAAAGTTTCGAACTCTGCGCAACTCAGGAATGATCCAACTCTCATTGACTAGTTGTTCATAACGGCGCAATTGTTTCGCCGAATAGTCTTTTGCCAAGAGCGCCTCGAAGATTGTCTCAGCTGCCAGCATCCCGCTCTTGATCGCGGAGTGGATTCCCTTCAACCGTTGCGAGTCAAGAAATCCCGCGCAGTCGCCCACCAACAAAACTCCGTCCGCGTAAATCTGCGGCATGGCGAAATAGCCGCCAGCGGCAATGGTCTTAGCTCCATAGCGGATCATCTTTCCGCCTTCAAGCAGCCGTCGAAGAAACGGATGCTGTTTGAAACGTTGAAATTCTGCGTGTGGATCAAGCAGCGGATCCTTGTAATCCAAACCGGTAACGTAGCCAACATTTAGAATGCGATTCTGCATTCCATAAATCCAACCACCGCCATATGTTTGCGCGTCGGACGGAAATCCGAGCGTGTGAGTTACGCGGCCGGTGGGATAACGATCGTCCGGCAGTTCCCACAGCTCTTTCACGCCGATGCTGTAAACCTGCGGCTCGCGGCCTTCGTCCAGCCCGAGACGTTGAACTAATTGCTTAGTGAGCGAACCGCGCGGTCCTTCACCCAGAACTGTTATCTTGGCCAAGAGATCTACGCCAGGCTCGAAATTGGGTTTGCGCTTCCCTTCCTTATCGATTCCTTTGTCACCCGTGCGCACGCCGATGACCTGATCGTTTTCATCGTAAAGCACCTCGGCGCCAGGAAATTCAGGAAATACATTGACGCCGGCTTCTTCGCATTTTTCACCCAGCCAAGCCGTGAGCCGATTGAGCGACACAATGTAGTAGCCGTGATTCTTCAGCGGCGGAGGCGTGATCGGCGAACGAATGGCGCGATTCTTTGTCAGGTAGAGGAAATAGTCTTCGTTGACGGTGGATTCAAGCGGCGCTCCCTGTCCGACGAAATCCGGCATCAACTCTCGCAATGCTCGTGGATCCATTACCGCGCCGGAAAGAATATGGGCGCCAACTGAAGCACCTTTTTCGATCACTCCGATTTCAATCTCGCCGAGTGGCTCGCCCTGGCGCTCGCCACTCTTCACGGCATCATTGTGCGTTCGTATTAAGCGAGCGAGGTGTAATGCACCGCTCAGGTTTGCCGGACCGGCGCCGACGAAGACAACATCCATTTCCAGAGTTTCGCGTTCCATCAATTAATTCCCTCAACAGCCCCGTGCGACCGGCCTGGTTTGTCGTTTCGTATCATTCATCTGCTGGCGCACACTGCGACAAACGAAGTTTGTCGCAACTGGTAAAAATGAATGGTCATTCAGTTTCATGAGTATAACAAATACAGCGAAACACCCGAAGTTTGGAGGAAGCTCCAGCGACGGACTATTCGGAGCATGATTGCTGTAGTCGAGGTCAAGATCTCGATGCGGTCAGTGCGAGCGTTCGTTGTTTTCCAATCGAGACTGTAGAATGCAATAAATCCTAAAAGTTGAGAGTTTTTTAAGTGACTGACGAAGCTCCTACCAACCGGCTCATTAACGAGACAAGCCCCTATCTCTTGCAGCACGCCCACAATCCGGTGGATTGGTTTCCCTGGGGCGACGAAGCATTCGAAATTGCCAGGCGAGAGCAAAAGCCCATTCTGTTGAGCATTGGTTACTCCGCCTGCCACTGGTGTCACGTGATGGAGCACGAGTCGTTTGAGAACGAGGCGATTGCCACTCTCATGAACGATAATTTCGTAAATATCAAGGTTGATCGAGAGGAAAGGCCCGACCTGGATCAGATATATATGAACGCGGTGCAGATGATGACGCATCACGGTGGCTGGCCGATGACAGTTTTTCTTACGCCGGAGGCCGTTCCTTTTTATGCAGGTACCTACTTCCCTCCCGAAGATCGATACAACATGCCCGGTTTTCCTCGCGTGCTTATCAGCGTCGCTGAGGCTTATCGCGAACGGGCCGATGATGTTCAGCAAACGGCCGCGTCAATTCTCAACGAATTGCAGCGCTCGACTACCACTCTCGAATCAAGCGAATTGCTTTCGGCTGAACTCCTTGATACTGCGTATCGAGGAATTATAAAGAACTACGACTCATCTAATGGTGGTTTCGGCGGCGCGCCAAAGTTTCCTCCGGCAATGACTCTTGAGTTTCTTCTTCATACGTTTTATCGCACCGGCGACCAGAAAGCTCTGGAAATAGTCCGCCACACATGTCGAAAAATGGCTGAAGGTGGCATTTACGATCAGCTCGGTGGTGGTTTTCACCGGTATGCGACAGACGCCCGCTGGCTCGTGCCCCACTTCGAGAAAATGCTTTATGACAATGCCCTCCTGTCGCGGCTTTATCTTCACTACTACCAGGTCAGTCGCGACGAAGTGGCGCGAGCAGTTGCTGAAGGAATCCTCGATTACGTAGTGCGGGAAATGACCGGCCCGGACGGAAGTTTTTATTCCACCCAGGATGCCGATTCGGAAGGTGTCGAAGGCAAGTTCTTTGTCTGGAGCTTAGACGAGGTCAAGCAGCTTCTCGGTGAACGCGATGCAGCACTTTTCTCTGCATACTACAACGTGACCAGCGCCGGAAACTTTGAAGGCGACAATATTTTGAATATCACGCGCGAACTGTCCGAGGTTGCAGCCACAGAGAATTCAACACTTGAGGAACTAAGAGCAGCCTTGGACCGATCTCTCAAAATCTTGTTTGCGGCCCGAGAAAAGAGAGTTAAGCCGGCTCGCGATGAGAAAGTCTTGACGGCCTGGAATGGCTTGATGCTGTCCAGCTTTGCGGAAGCTACGGCAATTCTTTCCCGATCTGACTATCTGGCAGTTGCGAAGCATAATGCCCAGTTCGTACTAGATAATCTGCGCCGGGACGGATTGCTTCTGAGGACTTACAAAGACGGTCAGGCAAAGCTTAACGCCTATCTGGAGGATTACGCTTTTCTTATTGACGGGCTAGCGACTTTGTTTGAGGCGACCGGAGAGCTTCAGTGGCTTGAAGAGGCCCGCACCCTGACCGCCAAAATGATTG
The DNA here is from genome assembly GCA_046726155.1 of Acidobacteriota bacterium. Classification (GTDB taxonomy): domain Bacteria; phylum Acidobacteriota; class Blastocatellia; order Pyrinomonadales; family Pyrinomonadaceae; genus PSRF01. The sequence continues at coordinate 16,499 of JBKOZZ010000005.1, forward strand.
AGGAATTCTGGGATGAGGAGGAGGGAGGCTTCTTCTATACCGGCCGAAGTCATGAAAATTTGATCGTTCGGTCAAAAGACTTTTTCGATAACGCCACGCCGGCAGGAAATTCAGTCGCGGCCGAGGTTCTATTACGAATCGGCCTGCTTACTGACAACAGCGACTATCAAAGACGTGCCGCGACCATTCTTCGTTTGATGGCCGCCGCCATTCGACGTTACCCGTCCGGCTTTGGCCGGTTGCTCTGCGCGCTCGATTTTCATTTGGGATCGCCTCAGGAGATTGCGATCATCGGAGAGAGTGATGCGCCGGAAACGCGATTGTTGCTCGACGAGATTTGGAAGGTGTATCTGCCCAATAAGGTCGTTGCGCAAGCCTCTTTCGACAATACATCGGCCACCGAGATCATTCCGCTCCTTCGAGAGCGCCCCCAGCTGGACAACAAGGCCACAGCCTATGTCTGCGAACATTTCATCTGCAAAAAACCCGCGACCAGTGCAGCAGAATTGGCCTCACAATTGCAAAATCAGACTGTTTCCACGGGCTGAACCGCCGCTTGCGACTTCTTGACCTCTGGTAACCACATTGTACCTGGCGGAAAACGCGCGACGACCGGGTGCAAACGCCATAAGGCTAAGCGGCTGACCTTTTCCGGCTACAACCCAATCGCATGACAGTATTGACTCCAAGCTACTGAAAGGGTTATCTTTACCGGTGCCAAACACCGTTGGCATACAGCCAACACGGGCTGGCAATCCAATATTCATCTGCACAGTTTTTCCGCTCGTCGACAAACGTCTCGATCTCTCAGCAAAACCAGACCCGGTCCAGGCAGGGTAATTCACTCTGCTTTAACAAAGGGCATCTAGAAAATGAGCCAAAAAAAGAATTGGAAGAGCACCGTTCTCCTAAACAGCATCTCGGCCGTCGCGGCATTACTCCTGTGCTCAGCGCTGGTATCCACGGTGACGTTACCATTCCTCTCCAGTGCCGGGTTGTTGTCCTGGTTAGTGCTCCTCGTTCTGACGCTTGCGGCAAGTCGGTTTACGGTTTCCATTACCACGAGTGTCGGCGTGAGTCAGAGTCGGAAGTCGCTGGCTGATGCGCTGGTCTTCCTTGCAGTTATTCTTTATGCCGTGCCACCCTCGGAGACCGCGGGGCCGGCCACTTTGCTGGCAGCAATCGTTGGTTTCGTTTCGACCTATGGACTGTCGAGCCGTAAGGAATCGATCACCACAACGGCAATTGCCGTCATCTCAACTTTCTTCTCAGCGTCCTGCTATGGCTTCCTTGCGACTGTCTTTGCGAACGACTTTTCCCTTAGCCCGGATCGCGGATTGCCCTTGAATGTCTTGCTCGTGCCGCTTTGCGTGCTCGCCATTCTCCAATACTTCCTGAGCACGCTGGCAACGGTCTATTTTCTAAACATCGTTGACGGTAGACCTCGTGTTCTTCCTTCACAGGAAAGTATTGTTTGGACTTTAACCACCCAGGTCGCCGGCGCTGCTTCTGCCGTACTTTTTTATTCAGCAATCCATGGTGCGGGCGTGCCATTCATTCTGCTTGGGTTGTTGATTACAGGTCTCATGCATTTGCTCTACAGGTTTAACGAGAAACGCCTCGATGACGTGCGCCGTTCCGAAGCTGAACAGCGGCGGCACGTCGAGGAGATGGCGACGATTCACATGAACACAATTGAGTCGCTGGCAATCGCGATCGATGCGAAGGATCAGACGACTCATGGTCACGTTCGTCGCACTCAGATCTACGCTTCAGAGATGGGCAAGCTCTTTAAACTGGGCGCCAAAGAGGTTCAAGCGCTTTTCGCCGGGGCTTTGTTGCATGACATCGGCAAACTAGCAGTGCCTGAATATATTCTCAACAAACCTGGCAAATTAACGGAGGCGGAATTTGCCAAGATGAAAATCCATCCGACTGTTGGTGGAGACATTCTCAAGCGCGTCAACTTCCCTTACCCGGTCGAAGAGATTGTTCGTTACCATCATGAAAAATGGGACGGTAGTGGTTATCCAAAAGGCCTCAAGGGCGAAGCCATTCCACTGTTGGCGAGAATCATCTCGGTAGTGGATTTTTATGACGCTACGCGCTGTGATCGACCTTATCGCAAGGGCATGAAGCGTGAAGATTCGCTGGCGTTACTCAGGAGCATGGAGGGAAATGCTTTTGATCCTCAGGTAGTCAATAAGTTCATTGCTCACGTCGAGAAGTTTGACCAGCTAATTGCGGCCGAAGATATTCAAGAGCAGGTAGAGTCAGAAGCCGCCACACCCGATTATCTAACGAAGACGAAACCGGATGCCGGTCTCGCGTCTAACCAGGTCGGCACAACCGAGGATAACGACGCTGGATTCAGATCGATCTCGGAAGCGCAGCGAGAAGTATTCGCCCTTCATGAGATCGCCCAAACTATCGGTTCTTCGTTGAATCTCAATGACACCGTAACACTTGTGTCCAACAAACTTCGCGCCATCGTTCCCTTTGAAACCTGCATCATCTTTGTGGTCGACGAAAAATCCGGAAGGGCCATTGCTGCCCACGCAGCCGGCGAACATGCCGACATCTTTAACCATCGGCGGATGGATGTGGGTGATGGCATAACAGGATGGGTTATTGCGAATGCCAGGTCGATGTGTAATGCGTCGCCGGAACTCGATCTTGTCGGAGTACCTGAGGAAGTCTCCAAGAATTATCGGGGCGTGCTTGTCTCGCCGTTGCTTCGAGAAGATGGGGCCTTCGGAGCAATCACGCTTTACTCCAAGAGCCGGACTTCTTATACGACCGAACACGTTCGCCTGCTCGAGTCTGTTTGCCAGCACGCGTCCTGTGCTCTTAACAATGCTTTGACGTTTGAGAAAACGAAGGAGAGTGCTCTTGTCGATCCGCTGACTGAATTACCTAACGCTCGTGGATTCTACATGATGCTCGAGCAAAAAATCGCGGAATGCCAGCGCATGACCAACGAGTCGCTGGCAGTCGTCAGTATGGACATTGATGACTTCAGGGACATCAATGATCGCTACGGACATACGATCGGCGATCGAGTGCTGGCCAGTGCTGCCGGAGTGATCAGAAAAGAACTGCGTCAGATGGATATTTTGACGCGCTACGCTGGTGACGAATTTGTCGCGATCATGCCAATGGCATCCACTGTCATGGCAGCATCTATTGGCGAACGAATACGAACCGCTCTAGAAGAACAGAAGTTTTCCGTGCGAACCGAGACCGTTGCGCGGCTGGGGATAAGCATCGGTGTGGCCTGCTTTCCCGAAGACGGCGAAACGACCGAAGAGCTCCTTACTGCGGCCGCGCGTAAGATGCAAAGCAACAAGCATTCTCGTAAGACGGTGATAACTCTCGCAAACAGCCCGATAACGGTGATTGACGCTCTCCGCTAAACAAAGCTCAATGCTTTTCAAAATGCGCACATCGCTAGTCTGCGGTGTGCGCTTTTCTTTAGCTCAGAGGCATGAGGTTGTTCAGCTCCTCGTAAGGCGACTGGGAACTTGTAGAGCAAAATAAAGAGCCTGTGTCAAATCAGCCTCGTTTTGCACGTCGTTACAAACCTCGCGTATAATCCAACATGCTATTGCGACAACGTTCAAATCCAATCTTCATTCAGCTAGCCACCGTTAATGACGATTCAATAGGCGACAAAACAGACAGTGGGCAAGTCAAACTACGAGATGAGAAAGAGTACGCCGGAGCCTTCCCGCCTCGGAGTAGAAGACATAAGCGCAACGGGCGTGATGGAACAAGAATCTCCTGAGGTCGCAGACACCGGAAACCTCCAGCAGAGACGCGAGAAACTGAAAGAGGCGCAGAAGGGCCGGCTCGCCGATCTGGATCGAGAAACACTAATCAACATCTATCACCAAATGCTGCTCGTCCGTCGCTTCGAGGAGAAATCGGCGGAGGCCTATAGCGCCGGAAAAATCGGGGGCTTCTGCCATCTTTACATTGGCCAGGAAGCGGTCGCTATCGGCTCAATCTCAGCAATCCGCAAAGATGATTACGTGTTGACCAGCTATCGTGAGCACGCCCATGCCATCGCCAAGGGGATCTCCCCGGATTCAGTAATGGCGGAACTCTTTGGTAAAGCAACTGGATGCTCAAAAGGCAAGGGCGGGTCAATGCACATGTTCGACAAGGAAGTTAACTTTCTGGGCGGGCATGCCATTGTAGGAGGACAAATTCCGCTGGCTACCGGTGTCGCCTTCGCCTCGAAATACAAGGGCACTGATCAAGTGACGCTTTGTTTCTTTGGGGAAGCGGCAGTCAATCAGGGAGCATTTCACGAGTCTCTGAACATGGCCCAGCTTTGGAAGCTGCCCTGCATTTACATCTGCGAGAACAACCAATACGGAATGGGTACGTCTCTGGAGCGTGCCATGTCGTCCCAGGATATTTCACAAAAAGCCTGCGCTTACGATATTGCAGCTGAGTTTGTCGATGGCATGGACGTGCTGGCGGTGCGCGAGGCGACCCTTCGAGCGGTCGAGCGTGCCCGCAAAAGTTACCTCCCTACTCTTCTCGAAGTTCGTACCTATCGCTTCATGGGCCACTCGATGTCTGACCCTGGAAACTATCGCACGCGGGCTGAGATTGAACGCTACCAGGAGCGCGATCCGATCAAGCTCTTCTCGGCAACTCTGAAGGAAGAAGGCGTATTGTCGGATACAGAGCTTCAAAAGATTGAAGAGCAAATCAAAGAGCAGATTGAGCACGCTCTCGTATTTGCAGAGGAAAGTCCGCTGCCGGATCCGAAAGAACTGTACACGGATGTTTACGCTAATCCCATTACTCCGGAAGGCGCTAGAAAGTAGGAAATCTCTAAATGGCTGTAGTAAACATGCGCGAGGCGCTCAATCAAGCTCTACGTGAGGAGATGCTGCGCGATGAGAGGGTTTTCCTGATGGGTGAAGAGGTGGGCGCCTACCAGGGAGCGTACAAGGTTACCAAAGGCCTGCTCGAAGAACTGGGCGCGAAGCGCGTAATCGACACGCCGATCACCGAATTGGGTTTCGCCGGCTTAGGCGTGGGCGCGGCGATGGTCGGACTCCGGCCAATAGTGGAGTTTATGACTTTCAACTTCTCTATTCTCGCCACTGACCAGATCATCAACTCCGCCGCCAAGATGCTTTACATGTCAGGCGGTCAGTTCAATATCCCGATTGTATTTCGCGGCCCGGGCGGCTCGGCTTTCCAGGTGTCTTCTCAACATTCGCAGGCGCTCGAATCCTGGTTTGCATATTTTCCCGGCCTGAAGCTCGTGATGCCTTCCACCCCCGCAGACGCCAAAGGTCTCTTGAAATCGGCGATTCGCGATGACGACCCGGTGATCTTTATTGAACAGGAGCGAATGTACGGAAACAAGGGCGAGGTTCCCGATGATGACGATTTTACTATTCCGCTAGGCGTGGCTGACATCAAACGGGAAGGTACAGACGCCACAATAGTTGCGCGCTCATTGATGGTTCCCGTTGCCTTGAAGGCCGCGGAGGTGTTGGAAAAACAAGGCGTCTCCTGCGAAGTGATCGATCCGCGGACGATTCGACCACTAGACATTGTTACGATCATCGAGTCGGTCAAGAAAACAAATCGGGCCGTGGTTGCCGAAGAATCACATCCCTTTTGCGGAGTGGCAGGGGAAATCTGTCAGGAGATTACGGAGCAGGCGTTCGACTACCTTGACGCACCTGTTAAGCGAGTCTCAGGCGCTGACGTTCCTATGCCCTACGCAAAGAATCTGGAAGACCAGGCTATTCCCAATGTGGACCAGCTTGTTGCGGCCGTTCGGGAAGTTGCTTACTTGTGAATAGTTCCGTGGTCAGTTGTCCGTTGTTGTTTTTCGCGTGCAAGTGGCGGCTGATTAAAGTTGAACAATTGACAACTGAGAGGGATAACTGACAAAGGACCAATTTGAATGGCGACCCAGGTGATCATGCCCAAGCTCTCTCCAACGATGGAAGAGGGCCAACTTTCTCGCTGGCTTAAGAAAGAAGGCGACAAGGTGTCGATGGGCGAACCGCTGGCGGAAATCGATACCGACAAAGCTACAATGGAGATGCAGGCACTCGGCAGCGGAGTGTTGCGAAAAATTCTCATCCAGGAAGGTGAATCGGCGCCGCTGGGCCAGTTGATAGCCATCATTGGCGAGCCTGACGAAGATATTTCCGCCCTCACGAACCAGGCCGCCACAACTAAGACAGCGAAAAGTTCTACAACAGCTTCGGAAGACGATAACAAAACTGAAGCGTCTGAAGCCTCCGAAGCAAGCGCACCAGCCGCGCCTGCCCAGGTAGTAGACAAGGCCGGCGCAGCCACCGGAAACGGGCGCGGGGAGCCACAGAGCGTTGAAGGCGCATCGGCTGGTCGTTTGATTGTTTCCCCTTTGGCGGCGCGCATGGCTGCGGAATCGGGAATAGATTTGCGCGAGGTGAGTGGGAGCGGCCCCGGCGGAAGAATTATTAAGCGCGACGTCGAGGAAGTTATCAGTCACGGCAAGCCGGCAGCTCCCGTGACTGGCGGCCAACCGCCCCAGAGAAATCTTCGCGCAGTCTCTGCGATTCCCTTTCAAAAATCAGCGACCGCACAAGCCTCCCCTTATCGCGATGAACCGGCGAGTGAAATGCGTCGCACTATCGCCAAGCGCCTGGTAACTTCGCTCGGTCCGGTGCCGCATTTCTTCCTCACTATCGAAATAGAAATGGATCGCGCAGCTGAAATGCGCAAGGGAATAAATGATCTTGATCCTGAACTCAAGCTTAGCCTCAACGACATCATCATCAAGGTGGCAGCCGCCGCTCTCATACAACATCCGCAGGTAAACGCTTCCTTTCAAGACAAGGCGGTAAGATACTACGAACATGCCGACATCGGTGTGGCCGTTGCTATTGAAGAAGGACTGATCACCCCGATTGTGCGTGCGGCGGATCAAAAGTCTCTCGGCGAAATCGCTGCCGAAGTTCGCGACCTGGCCGAGCGCGCCCGCAACCGCAAGCTGCGCCCCGAAGAATTCATGGGGGCAACATTCTCCATCAGCAACCTCGGAATGTTTGGCATAGAGGAGTTCACCGCCATCATCAACCCTCCCGAAGGGGCGATCCTGGCGGTGGGAGCGATGTCGCCCACACCGGTAGTTCGAAACAACGAGATCGTTGTGCGTCAGATGATGCGCGTTACCATGTCCTGCGATCACCGCGTAATCGACGGGGCTACCGGAGCGAAGTTCCTGCAAACTTTCAAAAAGATTCTCGAAAACCCCCTGTTCCTTGTTGTCTGAGAAGAGTGCAGGGAAACCTTCTGTTTTCAATCCACGCCGTAGAGGAAGTTTCAGAACACCCCGACACGCTGGCTTACTAATGGTAACGCAAACTGTTAGTTTGCGAGTTTCGTTGCCATGCTACCAGCGCAAACTAACAGTTTGCTTTACAACTGCCCGACGAGCGGCGTGACGATACGGCCAACCGGGTAGAGATTCATCTGCCTATCCCAGTAAGGCGAATGGAGATAGAAGAACTGGAGTCTCGCCCGCGCGTTTCCTGCAAAAGCGGGGTCGCTAGCCAGCTTTTTCTCAAACTCCTCGCGGAGGCGGGGGTCGCCGGCTAACATTTCGCGAGCAAGTTTCTCCAGGACATAATTCTCCGCATACTCCTTCTGCTCAAATGTCGCATTGAAGAACCCCCAGTGGACCAGCGAGTCGGGCGCTTCAGGCTCTAGCAGATTCATCGCCACCTTAGCCAACTCCTGGGCGAGCGGGACAATTATGGATCTGGCTGGAAAACTTCGCCGCTCATGCACAGCCTCCGTCTTGAACGAGGGCATTAGCCTGCCCTCAAAGGGACCGCCAGCCCACTTCACGTCGACAAAGCGATAACTCTCAATGTCGATCGTTAGCGGCTCTTTTGTTGTCTGCATAACTAGACCGTGTGTCCGCAGGACCTCAATTGCATCTTTCCACTGCACCGGAACGATGTAATAAAGCGGCGGCGCTACCGCGGTTTTCACACGAAAATCGTTGTACATCGGCACCGTCATGTCGACGGGTTTGGCAGCAAAGGTCACGTAAGGCGCGCCTGAGACGTCGCTTACCCCGGTGTGGTACTCCAGGGCCTTTAGTTTGTAAGGCGCGGCGTGGTCGGTTAATTCAAAATCGAGCGGAAAGCGGCGCGCTGGATCGTAAGTGCGGCCGTCCGCCAATGTTTTTTCATCGGCTTCGCGCACCGCCGCCAGCAGGCTCTCCGGATCGCGACTGACCTCAGCCAACGTGAATCTCAAAAAATCGTAAGTGCCCATGACCCGCAGACGATATGGTTTCAGCATGTGCGTCTCGATCAGAATGCCCGGCCGGTTCCGTATGGGAGTGTAGCCGGTCGAGAAACGCGGGCTGCCGTTGAAGTCTCGAATGCCCTTAGTCAGATCACGATTGTCTATAAATTCCAAATACCAAGAGATAACGTTACCCGCGGCCTCAGTTGCAGGCGCTACGCGCTCGTCGATCACCTTCTTTTCCCACGCAAGCACGCTTTCCGCAATGCCGGCGTGGTGTTCATGTTGATAAGTGATGTTGTACTGATAGTCAGCTCCGTCCGTCACATGGCAGTCGATAAATAAATCCGGCTTCCACTGAAGCCATAATGATAACCAGGCTCGCGTTTCCGGCGTGTCCGCCTTCATGTAATCGCGGTTCAGATTCTGATAGGTGCTGGTGCTGCGCCAGCCCATTTCAGCGGGTCCGTTCTGATTGATCCGGTTATAGGGACTAACTCGCTCATGGCCGTCAGTGTTGTAGATGGGAATAAAGAGCACGACCAGGTTTTTGAGCAACCCGGGACGAGTTTTCGTAATGGCAATGTCACGCAACAGCGCCAGACCGGCATCTTTACCGTCGGGCTCGCCGGCGTGAATGCATGCCTGGATAAGAATGACTGCCTTACCGGCGCGCCTGGCAGTTTCATGCGTGAAGGTGTCGCCTTCAGTTGCGATCAATAGCGGCAGGTCGCGTCCTTCGCCGCTCTTGCCGAACGTTTGAAACTTTATTAGTGAAGATGCCTGATCGAGGCGTTTGGCATATTCGATGGTTTGTGCGTAACGCGGCGTCTCTCTATAGTCAGTTTTTTCAGCGTGCGTAAGCCACTCGGCCGGCACGGGAGGATTGTGATTTTGTGACATTGTTTTCGTGTGGGCTCTCGTATGACTGTTGGCTGTTAAGGGCAGTAAAGGTACGGAAGAAATGGAGAGCGTAAGGACAAACGCAGCCCGCAGCATCTTTATTTCCGGAACGCCAATCCTGGCAAGAGTGGGTAGGGGAGTATTCCAACTGTTCATGTTCGCTTTTGATCATGACAAAGAGGATTACCTTTGTCCTACGCAGACAAGAATTCTGTCCTGTTTTTTAGTGGCGCAGATCCTTCTGACATGAACGACATTGCAAGCGACGCCGCGCGTTAAGAGTGCCACAGACCGGGCAGCGGATGTACATCGTGCGAGCAAACCAGGCAGTGATGATCGCACTTGAGCCAAGTATTCCAACCAGCACTGCCGCGTTCAGCAGCAAATCTTTCAAGCTTTATATTTCTCCCGCAAGCTCTTCTGATAGCTTCGCCCGCGTTCATAACCACGACGATAAGCTTCATCTGACTCGTCATCCGGTGATAACTTCGCCGCGCTCTCTACCGTTCCTGCCCTTGATTTCAGAGCAGCTTCAAAGCCGCGGCGATAGCTGGCCTCATCGCTTTGGAAATCTCTGCCGGTCGTCCCGTACTGCGCCGCTTCAGCATCTCGCAAACCGATCCACCAATTCTCGCGAGCTTCGTCAATACTTTCCGCTCCTGCAGTCACCAGTGCGCCCTGTGCCGCGTATATCGCACCATCCTCGTCAAGAAAGGCAATGACTACCGAGCGGCCTTTTCTCAAAGCGTCTTCGTAAAGATACAACTCATCGTGCGGCAGTCCGGTAACGAGTTCCTCTTCAAGCGCTTCACCCGCGGCCATTCCGGTTACGGTCCCCCCTGCGCCCAGGATCGCGGCCCCGAGGAGGCCACCTGCGATAACTGGACCGACGCCTGGTACTAACAAACTCGCCGCGGCAGCGCCCAGACCAGCACCACCAGCGACTCCGATCGCGCCGCCTACAGTTCCTCCCATGGCTTGCCCCATGCCCGGTTGTTCGCTGTCGGCGGTAGGCACTGTGCTCTCAACGCGCTCGTCATTCATCCCCGGCGTCAGCAATGCAATTCTGTCATTGGAAATTCCGAGTGAATGAAGTTGCCGAACCGCTTCTTCTGCTGCGGGGCGCGACGAAAAGATCCCAGCTACTGTTTCCATGCCCGATCCCTCCTTAAAGAATTCGCCTGCGTTCGTAAAGAATTCGCCTACGTTTTAACCCTTCAAGCAGATGGGCAGCAAGGAAAGGACATAAAGGACACAAATCGTTGAGGAAATTAGCAGAGCTATGTTAGAGTCGGGCTGGTTATTAATGCATTCAGGCGGCGGGCGATTTGAATTTGGCCCGCCGACTTTGTAAAAGGGCAGGACCAGCGACCGTATGTATGACATCGTAGAAAAACATTGGCCAATGTCAGAAGGTGACGGCAAAGCGGCCCGTAAGAAAAGGCCACGAATACTTGCCATCACTACCGACTGTTGCACTGGTTGCGCCGGCTCGCCAGCATGCATCGAATACTGTCCCATTGAAGCTTGCATGTTCTGGGTGCCCGATGAAGATCATCCGCCGTTCGGTCGCATCGAAGTAGACCCGTATCTCTGCATTGGCTGTCAGAAGTGCACCAGTAAAGGACCAGACGGCGCATTCCTTGACGGTTGCCCGTGGGATGCGATCGAAATGGTGCCGACGGATGACTGGGAAGCGGTGCACGGAATCACGCTGCCTGACCTCCCGCCCGCTCCGCCTACGGCTTAGTGGTTTTGTCGCTGGAATTAGCGCGGCTCTTGATGGCCTTAGCTGTCTGAGCCGCTTGTTGTTTTATGCGGTCACTCGTGGGTTCCGCGCCGCTTGCATAATGCTCTATCAAGGGCAGGTCGGCTTCCTGTCCGATCACCGACAGCCCCCGCAGAGCTTCCCAAATGCTTTGCTCGTCAGACTTGATCGTCAAAACCGCATCACCCCTGACAACATTCGAGCCGTTGGAAGCCAACAGTCGGCCCACACTGCCTACCAACGGTGAACGGATTTCAACCACATTCTTGTTTGGCTCCTGGACGCGAGCCAGCAAGGTGCCCCTGCTAACCTGTGCGCCATTTGCCAGAGTGCTAACAAGGATCCCGTCGGCCGAAGCGACAACTGTGAAAGGTTCAAGGATTGATGCGAGTTCTCGACCACCGCTGGGATCATTAAACCTCACCAGCGCCAGCGCCGCGTTGCGCCGAACGATTGGTTCCTGATCTTTCAACAGCTTCTTCAGGGTATTGTGAAACTCCTCTGACGTATTATCCGCGCCCATTAACCAGGCAACAGTCAGCCGAAATTCTGTTTCCGGACTGCCGGCGAGGGCCACGATTTTCGGATACCATTGTTTCGCATTCTTATCGCCTCGCTCAATTCGCTGTTGAATCTGCAGCAGAGCGTGTTGCACATGTCTCGGATGTTTCTCATCAACCAGGAACTTCGAAATCTCGGAGTCGGAAAGGCCGCGACCAAACCAGGTGAAGTACCAGGTAAGGAAAGAGGCAACCACAAACAGGATCGCAAGAATCAGGATTGGGCCGGACGCTCGTACGCGATTGATCTTCGGGACCGCGATCTTCACCTCGGGATTGTTTCCATTCTCTTTCGTTCTTTAATTGACATGGCTTGGCTCGCCATCACAGGCGCGACGGACTAATTCGAGGGGTAGATGTGGTACAGCATCAGATAAACGATTACGCCGGTTACGGAGACGTATAGCCAAAGCGGCAGTGTCCAGCGTGCTATGCGGCGATGGCTGATGAAATCTTTTCGCGCTGCCCGGTAGAGGGTCACTAGTATCAGTGGAACGATAACCACGGCAAGGAATGTATGAGTTGTCAGAATAATGAAATACACCGGACGGACTAGTCCCTGCCCGGCAAATCGGGTGGCGCCGTGATAATAATGATAAGTAAGATAAGAAATCAGAAATAAGGTTGAGGTGGCTACGGCCGCAACCTGGCAATTTCGGTGAGAGTGGATTTGACCGAGACGAATAAATCGGAAACCCGCCAGCAGCAGAACGGCACTTGTTGTATTCAGGACTGCGTTGAGGTGGGGCAGGAATGGAATGTATTCAGGCATTAAATTGGGAATCGGTACATGAGTGATGAGTGATGAGTGATGAGTGATGCGGAACATCGAAGGTTGTTGCTTCGTTCATTACTCATCACTCATCACTCAGCACTCATTACCGTTTTTCTTCCCTTCTCGGTCAAGGAGTAGAAATCATTTCCCTCTTCCTGAAGCAAGTCTTCCTCGACCAGTCGTTCGACTGCGTCGAAGACTGCTGTGCGCGCGTCGGGATCATTCTCTCCGGCTTCAAACAGCGTATGTAGATCAAGCTTCTCTTTGTTCCAATGCTCAAAGCTTCGCAGTACTCGTTTTTCGATTTCGTTCACGGCCAGATTAACCCGGCGATAATCTAGGGCTGCCTCTGTCTCATGTTAGCGACCATAGATCTCACATCGGGAGGAACTGCGCGGCCCTTGGCGTCGAGCAAGGGCGGGGATTGAGGAAGCGCTCGCTCTCCAGCTCCGGGGGTTTGTGCTTTCAAAGCCCTTCGCTTTCGAAAAGGAATCGGCAGCCGGCCTTCGTCCTTGAGGTAAAGCAAAGGATTGACGGCAAACATCAGCGCCATCAGCATGCAGACCATGGTAACGAATAGGTTATCGGTAGTCAGAAAACTCGGAGAAGACAACGCGTTTAAGACTGCCAGAACTAAAAAAATGAGAGCCGCGATGATACACACTATGTTTAGTAGCGTAGCTTCTCTCTTCATGACTGTTGTGCCGCCAACCTCGCCCACTCTTTCCAAATTTAGCCGTCCTTAGTTTAGCGGAACCGCGTCCCGATTGTCCGACAGGTTTCGCCCTTGTCGTCTTGCGGCGGTTCTCGGTAATACCTCATGACAAACCAAAGTTGCCGGATTCTTCAGTGTTTAGCCTTGCCGGATGGCGTCGTCCGTTCTGACATCTCTTCGTAACCGCATCGTTCACATTGCCAAATCGGAAATGTTCCACTCGGGTCGGCAGTGCTCTGATACACCGCACGGTTTGAAGGGATAATTTTTCCGCCGCAGCGCGGACAGACGCGACCTCGAGTGGTTCGCTTTTCAACGTCGATGCGTAAAAGGCTCTCTTCAGCCATTGCCATCCAAGTCCTGCGAGTGAAGAAGGTTTAGTCTGAGTTAGTGCGGTCCTTTTCCGGGTCCTCTTTGTTCGCGGCCTTATAGCGTTTCAGCGCAACAAAGATCGAGCAGAATATTGTGACCGGTGGCACCAGGAGCACCAGTACGCCGATGTTGAAGTTTCTTATGAAAAACGGATTGTTGGAACCCGCCAGCGCGGCCCGGCACATGGAACATTGCCCAAACGCGGAAGCGCTTAGCATGAGCATAATCGCGACTGCTGCAATCACCAGCAACATCGTTTTTGATTTCGCGAAAGCGATCATCAATGTTCCTCGGTGGCAGGCGGTACTTCTTTGAACTGATAGCGCAAGCCGGCTGAGCGGAAGCTGTCCGGGAAAAACACAAACAGAAGACAAATGCACACCACCAGCATTGGTACGATAGTTAGAATCAAACTCAGCCGCTCAAACTTCATGTGCATGAAGTAAGCCACAATGAGGGCCGCCTTGATTATCGAAAGACCAAGTAGAATCGTCAACATGAAGTGGATTTGCATCGGCCTGTAAGCCAGGAAGATCTCAATCAACGTCAGACCAATCAGCCAGGCCCAGATCGAAATGAATAGTTTGTTGCTGCCGGCGAAATGCTCTTCAATGTGTGCGCTCATGCTCGACTCCTTCGCTGCGAAGCTCCAGCCATTCTAAATCGCGACTTACTTAGCCAAATGCCCGCCCACATCCACCGATAGGATGTAAATCAGCGGGAACACAAACATCCAGACGAGATCGACAAAGTGCCAGTAGAGACCGCTAATCTCAACGTCTTCGTGATTCAGCTTCTTAACCCGCGTGGCCACTACGCCTAAATAAAGAATACCTGTGGCAACATGAAACATGTGGAGGCCCGTGATGGTAAAAAACGTGGCGCCAAACAATGGCGTCGGCAATCGTCCGTCGGAGGTTGTGAAGGTAGATATCCAGTGGGCCGGCAAGCTAAACGGCCGCAAACCTTCAGTGATCAAATGGTTCCATTCTATAAGGTGCAAAATGACGAAAGCGGCGCCGAAAAACATCGTGGCCAGGATCCATTTGCGCGCTACCGTCTTATCTCCCCGGCTCGAAGCCGAGACGCCAAAGACCATCGTCAAGCTCGATGAGAGCAGACAGAAAGTCATAACAGACGAAAAGACAATGCTTGGATAAAACGGAAACGGCGTCGGCCAGACGTTTGAAGCGCGCAGATAGCTATAGCCCATCAGCAGCGCCGAGAACGTCAATGAGTCGGAAACAATGAACAACCACATTCCGAGCTTGCGATGACCAACGCGATAGGGGTGCACACCCCCGCCCCAGTCGTCCGCCGGAAAATGTACTGCGCGTGCTTCAGTACTCACCTGTCACCTCCAGAAAGAAAGTAGCGCAGACTTGCGTCTGCGAGCTTACCCGAACTTTTGTCCGTATCGCCCGTTAACGCACAAAGAAGAGCAGGACAAATAAGTAGAGCCACAAAAAGTCCATGAAATGCCAGTAAAGCATTACAGCATCAGCGCCGGCCTGCGGCTTCACCAACACCAACCGGTCCCGCGACGCGCGGGCGCGCGCTGAAAGGTAGGCAAGCGCAGCCAACCCTCCTAACAAGTGCACGCCGTGTATGGCTGTCAAAAGGTAAAAGAAAGAACTGTGCGGATTACTCGCAACGTAAATTCCCTGCCGCACGAGCTGCCGCCAGGCAAGCACTTGCGATATCAGGAATCCGATACCCAGCGCGAACGTAACAAGCAACCAACGTCGGTGGCTGCCGTTAACCGCGTCTTTCCATTTTCGCCGGGCGTTCTCCAGCGTGGCGCTACTAATAACTATCAGCGCCGTACTCAGCCACAGAATTCGCGGCATTGTGAGCGGTTGCCAATCGTTTGCTGATGCGGCGCGCACAATGTAAGCACTGCTCAAGGCGGTGAACAACATCAGAATCGAGGCCAGCGCCACCCACATCCCGAGGAGATAACGGCCGGCAGCCGCGCCCGGCAAATACTCTTTGTTAATCTCTACTACCATATTCAGTTTTACTTCCAAATCAGCAGGAGCATAAATAGCCAGATCCACAGACCATCCATCGTATGCCAGTAAAGCGACATCAATCCCGTTGCTGTCTGATTCGGCACGGATCGTCCTCGCTTGTCTTTACCTCCAGCTCTAATCGCGAGGTACGAGAGTCCTGCTATTCCGCCCAGGAGGTGCACACCATGGACTCCGGTAAAAAAATAGAAGAATGTGCTGTGGGGATGGCTCGCAAAATAGACACCCTGCGCGGCGAGTTCTCGCCAGCCCAACAACTGCGCAGTCAGGAAAAGCAGGCCGAGTACGAGGGTCGCGATAATCCACCTGAGGTGTCTTGTTTTATTGCCCCGCTTCAAAGATCGCTTCGCTGTTTCAATCGTGAAACTACTCGACACGATGATGCCGGTACTCAGGAAAAACATCCGCGGCATGGCTACCGGACGTCGATCTGTATCGATTGACAGGATGATGTAAGCGCTGGACAAAGCCGCAAACATCATCACTATCGCAGCGATGACCACCCACATCGTTACCCTGTACGCCGCCGGCGAAAGACCTCGCTGCGAGTCGTCGTTTCCGCCTTTCCATCCGTTTCCTTTCGGACCTTTACCATTGGGCCCGGGAAACCTAGAACCTCCACCCGATCTTGTCTGTCTTTTCTCCGCGGTCTTAGTGCTTGTGACCGTTGTGGCCATTACCGCCCACCTTTTCAGTTACCCTTGCTCCATGTTCACTGACGTCAGGGTCAGTCTGCATTACAAAATCGTCAGGAGCTCCAGGCACCGCAAACTCATAGGGCCCGCGATAGACAACTGGTAACACGCCGGCAAAATTGTCGTGCGGCGGCGGGCTGGCCGTAGTCCATTCGAGCGTGGTTGCTTCCCAGGGGTTCGTGCTTGCCTTCTTGCCTTTGAAGACACTCCAAACGAGATTGAAGTAAAAAACAATCTGGACGATTACCGTTACGATCGCGGCGATGGAAACGAAGACTACCAGCGGATGAATCGATTCGAGAAACTTGTATTCCGTAAACTGTGCATACCGGCGCGGCATGCCAACCATTCCCATAGTGTGCATGGGCACGAAGATGCAGTAGACGCCGATGAAAGTTATCCAGAAATGCAATTTGCCGAGTCGCTCATTCATGAAGCGGCCAAATATCTTGGGGAACCAGAAGTAAGTCGCGGCAAACATGCCAAAGATAGATGCCACGCCCATCACCAGGTGGAAGTGGGCCGGCACGAAATAAGTGTCATGCATTGGCAAGTCGAGCGAAGTCTGGCCTAGCACAAGTCCGGTAATGCCACCTGCGACAAATAGCGAAACGAACCCAATCGCGAAGAGCATTGGCGTCGTAAAGCGGATCTTTGCGCCCCACAGAGTGCCAAGCCAATTGAACGTTTTCACTGCCGAAGGAACACCAATCGAGAGCGTTAGAATTGAAAAGGTCATCGCCGAGTAGGGGCTCATGCCGCTGATGAACATGTGATGGCCCCAGACGAAGAAGCCCAACAGCCCGATTGCAAAGATTGCAAACACCATCGCGCGATAGCCAAAGACCGGTTTGCGAGCAAAGGTTGAGAGGATGTGCGAGGTCGCACCCATGCCCGGCAGAATAGCAATGTAAACTTCAGGATGACCAAAAAACCAAAAGAGATGTTGCCAGAGAATCGGCGAGCCGCCGGTGTGATTGGTCAGCACCGACGAACCGAATATCAACCCGCCCGGAATAAAGAAGCTCGTGCCGACGGTACGATCGAGCAATAGCAAAATGCCGCCGCCGAGGAGCACTGGAAACGAGAGCAGCGCCAGCACGGCCGTTGTAAACCAGGCCCAGCACGTCAAAGGCATCCGCATCAGGGTCATCCCTCTTGTGCGCATGTTGAGCAACGTGGTGATGAAGTTAAGCGCTCCTAGGAGGGAACCAACGCAGAAGATCGCAATGCTGACGATCCAAAGATTCATGCCGGCGCCTTGACCCGGTCCAGCCGCTGAGCCAACTGCGCTTAACGGCGCGTATCCGGTCCACCCCCCAATCGGGCCAACGGTGGAGCCGCTGCCGCCGCCCAGCCAGAGCCCAAGTGCCGAGTTAGCAATCGTGCTATTGCCCTCAACAAAGATGGCGGCGAGGATGACGATAAACCCCACGAACGTTACCCAGAACGACATCATGTTTAGAAACGGGAAAGCCATGTCCTCGGCGCCAATTTGAATGGGAAGGAAATAATTTCCAAAGCCGCCCTGCGGCGCCGTGGTCAGCACGAAGAAAACCATGATCGTTCCGTGCATTGTTACCAGCGACAGGTAAAAATCGGGGTTCATAACGCCGTTAGGCGCCCCGGTCGGAAAAAGCGTTCCGAGAATCGACCAACTCGTGCCCGGCCATGACAGGTTGAGCCGCATCAGCACTGACATCGTCATGCCCACCAGCACTGCGACCAGGGCAAGAATGATGTACTGGATGCCGATAACTTTGTGATCCAGGCTGAAGATGTACTTGCGAATGAAGCTTTTTGGCGGCTCGTGCCGGTGGATTGCTTCGTGTGTTTCAGCTGACATCTGCGATCTCCTAGTGGTTGGGCTGAATCAACAATCCAAGATCATTGTTACTGCGCGTAAGCCGGCAATTGATACTTCGCGAGCAGTTCCGTTACGCGCGTTTGAAACTGGTCTTGCGGAAGAGCCATCAGAGCCTGATGTTCGTCTGCCGGAAGCACTAGCATGAAACTCTTCATTCTGTAGTGGAACTGTCCGCAAAGCTCAGCGCATGCCAGTTCATACTTCCCTGCCCGGTTAGCCGTGAAGTGGACGCGAATCATCATGCCGGGAACGAGGTCCTGCTTAAACCTGAGTTGCGGCACCCAGAAATTGTGAATGACGTCTCTCGAGCGAAGAATCAGCTCGACCGGCCGGCCCTCTGGAACTGCTATGACGCTGTGCACCGCGTCGTCTTTGGCATTTGGGTCGGCTTCATCCAGGCCAATAAAGTTAAGCGCCGAGTCGTCGATGAGGTTTGGATCGGTACGGCCAAAAACTCCGTCTTTGCCGGCGTAGTGGAAGTTCCATTGAAACTGCTGCGCAACAACTTCGACCTGAAATGAGCCGGCTGGAGCTTTGTTAAAGTGGAGCGAAGCCCAGACGCTCTGGCCCATAACGGCAAGTCCGATAAAGATGACTGCCGTCACAATGGTCCATACTACCTCCAACCGGTTGCTGCCGTGCGTATAGACGGCACGATCGCTGTCACCGCGGTCTCGATATTTCCACACCACGTAGCCGAGACCAACCTGCGCTGCAGTGAAGGCGATTCCTACGACTATGATAGTCAGTAGAAACTGACGATCAAGCGCGGCGGCATGAGAAGAGATGGCTTCAGGAAACCACCACTTCTTCACGAAAAAGAGACTCACTGAACCCAGCGCCAGGATCCAGATAATAACCGCAAGAGCTCGTCCCATCGGTTACGACTCCTTAGTAAATGGTAAACGGTGAATAGTAAACAGTCAGAACAGTCGGCTGATAATCGAAATGATAGTAATTGCTCGACCCTTCAATGTTCACTACTTACTATTTACCGATCCAGAACCATCAGAATAAACAGCAGCGGCAAATAGACAACCGACGCCAGCAACAAACGTCGCGCCTCTTGCTTCGACTTGGAAAAGGCTGCCCGCAAACTGCTGTACAGAAATAGCAGTCCCAAACCCACTGCGCCGTAGAGATAAACTTTGCCCGAGATACCGAGCGCAGTGGGAAGCAAACTTACCGGCAGCAGGAGCACGGTGTAGACAACAATTTGTTGCGCGGTGACGCGGCCATCGGGCTCAACCACCGGCAGCATGAGAATTCCGGCGCGGCCGTAGTCTTCCCGGTACATCCAGGCAATCGCCAGGAAATGGGGAAACTGCCAAAGGAACAGAATCGCAAAAAGCACCCAGGCTTCAAGTCCTATAGATCCGCGCGCGGCCGCCCAGCCAATTAGCGGCGGCACTGCTCCGGGAAAGGCGCCCACCATTGTCGATAACGAGGTCCTCGTTTTCAGCGGCGTGTAGCCGAACAAATACCCTGCGATCACGGTCAAGCCCAGTAACGCTGTTAGCGGATTTACCAGCACGGCGAGATAGATCTCAGCCAGCACCGTTAATCCGGCGCCAAAAGCCAGCGCTTCCCACGGCAGGAGTTTGCCGGATGGCAGAGGCCGGTTAGCAGTACGTCTCATGAGAGCATCGAGGTCTCGCTCCATGTACTGGTTAATCGTGGCAATTCCCGATGACAACAACGCAATCCCAACCATCGCCCTGACAAGACCGGCGTAATCAACGGTTGCCGGGGACGCCAGGGAGTAGCCCGCAGCTGACGTAAGCACGATCAGGAAAGTGATGCGCGGCTTAGTAAGCTCGAGGTAGGCAGCGAACCGGTCGCGCGCGCTCAAGCGCTCGAGTTGGACCACGCCCGAAGGATTAAGATCTATGGCAAATTCTTCCATTTCCAACCTTGTTCTGAAACTCGAGGTTTAGAGTTCAACCCTTATGTTGTTACTTTAGATCGGCAGCAAGCTAGAGCTTGAACTCTAAACTTCTTGAATGCTCAGTCACCGAAAACTCAAACGATGAAGCGCTGGATCGCAACACCTTGAACGCTCTTAACATCAAAACTATGGTGGTAGCAAACACCAGTGCACCGCACGCTACATGCGCCACTGTGATTCCCACCATCGGATTTAGCGGCTGCGGATCATTTGGTGATGCCATCCTGGTGATGTAAGCCGCAATTCCCAAAAGCAATTGGAAAGCTAACAGGAAAAGCGCCACCTTCGCCGGCCGCGTTAGAAAAGCTTCGCGGGAGTAGCGTTGCAGAATCATCACAGCAACGATTCCCAACAAGATTGTTACGGCTATCGCTCCCGCCACGTGCGTCAGCAATAAATCTGTCGGCAATGGTTTGTCCCAGGTTGCCGAATGCCGCAAGGTCGCCCCAATTATCAATTGCAGAAAAACTGTTACTACGGCTGCGATGCAAACGTAACGAACTGGTAGGCTTCCCTGCTCTTCCAGTGTAGGCCGGTTTTCCCTCCAACTGGAGGAAGTGAAAACCGCCAGGCTTACTGTGGTACAGAAAAAAATTTGGGCCAGAGTCGCATGTGCAGCCGATACCACCAACGGCAAGTTTAGTTTGACAGTCAATCCGCCCAGCAGTCCCTGGGCAATAACTGCCGCCAGAGCTAACAATCCCAGCCGTCGTACCCAGCTTCGCTTTTCTTTAGCGAACAAAAAAATGACCAGCCCGATTGTCAACAAACCAACTGTCGTGGCCACCAGGCGGTGTCCATGTTCCCAAAAAAGATTGCCGACCATCTTCGGGAATAACTGACCGTTCGAAAGCGGCCAATCGGAAGTTGCCAACCCGGCATCGTGGCTCGTCACCAGCGCGCCCGCGATGATCAAGAAAAACGTTGCGCAGGCTAGCAGTAACGCGAAGCGATACACACCCTTGTTCATTAGTTCGTTGCCGATTTCCAATTTCCAATTGCCGATTACAGGCATTCAAATCGGCAATCGGAAATCAGCAATCGAAATTCTTTCTTAGTGCCTGCCTACCATGGGCACTTCCAGCGCCGGCATCATTTCAAGGCTCGGCCTGACGCTGGTAGTTGCTGCTTCGCCGAATGCGAAATCGGCCTTGGCGCTTCCATTCGCGGGAACCGTAACCTGCATTGTCTTTTCCGTGCCGGTGGCGCCGCCTTCATGCCAGGCAACAACGGTGTAGGTTCCCGGTGGCACGCCTTTAATTGTAAAGCTGCCATCTTCCGCACTAACTGCGTAGAACGGGTGCTTCAGGACACCAACGTACGATTTCATCCACGGATGCTGATTACACTTCACGGGAACCAGCACTTCAGCCCGGGTCAATTTGTGCATCAAAGGTGGGGCGCCGTTTGGCTGCGACTGGTTCCAGTCAGGATTGCTCTTGGGAGTGAAGTGGATGTTGTGCGTGGTCGGATCGCTGTTAGTGATTTGGATGTCCTGGTTAACCATTGCGCCGAGAACATGCGGCCGGTAGTGACAGCCATTCTGGTCTAGCGTGATGGCTGTCGAAGGAGTCGCGAAAGTGAATTCTGTAATCTTCTTGTTGTCGGCTGTTGACCCATCTTTGATGTAAACGAATACATTGGCCAGCTTACCGTTGGTTACCATATTGTCTTCGGTGGTAAGGTTCGGATTCTTCGCACCACAGGCGGGATCGGCTGACGTGTCGATCTTTTTTGGCGCCGGTGGCGTACCCGTGTAGGAAATGACTCCCGTCACGGATCCTTCGTTACCCTTGGGCGTAAACGCCGTAGCACCCGCTGTCGGGCCGCCTTCATTCGTCGGCGGGACTTCGGATTTACTGCAGGCTGACGCGAGTGCCAGAAGCGAGAATGCAATCGTCAGGATCAGCCAGACTTTGGTCTGCTTCATAAACATAATCAGTTCCTCCAAATTAGAATAACTTTTCCAATAACTTTAGCACGGGAGGCCACGAGAAGTAGACCCGTCACACTGTGCCCATGCCATTACAAGCCTGCGGGGCGCGCATTGATCGTTACGTTTCTGACCGTGGCTACAGTCGGCCGTTTCGCGCGTCGCGCTCTGTTGAATGTTGTTTCCCCGCTCTTGTTCCTCCTACCCGGCAACTTATTTTGTGCCTTCTGTGCAGACGGCGCGGCTGTCGGCGTCACTGGCGCGGTTGCCAGCAAACGCCGCTGTTCATCGGGCGTCAGCAACATCATGTAGCGAACCAACAACCTGGCGTGGTCATCATGGTATTCCGTTGCGCTAGCCGGAGGATTGGGCAGGTTGATAACCCAGCGCTCACCTTCCTTTCTGAATAGTCCAGTCGGCATCGCTGTACCCGGGCTAATCTGCGACGGATCCAAAAGCCAGCGGAAGGTCCAGTCAGGTTTCAAGCGTGACCCTGCCAGGAGGAAGTTGGGTGCAATCGCCTTCGCATCGTGGGTAGGTTCGCCCGTGATGTGACACTTCAAACACGGCGTCCCTGAGGTGAACATCTGGCGCGCGACTAGTTTCTCCTGTTCGGTCAATGGCTGGAGCGGCTCTTTAATATAAGGCTCCTGCTGGCCAGACATCGCCATGAAGAAACGCACCAGCGTCTGCAATTCGTTGGGCGAGAAAGTAAACGTTGGCATGCGAAACTTCAGATAAGGGCGCACCCCATTTCGATCCAAACCCGGCTGAGGTTTCAAATGACCGCCGGTTGGCGAAGCCTTAGCGGCTGCCGGAGGTTGTGGGCCTGGGGTGGAAGCGTTCGGACCATTGGCTGCCTGTACGGCCTTATCTATTGCCGCCTGTTCCGTAGGAGTTTTCTCACCGCTAAGCGACGGATCGTGCAGAAACTTTAACAGCCAACTAGGATCGACGCGTGCGCCTTCACTGGTCAACCGCGGTGGCAATAGATCCTTGCCTTCCGGCGTTTGATAGAAGGGAAGGTCCTGCACGACTGAGCGCTGGCCCACCTGAACCTGGTGACAACCCATGCAGTTGTACTTCTTGATCACCCACCAACCATTCTGAATATCCTGGCGGCGCGTGTCCTGCGGACTGTAGAAGAGCGACTGCGGCACGTTTGAACCTTCAGACCCGACGCTGCCAAGTAGAAACGTCGTCAACGCATTGCGCCACTCCGGCGTCAGATATGGACGGGGCATGCGCAGGCGATCCTTAGGATCCTTTTCCTTACCCTGATCGTAAATGGATGGCTCAGTAACTTTGTGCTCAAAGAATCCCTTGTGGTTATACCAGGGCTTTTCTTTTTCACCTTCGTGCAGTTTTAATGGGTCGATTCCCTCTTCGGCTTTCTTCGTAAGTAACGCAAAGTCGAGGCGCTCGATCGGTGTTGCTCCTTCAACGGTTAATTCTTTACCGATGCGCTGTTCGTCTTCAAAGCCTTTAATTTCGTGACAGCCCGCGCAACCATATTGCTTGATTAACGCGTGTCCCTTGTCTTTAAGCTCGGGACTGTCCATGAAAGACGCAGCCTCATATTGCGGTGGCGACGACAGCGAAAAGAGATAGGTGGCAATGTCGCGCGCGTCCGTTTCCGATAAACGGAAATTCGGCATCACCGTCATGTTTTGCACTTGCAACTCGGCGCCATCGTTAGGGCAGCGCGAGTGCAACTCAGTATCAAACTCATAAGGCAGGTTGTGCTTTGAGTAGTCTTCCGGCGTAAGATCGCGTTTTTCTTTGGGACAATAAGGGGCCCAGCGCTCTCGGGGATTGTGAATCCAGCGCACGATGTAATCAAAGTTTGCCTTCTCGCCGACCTTCTGTAGATTCGCGGCAAAAGTTCCGCCAACCTTATTCGCTTCATCCCCGATTGAATGGCATCCGAGACAGCCCCGCGTTTCAAAAAGCTCTTTTCCGTGTGCCGCATCACCGCGTTGTTGTTCGGGAACCTTGCCTTCAAAACCGTCTTGCCACAAATAGGCCGCGATAGCCTGTATCTGCTGCTGGCCGTCGGCATCACGCATGTGCGGTCCGCCATCGGTGGGATTCTCGGCAAAGCGCCAAAACGTTGGCATCTTGGTACCGGGACGGAAACCTTGAGGGTTGGACAGCCACACTGGAATCCACTCCTTGCGCAGCTTCAAACGCACGTCCTTCAGGTTTGGTCCAACCTTCTTCTGATCCTGCATCAAGTATTTCGACTGCAAATTCAACTGATCGATACGAGCAGCCAGGATGCTGTTGGTTACCTTCAAGGATTCCGACTCTGCCAACATTTTCTGCGCTTCTTCGTCACTGGTTCCCTCGGGCGGGTTTTCGTCCAGTCTCATCTGCTTTTGGTTGTTGGTAATTTGGTCCTCGAGCTGACTGATGCTTTGTCGAGTGCTACCAAGCGCATCCGTCTCGCGATCGAATCCTTCGTAGCGATGGCATCCCATGCAGCCACGTTGGTAAAAGAGGTCGCGCCCAAGATTGAGCGTGTCAGCTCCCTGCGTGACTCGATCCTTCGCGTGGCACTGCTGGCATCCGGCTTCGGTGTTTTCTTTTTCGAACATCGGCCAGAGCCAGAACCTATGTCGCCCGTGCCCCTTTTCCTCACTCGTCGTCGCCCGGCCGTTGCCCCAGTGGCAACTAGAACAACCGAACCGATCGGGAGCATGTACCTGCATTAGTTCTTTGTTTGGATGACTGACAAATGCGCGCGATAGGCGGTCGGGTGTCTTGCCCGGTCCAGCCGGCGCCAGATCTTCCGGACGAAGATCAAGGGGTTCGCGAATGCCAACGTGGCAAACCTCGCAGCGATCGACGATATTGAATTCATTAACGCTGATCTGGTGAGGCAGAATGGAATAGTCAAACTGTTCCATCTTGCGGAGCAAGCCATCGATCTGGTTCGGACCCAGACCCGGCATGTGGTGTTTTAGATAGTCGTCGCGTTTCTTACTAAGTTCAGTCGGTTCCTTTAACAAGTCGGCTTTCTGTCCAAGTAGGCTCGCCTTTTCGTCGCGCAGATCGTTAAAGAGCTTCTCGAGCTGATCGTAATTCATCTTCTGCGTGGTCTTCTTCCCGGAACCATCGGCAGGCAAATCCACCTCTACTAGTTCAGCTCTTTTCTCCTGAGCCTGCTTCCGATATTTGTCTTTTGTGCCATTCGACGCGATTTCGACGTTGTAATTAATAACGGTGAGTTTGCCGCGTTGATTCTGGAACGGCTCGGTTACGGAATCGAGCTTCTGCTGGATTTGGGCGACCTTCTGATCGATCTCAGCGATGTCCGGTTTGACCTTTTCGAGAGCACCCTGGGCTTCCGAGTCCAGCGCTTGATACTCCGGGTCCTCCTTCACCTCCGCTTCCGTCTTACCTGCCTGCGATTTAATGCTTTTCAGGTATTTCGAGTAACGGCTGACGAACTCTTTCTGTATGCCTTTCCAGGGACGTTGGCCAAAGGCTTCATCATAGAGAGACCAGGCAAGAACGAAGGTGAGCAGCAACGCGCACACGAGCATGATGCCGCTGGTTGAGCGACTCACGATCGGATCATTTGCCGGGACTTCAGGCCCCCTTTTTACCAACGACTCAGTAGCTTCAGTAGAGTCCGCCACTCGGGGTCATTCCTCCGCACTAATCTAATGAGACCAGATACCGATGGGTGCTTGTCAGATGTTGAACCACGGGGTCACCCAAACATACTTAATGGTCAGCGTCAATCGCAGTAAAAGTTTCACCGGCATCGCCAACAGCACACTTACAGCGAAGAACTGGAATGTCAGGTATTGCAGAAGGCTTGTTCTGGCTAAAAGCTTTTCCTCAAACGCGTCCTTCGGAAACAAGCGCAGCGGCCGCAGTGAAAGCTTCTTAAAGTCTACTGTCATTAGCCAGTGGAAGAACAAGGCGCCAATGACATAGAAACTGCTTACCACCATCAAACCAAAGATAAACTTCCAGGGATTCGCTGACAGAAATCCCAGATGCAGCGCCTTGCCTATTCGGCTGGTGGCAATCCAATCGTGGAGATCAACGTTTTTGTCGAACACGACGGCATTGTGATCCCATGTTTGTCCCGGCCAGAACCAGATCCAGCCTGGCCCGCGAATGAAAGTTCCGATGACGATCAGCATAATCCACATCAGAAAGCCCCAGGCAAACATTCCCACGGCGAAGCGCCTCTGCTTGAGAGTGTAGTAGCCATTTCCGAGCGGATTTGAATCAACGTAGGGGAAAACCATCAAGCCAACCATAATAATTGACGGCATCACTACGCCGGCGATCCAGGGATCGAAATAGACCAGCATTTCCTGCAGCCCTAGGAAGTACCATGGGGCTTTCGAGGGATTCATTGTCAGGTTGGGATTTGCAGGTTCTTCAAGCGGCGCATTCAGCGTAATCGACCATACAAAAAGGACGACGGTTACGATCACCGCCGCCAAAAATTCAATACGCACGAGATAGGGCCAGACGTGAATCTCGCGCGCCCATCCCGGGCGCCAGGGCTCTGCCTTGCGATGATGCGTCTTCGCCAGTTTGGGATCCTTTTCTAACTGCTCAATCAGCCGATCATTTGCTCTCGACTGTCTGATTCCCAGCCAGGTGAAGAAAGGCACGAGGAAGAGCATCGCGACGATGGGCACGTTGTCAGGCGCCGACGAGATCGTCCATAGCTGGTGCCAGTCTGGAACAAAAAGGATGGCCAGAACCAGAAGGAGGACAACCACTCCCAGAGTTATTAATTTACCTCTGCTCAATCTAAGCTTCGCCATCTCGTGTCGTTATGCCAGTACCACTTGTTCGCGGGCGGGGCCCATTGTTGTCGCTCCGCTATCGCAAGTGAGACTGACAGCCTCATCACGACAAACTGAAGTTTGTCGGTCCTGAAAAGCTACTTCTTCTTGACCGCTTTCATTTCTGATTCAAGCATCACTGGCGCCGGACCGGAGATTCCACCATCCTTGCGTATACGCCAGAAGTGCACCGCCATAAAGATCGACGCCACCAGCGGGATGCCAATGCAGTGCCAGATATAGGAACGCAACAGCGCATTCGAATCAACGATCGACCCACCCAGCAAACCAAAACGCACGTCATTGAAAGGCGTCATGCCGAGCTGCACCCCAAAAGGCCCTTCCGAGCCCAGCATCGGTGTTGCGCGCGCCATGTTGGTGCCGACCGTTACCGCCCAAAAACCAAGCTGGTCGTCCGGCAACAGATATCCTGTAAACGAAAGCAGAAGCGTCAACACCAGCAAGACCACCCCCACGGCCCAGTTAAACTCGCGTGGCCGTTTGTATGATCCGGTTAGCACAACGCGAAACATATGCAGCCAAGTCGTGATCACCATTAAATGCGCTGCCCAGCGATGCATGTTTCGCAGCAATTTGCCAAAGGGGACGTCATGCTCGAGATAAAGGATATCGCGGAAGGCATCGACCTTAGTCGGGTGGTAGTAGAACATCAGAAGCACACCGGTGAAGGTCAGCACGATGAACAGATAAAAGGTGATGCCGCCCATTCCCCAGGTGTACTGGTAGCGCACTGCGTCACGATTTATTTTTGCCGGATGCAGATGAAGAAAAACATTTGAGAGGACCGCTAGCGAGCGATTACGCGGATCTGAGCGATCATGCGACACGCGAAAGATCGACTTCCACAGTTGTGTGTCCTGAACGTCTTTGTAACCCTTCGCCTCCTCGATGGCCCGTTGCTTGAGCGCAGTGCCGCCTTCCTTCACTCTTTCAACAAGGCTGGCACTGGCCTTTTCGTCGCCAGTCAACTGCTTAGTCTCTTTTTGCTCAGGCTTTTCGTCCATTGGACCTCGTTAAGTTAATCAAGAGTTACAGCGGAATGTACGCGCCGGGATCGTTGAACTCGTTCTTC
Organism: Acidobacteriota bacterium; assembly: GCA_046726155.1. GTDB lineage: Bacteria > Acidobacteriota > Blastocatellia > Pyrinomonadales > Pyrinomonadaceae > PSRF01. The sequence continues at coordinate 44,273 of JBKOZZ010000005.1, forward strand.
TCACCTTTGGGCCATCTGTAAAGCTTTCCTATGTCCACTACGATTTGTCCCTCAGCGTCCAGTTCGACGTGCGCGCGATCCATTGGCCGTGGCGCCGGACCTTCGAAGTTAATTGCTTCGCTGTCGTATCCGCTACCGTGGCAGGGACACTTAAACTTATTTTCGCTCGCTTTCCAGTCAGGAGTGCAACCGAGATGCGTGCAGCGCGCGTAAATCACAAAAATTCTGTCGGACGTCTTGTCAACCCAGATGCGATATTGCTGCTGCCATTTCGTGTCGACGCCGAGCGCGTAATCCGAAGGAAAGCCAACCGAAAACTTGCTGGACGGCTCAAGAATAGAGCGCGGCAGAAAAAACCGGAGAAACATCAGAAAGCAGGTCGTAAGAAATCCAACGATGCTTGCCCAAACTATCCGCCGACGCATTTTGTTAACGGGTGCGTCTGGCGTGCTTTCGACAACTGCGCCGGCGGGCTTTGGCGCTGCTTTCGCGGCCGCCGGCAATGGAGGCTTTGCTGTAACTAGCGCACGAGACGGTCCTCCATCGGCACCGGACTCTCCCAGTTGTGGTGTAGTACCGTTGGCGGATAGCTCTGTTTCGAGCGTAGTATCCACTATGCGAATCCTCCGTTGGCGGAATACTGCGAATACACTTCAACGCAGCGAAGAGTAAAAATTATACAACTCCCCGCAGTGCAGGGATTACTCTCTGCGTAAGCACAGTTATTCGTCTATACATTAAGAGCGCCGTGCCAAACAAATTGAAATCATATAATCAAGGCTCGGTGCAATATTTATACCCTTTTTCCCAATTTACTGGCAAGCGCTTTCTAAGGCAGTCCTTTACGATGCTCGCGGACTACGAACACGGAGAGCCTTGGGAAGAATTTGAAATGTCGCCGGAAGTTGACCGAGGATTTCACCGTCCACTTCAATCTCGATGCGTTGATCCCGATCGATAGGACGCGCAGCAATTTTTGTGGCTAGTGCATGGCCTACGTCCGCCATGCTGAGGTGCGCGCCCAGATACAGCCGCGGTGCGTTTGCCAGGATCCGTGTCGCACCGAGATCGCCAATACTAATCACGTCAAACTTTCCGTCGTTCAGCTTTGCGTCGGGAGCGATCTTCATGCCCCCACCAAAATACCGCGCGTTAGCAATGCAAAGATTTGCGACCGTCATGTGGCGTGCTGGATTGTCATCGAGTTCCACAACTACGCGGGTCGGGCCCATTTTTAGCGCTGTCTGCAACATAGCGATCCCAAAAGAAACCCGGCCGGTTAGCCATTTCGGACCCCTGGCAGCAAGCCATTCCGGGCCACCCTCCTTTACGCGCGCGACCACGTCGGCACTCATGCCGAATGAAGCCACACCGAGAAAGTAGCGCGACTCGTGTTCGCCATCGTCTTTTGTGAAGGTAACCTTGCCTGCGTCGATTAATCTGGGTTGCCCCTCACGAAGAATCCTGGCCGCCTCGTTCGAACGAGCCGGAATGCCAAGCGTCTTGCGAAAATCGCCGCCGGTACCGCTGGGAAGAATTCCTAATTCCGTATCGCTTCCAGAAGATAGAATTCCGTTTGCTACTTCCGAAATCGTTCCGTCGCCGCCGCAGGCGATTATCAGTTTCGTGCCCTTGCGTGCGGCAGTAGCGGCGAGTTCGATTCCCTCACCGGGATGTTTCGTGAACTTTGGTGTAAACGCCCCGAAATGAGTCGCCAGTTCGCTGGCAATTTTTGGCCAGGCGTCGCGCGTAGCGCCACCGGCTGATTCGGGATTGATGATGACTAGCGGAATCATCTGTCCTTGCTTAAAGAATGGATGACGAAAATAAGAGCGAAGGCAAGCCCGTGCTCTTGATCAATTGGTCTTCGCATTCATCTGGCGATCTGCCTCGCCAAGTTCTGCAACCTTGCTCATCACGAACCTGGATATTTCTAAATACGTCCGAGCTTGGTCCTTCCTGGACAAGTAGCTCGAGAGATCGAGTTGCGGTCCAAAATGTATGCGGATCTTCTCGCCGCCTCTCCAGTTACCCAGTACTTGTTTCGGCAGATCGTTTCCCAGCCCGGCAACAAAAACCGGAATAACCTGGGGCGCTGAATCCTTAATCAGTTTTCCAATGCCTGGCTGGGCGGGCAGATACGAATAAGGATCTACTTGCTTGTTGCGCGTGCCTTCGGGGTGAAAGCCAATGACGTTACCGGCCCCGTTTCTGCAAAGCTCCGTCAATACCCGAAACGAATATTTATCAAACGCCCGTTTCTCCAGAATGGGTTTTTCGCCAGAGGCAAAAAACGGGGGATACATCGACCACCAACCCATCACTAGGTTCACAAACAAACCTAAAACTGAGTCATAAAAGAATCGGCCTCGCACCGGAAAAAAGAGCTGTTTGCGCCAGGAAGTGTTGCGGAAAAGCACAGTTGATACCGTATACATATCGAAGAACGATCTGTGATTTGCGGCCAACAGTATGGGGCGGTCACGGGAAGCCGCTTGAATATTTTCCAGCCCGTAAACCTGCATGAGGTTGTAGGTCGCGAGATGGATCCAGCCAGCGCCGAAGATTTTTTGACACCAGGTCCAGAAGCGCTTCCAGTTCCCTTGATTCATTCGCCGTACGAAGCGAAAAGCAAAGCGCTCGAAGCGACTCAATACTGCAATTTCAACAGCTAAGGGTTCGAGCGACTGTCCAAGGTCCGAAGCCCAATCTTCAATGTCTGTTCTCCCCCCTGCAAGAACAGTCGACGCCATTTTTGACTTGGGTGTTTGGCTAGACATACTCGTCATCTAAGATACTTCGGACTTATATGAATTGTCCCGTACGCCGATTCGAAAATAGCCCGCCGATCTATCGGTGGGCTACTGTTAATGCTCGTCTCGCGGACTATGCGATCCTGCGGCTTTCAATCCACCGAAAAGTATTTCGCTTCGGGGTGATGGACGATGATCGCCGAAGTGGATTGTTCCGGATCGAGTTGGAACTCTTCGGTCAATTCAACACCGATGCGCTCCGGCTCCAGCAACTCAAACAACTTAGCCTGATCCTCAAGATTGGGACATGCCGGATAACCAAAGCTAAAACGCGAGCCCTGATACTGTTGACGAAACAACTTCCTCACGTCATTCGCGTCATCGCCGGCAATGCCCAACTCTTCGCGTATGCGTTTGTGCCACAGTTCCGCCAGCGCCTCGGCGCCTTCCACGCTTAGTCCGTGGAAATAAAGATAGTCGGCGTAGTTGTCTGACTTGAATAGTTCCCGGGAATACTCGCTCGCGCGGCTGCCCATCGTTACCAGTTGGAGAGCTACAACATCAATCCGTCCCGAGTCTTTCGCGGCGAAATAGTCGGCGAGACATAGGTGCTTGCCCGAGGGTTGGCGTGGAAAAGTGAAGCGCGTCCGTTCAGTCTTCTGATCGTCCCTCAGGATGATCAGATCATTTCCGGATGACTGACAGGGAAAGTACCCGTAAACAACCCGCGGCCTCAGTAGTTTCTGCGATTTAATTCGTTGCTTCAACTCCTCATAGATTGGGCGCACGGTGTTGCGAACAAATGCTTCATACTGCTCCGCCGGCGTGCGTCCCTGTTTGAATTGCCATTGCCCCTTGAACAGCGCCGTTTCGTTCACGAAGGAAAACACATCTTCCAGGTCGATGTCTTCGACAACTTGCGAGCCGTAAAAGGAGGCGGCCGGGACGGGGATATCTCTACGAATGCCTGAACGATTGGTGTGTGTTGTATCACCCGCAATTTTTGCAGCCCCTCGTGGCTTCAAGGGTTTGTGAATACCCAGCTTCGCTTCTTCGCCAACGAGGTCTTCCGAATCTTCGGCTCTTTCAACATCCTCGCTCACTGGCGCGGCCGCTGCCATTGCAGGGTCGCTCGTGATTACTTCTGCTCCGTTGCCGCTGGCCAGTTTGTCCATCGTATGGAGACCGGCAAATGCGTCGCGTGCGTAGAAGAGTTGTCCTTTATAGAGTGGCTTTAGATCGTTATCAACATAACGCCGGTTTAGTGCCGCGCCTCCCAGCACGACTGGAACATTGATGCCGCGCTCATTCATCAGCTCCAAATTCTCTTTCATGATGAGCGTCGACTTAACCAGCAGCCCGCTCATGCCAATAGCATCGGCCTTATATTCATCGTGGGCCTGCAGAATGTTCTCGATCGGCTGCTTGATGCCGAGATTAACCACCTTGTAGCCGTTATTCGTCAGGATGATGTCAACAAGGTTCTTGCCGATGTCGTGGACGTCGCCCTTCACCGTTGCCAAAACCATCGTGCCCTTGGTCGTGGCGCCGCCTTTTTTCTCCATGAACGGTTCAAGAAAACGTACCGCCGCCTTCATCGCCTCAGCGGATTGCAAAACGAAGGGTAACTGCATCTGGCCACTGCCAAAAAGATCGCCCACAACCTTCATGCCCTCAAGCAGAATGTCATTAACGATGTCCAGCGCCGAATACTTTTCGAGAGCCGATTTCAGTTCATCCTCGAGACCAATCTTCTCGCCATCGATGATGTGGTTCTTCAGTCGCTCTTCGACAGTTGCGCCTTTCGAAGCCTTCTTGCTTCCTTTCGCTTTGACACCTTCGAAAAGTTTGGTGAATTCCGTTAGTGGATCGTAGGTGCAAACGTCGCCTTCAAACTTGCGCTGGTCGTAAATCAACTCGCGCGCGACTTTCAGCTCGTTCTCGCCAATACGGTTCAGTGGCTCGATCTTGCTGGCGTTAACAATTGCAGCATCGAGGCCCGCTTCCACCGCTTCGTGAAGAAAAACTGAATTGAGTACTACTCGCGATGCCGGGTTTAGTCCGAAGGAGATGTTGGACACCCCAAGAATTGTGAAACAGCCCGGCAGTTCCTTCTTTATGCGGCGGATTCCCTCAATCGTTTCGACTGCGTTGCGACGGTCTTCTTCGATACCAGTCGAGATTGGCAGTGCCAGCGAATCGAAGAAAAGATCGGAAGCTGGCAGCTTAAGCTCCGTCGTTGCCTGATCATATGCACGCTTTGCAATTTTAAGCTTTCCGTCAGCGGTGCGGGCCATGCCCTCTTCGTCGATAGTGCCGATAACTACACTCGCGCCATAACGTTTCGCCAACTCAATTACTTTTGTAAACCGCGGTACACCATCTTCGTAGTTGGTGGAATTCATGATGCACTTGCCGCCGGCGTGCTGGAGTCCCGCTTCCATCTTCTGCCACTCGGTGGAGTCAAACATCAGCGGGATTTTTATGTTCGTGGAGAGACGCGATGCAAGCTCGTGCATGTCGTTCTCGCCGTTACGGCCTACAAAATCGACGTTTACGTCAAGCACATGCGCGCCTTCACGTTCCTGTTCCTTGGCAAGTGAGACCAGACCGTCCCAGTCTTCCACGCTCAAGAGGTCGCGCATCTTTTTTGAGCCGCTGGCATTGACGCGTTCGCCGACGATCAGGAATGAAGTGTCTTGCCGGTATGGTTGTTGAATGAAATTCGAAGACGCCGCTGGTAAGCGCTCCACGCTGCGCCTGACCGGCGTAACATTTTTTACCGCCTCAACAACCGCGTGCAGATGTGCGGGCGTCGTACCGCAGCATCCGCCGACGATGTTTACGCCGAGGTCGCGTGCGAAGTGTGCAAGGTCGGCCGCGAGAGATTCCGGAGTCTCTTTGTAATGAGCATGACCACCGACGTTCTCCGGAATACCCGCGTTCGGTATGACAGACACAGGCAAGCTCGAGTTCTGACAGAGATAGCGAACATTTTCGCTCATCTGTTTCGGCCCAGTGGCGCAGTTCATGCCGATCACGTCGATGGGAAAGGGCTCGAGTGCGGTAAGCGCGGCGCCGATTTCGGTCCCCATCAACATTGTCCCAAAAGCCTCGATCGTCACCTGGGCGATCACCGGCACGCGACGTTTGATTTCCTCGAAGTATTCAAAGATTGCAGCTAAGGCCGACTTTGTTTGCAGAAGATCCTGGCAGGTTTCGACTATAAGAAGATCCGCGCCACCATCAACCAGCCCGCGCACCTGATCGTAGTAAGACTTCTTCATGTCGAGGAAGGAGATGTGACCCAGCGAAGGCAGTTTGGTGGTTGGCCCCATTGAGCCTGCTACCCAGCGCGGCCAATCTTTCTTTGAATAGTCAGACGCTACACGCTTCGCCAGCTGTGCGGCCTTTAGGTTTAATTCGTAAGCCTTGTCGGCAAGATCGTACTCAGCGAGCACGATCGAAGCCCCGCCAAAGGTGTCAGTCTCGATGACGTCGCAACCCACGTCCAGAAAACCCGCGTGAACTTTTTCTATCGCTTCCGGCTTGGTCACGACCAGGTATTCATTACAGCCATCCAGCCCGCCAAAATCATCGGGCGTGAGATTCTGTACCTGAATATTGGTACCCATCGCGCCGTCAAAGACGACGATGCGGTGTTTCAGAATCTCGAGAAAGCTATTCATTTGCGATTGCCAATTGCCGATTGCCGCTGCCACTATTTGCCGTGCGCCACTGAATTTCACCAATCGGCATTGGGAATCTGGCAATCGGCAATGAGAAAGCCCCGCGCTAAACAACGCGGGGCTTTCCTAAGAAGCCTATTCGATTAGTCTCGCCGGGAAAGACTCGCCGAGCTGTTTAGCGGATTGTTTTTCGTGGCCGCAAGTCGCCTTAACTCACCACGTTTCGTTCCGAGAGTTATTGAAACACTGCGGTCCAACACGTGTCAAGTAGGCCACCAAGCTGATTTTGACCGCCCGTCACGCGGGCTTCACCCGATTCGCTATTTACCATTTACTGTTTACCATTTACCATCCCTATCCATGCGACGCGCCATCTACCCCGGCTCATTTGATCCAGTTACCAATGGACATCTCGACATCATCGAGCGCGGCTGCAAACTCTTTGATGAGATCATCATCGCCATACTCGTGAATCCTGATAAGCAGCCTTTCTTTTCGATCGACGAACGGCGCAGTATGCTTGAAGAAGTACTCAAGACAATCGAATGGCGGAATTGCATCCTGCGCGTAGACGATTTCGAGGGACTGCTGGTGCACTACGCCGTTGCACAACAGGCCCACGCAATCGTGCGCGGGATCAGAGCCATTTCCGATTACGAATACGAGTTGCAGATGGCTTTGATGAATCGCCGCCTGGAACCGACTATTGAGACAGTGTTCATGATGCCCGCCGAAACGTATTCATATGTAAGCTCGCGGCTGGTGAAAGAGGTCTTCCAGTTGGGCGGAGAACTGAATGGACTGGTTCCACCGCTGGTCGAGGCGCGAATGAAAGAGAAAGTAAAAGGCTGACGATATCCGGACGAAACTTTTTTAGTAAACAATTCATCGAAACGAGATTCATGACTACCAAACTCGCAAGTTCCCCGTTTCAGGTTTCCGACAACGTGGCGAAGATGCAAGCGTCGTCCACACTGGCGGCAATGCAGGCCGCTGAGGCTTTGCGGGCCGCAGGTGAAAACGTCGTCGACTTCGGCGCCGGCGAGCCGGATTTTGATACGCCAGACAATATCAAGCGGGCGGCGGAGGTCGCGATGTGGGCCGGCATGACCAAGTACACAGCTACCAGCGGCACGCGCGAATTGCAACAGGCGATTATTGATTTTTACGCGCGGTCATTTGGGGCAAACTACGAACGCGCCGAAGTGATGGCCACCTCCGGCGGCAAACAAGCCATCTTCAATGCAGTTGTCAGTCTCATTAATCCTGGCGACGAAGTTTTGCTGGCAAAACCCTACTGGGTTACGTTTCCGGAAGTTGTAGTCTTTGCCCGCGGAGTACCGCGCTATATTGAGACTGAAGACACCGGATTTGTGTTGAGTGCGGAACAAGTGGAGCGAGCAATTACACCGCGCACAAAACTTATCATTCTCAATTCGCCCTGTAATCCTTCAGGCCGCGTGATACCAGCGGCAGAGTTTCAACGAATCATGGAGCTCATGACCAAGCGCGGCATCTACATCATTTCTGACGAGTGTTATTTGCGCTTTGTTTATTCGCCCGGTCAGGTCTTCAGCGCCGCCAGCTTACCGCCGGACCTGCGCGCCCGTCTCTGTATCGCTGGTTCGTTTTCAAAAACGTATGCGATGACCGGCTGGCGCGTCGGCTATGCGCTTGCGCCCGCTGAGTGGACCCGCGCCATGCTAAAAGTGCAGAGCCACTCAACAAGCAACTCCAATTCAATCGCGCAGAGCGCCGCCGTGGAAGCCCTGAATGGTCCGCAGGATTCAGTTGCGGCGATGTTAGCGGAATACAGCGCGCGACGGACCTGGCTTCTTAATGCACTTAAAGAGATTCCTCGTCTGAGTTGCAATGAACCCGAAGGCGCGTTTTACGCCTTTCCCAGCGTGCGTCAATGTCTGGGAAACGACGTTAAGAGTTCCGCTGATTTTGCTTCCAGATTGCTTACGGAAGAGCAAACAGTTGTCACCGATGGCGCTGGCTTCGGCGCAGACGGTTACTTGCGAATCTCATACGCCACTTCAATGAAACAATTGCGAGAGGGTGTAATTCGAATCAAACGCTTCGTGGAACAGCTGAACAGTTAATCGCGAAATATGCCCGTGTAGAACCGCGGTTAGTTATCCCGCGACTGGATTACTACACAAACAAAAAGGGCGCCGACTGACTTACAATCGGCGCCTTCCTGTTTCTTAAGAGTGAAGCTTAGTAAAGGTTGAAGTTGTATTCCAATTGGATGTACATCGAAACTGCACGTCCATCCTTTGTCGCTGGAATAAATTTTATTTGACGAGCTGCAGCAATCGCTCGCTCGGTTAACCCGTTCGGTAATCCTGAGACAGCGCGGATATTAGTCACCTGGCCGCCGGACGTAAATACCGCCCGCAGCACGACCGTTCCTGTCACCTGATTCTTTCGAGCTTCTTCCGTGTATTGCGGTTCCGGCTTGGAAAGCACGCGGGCCTTGGAACTGACATCTTTGCCACTGAAGATCTTGTTATAGTCGGTGCCGCCTCCACCACCGCCGGCTCCGCCACCACCTTCATGATAATCGCCGCCGCCGATGTTGCCGCCACGGCCAGGACCAATACCGCCGCCCTCTCCAGGTCCGATTCCGCCACCCTTACCCGTACCTATACCATTGCCAGTTCCTGGGCCTGACGACGGATCAGTGCTCTTGGATTTGGGGTCACCGTAAGCGAGATTTCGCGCATCAGGTGGGACTAAAAGAGGATCGGCAACCACGGTCGCCGCTACTGGAAGCACTGGATTTTTTATCGCAGGCGGATGTGGGTCAGGCGCGACCACCTGTGGCACTGTCAACGACGCCTGAGGAGTTTTGCCAAACGACGCGGGCTTCTGTTCTTCGCGGCCGCCACCACCGCCGCCACCTGGTTTCTCCTGCTTTGGCTTGCTGCCACCACCCTTTCCCTTATTCAGGCCTGCAGTGCCCTCATCAGGAGTCGGTTGTTCGTTGGGAATTTCTACGAAGTTCTGAACTATGTCTTGCTCGGTAGCCTGTTCTCTTTCTACTATTCTTTGTTGCCAGAAATTGTAAAGAACGCCGCCACCGATCAAGAGGATGAAAACGGAAAACGCCGCAACCATCCCAACCACTGCATTGTTCGATTCAGAATCAGGCGCGCCCAATACAGCGCCACTTTGGCTCTTGCGGAGCCAGGTGACAAAAATGCCGGCGAGGATTACTGCCGTCGCCAAAGCAACTGATACGAAGCCAGTTCGAGATATACCTCCCGGCTGAGCACGATCAAGCAAGGCAAAAACCCCGACCAGACCTACGATCGCCAGGATCGCCACGACCAGACCAAGGACTACGTTCCGATTTGCAAAGACCCTGGAGACCATTTGCCCGTAACCTACTAGCGAACGCTTAGTAAATCCGAATGGATCACGCTTAAATTCAGGCCACGTCAACTGATACTCGTGGGCAACGTCGGTTATTTCTTTTGCCAGCCTGCCAACCAATCCTGCGTCATCGATTATGGTCAAATGATATTCATCTCGCGACAACAAGTTCGCGGGACCGGCCGCCGCCAAAACTGGCGCGCTCGGCTTAATTGGCTCGCTGAAACTGACTGGGTCAGCAACCTTCTTTTCAGGCTCCGGGACACCCGCAGTTAGAGGAGTCCCATCCACCGGACAAAAACTAAACTTGTCCGCGAACTCCTCTTTGCATGTGGAACAAAACTTCATCTTCACTACCTCGTTTTGGCTTTTGGGGAACCGTACCGACTCGGCTTCCCGGTGTACGCTTCCCATCTCCCTATAATAACTGTTTGCTACTCGCTGATCGAGAGTTTTTGAGGGTTCCGGAGCAATCCAGCGTTCGAGCAAACTCTGAAGCTCGTCTTCTGAAACAAATCTGTCTTCCGACCCTTCTGATGGAATCGTACTGCTCATTTCAAGCCTGCTCCAAAGTAACAATTTCCCGCCTAGTATTCAATTCCCGACTACCCGCAAAGTATGGGCGGAGCGTATTTCTTAGTCGCTGCCGGGCTCGATGCAAGCGAGATTTGATGGCCCCGACGTCAGTCCCAACCATGTCCGCGATCTCGTTGAGCGCGAGCCCTTCATACTCAAAAAGAATCAACGCCTCCCGTTGCAACGGGGGCAAGCTGGAGACGGCCTCCTGCACCTTCACCGAGAGTTCGTCGTCCAATAACTGGCCCAGAGGTTCTCGGTCCGGAGCGATGAACTGATCCTCCCCAAATTCATCCATCGCCACCGCTGCACCCGAGTCCCTTAGTTGCTTAAGCCAAAGATTGCGCGCCGCTGAAAACAGGTAGGTGCGCAGGGATGCTCGGTTGGGCCGGAAATTCGCCGGCTTCTTTATCAAACTCAGGAAGCAGTCGTGCGTTAGGTCTTCGGCCGTCTCAACAGACCCTGAAAGCCTGTAAGAAAAACGGAAAATCGCAACGCGATGCCGTTCATATAACTTCATGAAAGCCGCCGGGTCACCAGCTCCTGCTTTTTCAAGCAAAAGTTCGTCTGTGCTTCTATCTGGCAATCGGCACCCGATTCTGCAGGAATCGCTCCCTACTAGTATTACCGGCAAAGCGCTAAAAGATACGCCCTTCTCTCAAACTTCAGGCTGGTTTTCGGCCTGATTTCAAACACTGACCCTGTTAAAAAGCTGCCGCGGCCGGCTGCGATTTGAGCCCGTAGACGTTCGTGAACTGGTCAATACTGCTCAAACCAAGGCGTTGGATGCATTTAGAAGCCAAACGGTTGACGGCTAAATATCGCGCATCTAAGATGTTTGCTCCCCGTTATTATTCGGAAACCATCTAAATGTCCTTTTGGCCTCAGGCCGGCAACATTTATGGACCTGGTCGCACTTAAGTTTTCCAGAAAAGCCTTCCTGGCTGTGTGCTTCATAACTCTGTTTCATTCCTCAGTTTCTCCACAGGCTCGCATGGAGCCAGAGCGCAACCGACTGCTCAATGGCCTGCGAGTACTAATCTGGTCCCGTCCCGGAGATCAGGATGTAGTACTGAAGCTGCGCGTGCATAGTGGGGCGGCCTTCGACTTGGCAGGCAAGGCGGGCAGTATGGCGTTGCTTGGAGACATCCTCTTCCCTGACCCTACAACTCGCGAATACTTTACTGAGGAAATGCAGGGTCGGTTGAACGTCACTACTAATTACGACTCGTTGACGGTCACCATGCAAGGCCGCGCCCGCGATTTTGAAAGAATAGTAGAGATTCTGCGAACGGCACTCGTCACGACACAACTTACGCCGGAAAACGTTGCAAAAGTTCGCGCCGGGCGAATAAAAATTGTAAAAGAAACCAGCATCTCGTCGGCAATGCTGGCAGATCGTGCGATTGCAACTCGGCTGTTTGGGGACTTTCCTTATGGTCGACCTTACGGTGGCAGCGTTGAATCGCTCGAACGGGTGGAAAGACCTGACATCATGCTGGCTCGCGAGCGGTTCCTCAACCCAAACAATTCCACGATGGTTGTTATCGGGGGCATTCAACCTAACCGGGCTATGCGCGCGCTCCGTCAACTGCTGGGCGTTTGGCGCAAAAGTGAACAGGTTGTGCCGCCAACCTTTAGAGAACCGCCCACGCCTGATCCGCGTACATTGCTGGTCAGCGCGCCAGCCGACCAAAGCGTTGAGGTTAGATTAGCGGTGCGCGGTCTTAGTCGACATGACACGGATGTGCCCGCAGGAACATTGCTCGCCATTTTGGCACGTCAGCGCTGGGAGAAACTTCTGCCTGAGCTCGCGCGCAACCCTGTTTTCGTTAGTAATGATGCTCTTGTCTTACCAGGAATGTTTGTCATGGGCGCTAGTGTCGACAATTTGCTCGCGGGAAAAACACTCGCGACTGCCCGCGAGGTGTTGAAGTCTTTGGCAACTGCACCGGTGACGAGCGAGGAGTTGGAACGGGCCAGGAGCCAGGCAATAACGCTTGCTAATAAGGATCTGGCTACGACTGATGGAGTGGCCGACGCTTGGCTTGATGTTGACACTTACGGACTTCCCTCCATAGCAGAACAACAGCGCGCGTTGAATGGAGTATCCGCTACAGATGTTCAGCGGGTAGCAACGCGTCTTCTCCATGATGGTGCGTTTGCTTCTGTCGTAGTAGGCAATTCTGATGTGGTGAAAACTCAGATTGAGCGCTACGGCAAGGTAGAGATCATGGGCGAAATCGATTCTACGACAAAGCCTAAGCCCGAAAGCAGAAATACGGAGAAGCCCGGAACCAAGTCAGATCAATTTCCAAGCGCGAAACCTCAAACCAAAATTCCGGCGAAGCCTGAGTAATCACAAATCATTCGCAATCTACCTGCAACCATATCGACACCAACTTTCGATTAACTGTGCCTGACAAAGAAAGCGCAACGACAAGTGAGCAAGCGCGCCGCGTCCGCGAGATGTTTGCCACTATCGCCGCTCGCTACGATCTTTTAAATCATCTGCTATCCGTCAACGTTGATAAGCGCTGGCGACGGCTGGTCGCGAAAACACTTAGCGCGACTCTTTCTCGACGAGAGGCCCGGGTTCTGGACGTGGCTTGTGGGACGGGCGATCTTTCACTCACGTTGTGTAAAAGTGGCGAGGCTCGAATTGTCGGCGTAGATTTCTGTCGGCCGATGCTTGACATCGCAGCGCACAAGGTTTCGAAGTCCGGTTTCTCGCTCCCGCTTGTTGAGGGAGATGCGCTTGCCCTTCCTTTTGCTGATCGTTCATTTGAGGCAGTGACGATCGCTTTCGGATTGAGAAATCTGACGAGTGTTGAGTCAGGATTCAAGGAATTCTTCCGAGTCCTTAAGCCGGAAGGCAAGGTTGCGATTCTGGAGTTCTCGAAGCCGAGACCGCCACTGTTGCGTTCGCTGTTTAGCGTCTATTTTACGAAGTTGTTGCCCGTGCTTGGCGGTTTGATAAGCGGTTCAAAAAGCGCATACGAGTATTTACCCGACTCAGTTTCGCGATTTCCGGATCAAAATGAACTATCCAACTTGATGACGCAAGCTGGATTTGAAGAGGTTGTTTTCCGAAATTTGACGGGCGGAATCGCGGCACTGCACGTCGGTACCCGACCGGACTAGACACGTGATTCCTTCCTATTAGTAGTATCAGTTGCCGAGACAGACAAAGCGTCTGTCCTGTTCACCAGATTGGTTGCAAACAAAAGACTTTTGCAACCATAAGAGCGTAGCCCGGAGGAGGGCCTTGCGGACCGCGCGGTTGTCGGGGCCACGCGATTCATTGCGGTTTTCCTTGCGGGCTACGTTCTTGTCCTTCATGCCAACAGCGGCCCCTCATCTACGCTGTGCTATTATCCCCAACGAATTTAAATAATCCCCTCTTCGAGACACGCCATAGTGCGTTCATTTTTCAAGCATAAATTTCTTGCAACGTTACGGCGCTTCGCGATCTTCCTCCTCGTAGTCTGGACGGTAGTTTCTCTGGTTACCCTGCTAATCGAGCTCGTTCCCGGCGATCCAGCAGTTGCCGTATTAGGGGAACAGGCGACACCCGAACAGTTTGAGCAGTTTCGCCAGAAGCACGGTCTCGATCGTCCGCCCTTTTTCTTTTCGTTTCCGAGGGACTCTGCCAGAGAGCGTCACTTCCAATGGTATGGCATAGATAACCGTTACACCGAATACTGGACAGCGTTGCTTCACGGCGATATGGGGCGATCCTTTCGCACCGATAGACCGGTAAAAGACTTGATTAAAGAACGGTACCTGGCAACTATCGAACTTGCTCTCGCGGCTCTCCTAATTGCGATTGTCATTGCTATTCCTTTAGGCGTGGTCGCAGGGAAAAATCGAGGTTCCTGGATCGATAACTTCGCATCCGTGGTTGCTCTAATCGGCATCAGTCTGCCTGGTTTTGTTATTGGTCCGCTACTGGTCTATGTATTTGCCGTGAAACTCGACTGGCTTCCACCATCGGGCCGCTTCGACTTGAGTTATCTGATATTACCGGCAGTCACCCTGGGCACTGCACTATCTGCGATCCTGACTCGTATGGTCCGTTCTTCGGTGATTGAAGAGTTGGGCGAGGATTACGTGCGCACGGCGCGAGCCAAAGGGCTCAGTGAAACCACCGTGGTTTACAAGCATGTCTTGAAGAACGGGCTAATTCCAGTGGTAACAATCTTGGGATTGCAACTCGGAGTGCTACTTGCCGGCGCAATAATTACAGAAAAGATCTTCGGATGGCCTGGACTCGGCCTTCTCCTGGTCGAAGACGGAATAGGCAAACGCGATTACCGCGTCGTGCAGGGTTGTGTACTTGTGATCAGCATGACTTACATCATTGCCAACATGCTAACGGACATCGTTTACCGATGGCTGGATCCGCGCATTCGTGTTTCGTAACTCTTGAATCAAGTTTTCTAAACGACCAAAGTTCAAAGCTCTGCGCTCTTAATAGTTTATGAACCGGTTAACCATTGTGGGTCTTGTCATAGTAGTTATCCTCGTGATAGTCGCAATCTTCGCGCCTTGGATCGCTACGCACGACGTCGGGTCCACAAATCTGTCACTTCGTTATTTGCCACCCTCGGCACAATATTTCTTCGGCACGGATTCGACGGGTCGCGACATATTTTCTCGCGTCGTCTTCGGCGCGCGAATTTCGCTGAAGGTTGGCATTGTCGTGGTTACGGTCTCGGCATTAGTCGGAACGCTACTGGGAGCGCTGGCGGGCTACTATGGTGGTTGGATCGATAGATTCATATCTGGTTATGTGTTCAATGTGTTTCTTGCTTTCCCTGGTCTGCTGTTGGCGATCGCAATGGTGGCCTTCTTAGGCGCAGGACTTAACAAGTTGATCTTCGCTCTTTGTATTATTGGTTGGGTTGGTTATGCGCGTTTGATTCGCGGCCAGGTCTTGAAAGTGCGAGAGTACGATTTTGTGCAGGCTGCCCAGGCGCTGGGCGCCAGTGATGCGCGAATACTTCTAATTCATATCTTGCCTAATGCGATTCAGCCATTGATTGTGCAGGCGAGTCTGGGAATGGCCGGAGCTGTTTTGTCCGAAGCCGCGTTATCGTTTTTGGGTCTGGGAGTGCCGCCGCCAGCGCCTTCTTGGGGGGTAATGATCGAAGAGGCACGGGATCTGTCGACTCTCCAGGCGGCGCCGCACGCTTTGATATTTCCGGGCGTGGCCATTGCTCTAACCGTGCTCGCCTTCAACTTTATTGGCGATGGCTTACGAGAATATCTTGACCCACGGCAGCGCTCTCGATGAGTTCATCTCCCAGGTCGAAGTCTTCCCCAAAAAGTTCCATTGAGGATTAGAAGAAGAAGTTAGCCACCGATGCGCAAAATCATCAAAAGTCTATTACTGGTGTTTCTCGGCATCTTCGTCGGCGTCGTCGCTTATGAGACCATCATGCTAATTCGCGTTTCACGTTTACGGACGGAAAAGCCGGTCACGACTTCGATGATAGAAGCTCGTGCAAGCGAAGCTGAGTCCCGCGGCCAACAGCCAAAACGCGAACAGGCATGGGTAAGCCTCGATAGGATTTCTCCCAACCTGCAGCGTGCTGTCCTGGCGGGCGAAGATACAAACTTCGCAACTCACCACGGCTTTGATTACCAGGCGCTCCAGAGAGCCTGGGACGATGCGATGCGCGACGCGGCGCGGGAGGCAAGAAAAGAAGGGGAAAACGACGACTGGCTACCAACACTTCCCGATTTCAAACGTGGTGCCTCGACAATCTCGCAGCAGTTGGCCAAGAATCTTTACCTTTCATCCCAGCGATCTTTCTTTCGCAAGGGACAGGAAGCGATGCTAACAATCTTCCTGGAAAGGACACTCACGAAGCGTAGAATTCTTGAACTTTATCTCAATGTCATTGAATGGGGCGATGGGATATACGGAGCAGAAGCCGCGGCCCAACATTACTTTCACAAACCAGCATCGGCTTTAAGCGCAAATGAGGGAGCCTTTCTCTCGGCAATGATTCCCAATCCGAGGACCGTCTTTAATCCCCAGGTTAATCCTCGGCGAGTCTCTCGCCGGCAAAGAATTATCCTAAGAGGGATGTCGTACATTAGATTGCCCTAAGAGATTAGACGAACGGTCAAACAAAAAGGAAGGCCGCTCCCGAAAGCGGCCTTCGAATTCCGAAGTTTTCTGAAACTAACGTAAGTCAGACATTTCTGCCGATTTGTAATTCGACAGGAACGTTCAGTCGGAGCTACAGCGCAAATTCGCTGGCCATTTGTAGTTCCGCCTTGCGTAGTTCAAACCGAGCCCTTCCCAAATTCCCATCCGGCTTGATAGCTAGTACCACGAAGTAGTCTCGGCCCAGCAGTCGCATTATCACCACTGCTCCTTCAAGAGAGACAACCAACTCTCGTAAACTACCAAGGCCGGTGTCTTTCCCTGCCTTCTGCGCGCTTCTAACGAGTGACGTAAACTCAGCGGCTGCCACGTCAAGGTTTGCTTCCTGACCGGCCTCCTTGAGTAACCGTTCCACCGCTATACCGTCGATGCCCATGATGAGTGCACCGAGGCTTCCCTCGGTTCGCCCAATTATTGTCTCGAGTATTTCTTTGAACATGACAAAGTACCTCGCAGTACCTACGGACGCTGACCACCCAGGGTGCCGGGACGAGCGCTCGGCGCTGATGCGGGCGGAGCGCTCGGTGTCGGCGCGCTTAAGCCCAGTGGTGTTGTCTGTGGCGCTGCCTGCTGCTGTTGCTGTTGCTGTAACTGTGTCGGCGTGGGCGTGTTGCTGGTCGGATTGCCCAACGGCACAGGCTGTGAGATGGTCGTTGTTCGTGGACCGTCAGTCGGTGTGTAGGCGGTTGGACGGCCCTGATAATCAGGCCGGTAAATGTGCGGAGTGATGAAGAAGAGAATCTCGCTGTTCTGGCGTGTGACAAGCTTGCGCCTGAAAAGATTGCCAACGAGCGGGATCGAAGCGAGCCCGGGGGTGCGTTGTCGAGTTTCACCTTCCGTATCAGCTAACACACCACCCATTACAGTCGTGCCACCATCCGGTACGAGCACTTCAGTCTGCATGCGCTGCGTGTCGATACCTGGCACACCACCGACTGCGATGCCCGTGTTGATGCTGTTGTTCTCGATAGTAACCCGTAGTATGACCGTGCCCGCGTCTGTAATCTGGGGAGTGATTGAGAGGCGAAGAGGAACTGAAACGAAAGTGGTCGTTACGACAGCTGTTCCACTTGCAGCTTGTGTTGTTTGAACTGGGATCTGGGAACCGCTCTCGATTTGGGCTGGACGATTATTTAAGGCGGTGACGCGTGGCGTCGCTACTGTTTTGGCCTGACCTCGCGTTTCGGCAAGACTAATTAACGCGCTGATTTGAGCAGTACCAAAGAGTCCAGTTGTCAGACCTATGACTGTGCTGGCTGCAGCGGCGCCAAGCGCTCCAATAGGTTGATTGGTACCGGCAAGTCCTCCGAAAACGCCAAACGGATTGGGACCACTTCGGGCACCGGTCGCGCCGGATCCCCCTCCGGAGCCGGACCCGCCGGAACCGGAACCAGAACCATTACTAACGCTGGGAAGCGTTGTAACGTTGGCCAACCCTCCGCGGCCGAAGTTTATGATTCCCGCTGAAAGTTGTGCCCCGAGGTCGCGGCTGAAGTTATGCTGACCGATGACGATACGCGTTTCAATTTCAACTTGCGGTTCTGGCTGATCCAGAATTGTGACGAGCTGGCGAATCGCTTCGATATTTTCCTTTACATCGGTAATGATCAAGGTATTGCTGCGTCCATCGACTTCGATAGAGCCCCGGCGCGAAAGCCTGCGGGAAATGATGGGTAGTAAACCCTGGTCGCCACTGCCTCCCGTTGCATCGCCTCCAGCGCCACCGCTGAAACTGAGGTTCGTTGAACCGCCTGAAAAGGCGCCCGTCGAACCCGCGGCTTGAGCAAGTGTTCCTGAGGCGCGCGCGTAGTTCAAACGAATGAACTCCGTTACGAGTTGTGAAGCATCAAGTCGCGAATCATTGATCACCTTCTGTGTTTCTGATTCCTTGGCAAGTACGTCGTTTGTTGCTACCCGTAGGATGTTGCCGCTGGTTTCGACACCCAGGCGATTCGCTTTAAGGACGGCATCAAGCGCAATGTTCCATGGCACGTCCTGGACGTTTACAGTGACCGGCACTGCTCCCACAGAACTGTCGATGACAAAGTTCACGCCATACTGCTCGGTAATATAGTTGAGTATGTCGCGAATGTCGGCATTGACCACATTCAAGTTGATCGGTTCTCCAACAAAACCGGGCTGACCATATTGCCGTCCCTGCTGAGACTGCGACATCTTATCGCCGGTCGGCGCCATGGAGGTGCCGGTCGCAACGGTCGGTGAAGGAGAAGGCTTCTGTTGTGCGGCCGGATCTTCGAGCATGGTAGCGGAAGTAGCCAGCTTGTCGGTGGAGACTGCCTTGGAATTGTCGACTGCAGCCAAAATATTGATGCCGCAAAGACACAGGAATACCAGGACGAGCGTAGTCCTTCTTGTGGCATTTGTGATTCGAGACTGATAAACCATCTTTTCCCTCCTTAAGGGAATTGCGAGACGCTGACCGCCACGCGCTACGCTCGTGCTGTTCAGCTAAAAGCGCGCGCCGCACAACGCGGCATCGTCCAGGGTTGATTGTCAAACTGCGTAGCTCACTTGGCTATAGGCTTGGTCCGACTACGCGCGTGGAAGGGATTTCGAATCAATCAATACTTCCATTCGAAACCGAATAATCTAGGGCTTGTCAGCTGCTGGCTTGTCCGACTTTTTTTCCGGGTCTACAACCGTTGCATTGGCAGCGGCCGTTTTCGCTGCAGCGGCCGCTAAGGCATCTACGGTGCTGGCCTGTCTGAGCGGTTTGATTTCAACCGAGCGTTCCCGTTTTCCATCGGAGTAAACTGTTTCACGTCGGAAGATCAAGCGATTATCTTCGATGGCAACCAGTTGTCCGTCATAAAACCGTTCGCCGGGATAGATCACGTAAGCCAGCTTTATGGGGGATGCTTCCACGATCGCTGCGTAACCGCGTGGCGACCGGGAAATACCGATGACTTGTACTTCGCTTAGGAGAAAAGCGGTTGTTGGTTTTGGAGCGGCTACTCGAGCACTCATCGCTGCCAACTTCTGGGCCTTGTACTGTTCGATTCTTTCTTGAATTGACGGGGGCATCACCAAGCCGCCTGTTTTCTTCACAACCAACCGCGGTGCTTCATACTTCTTGAATGGATCACGGCCAATTTGATTAGAGCGAGTTGGCACTGTCTTTGACCCACTCTTTTCTTGTCCATTAGTCGCTGGAACTGCGCCACTAAGAGCGACACAGGTGATGGTCGCAAGAATGGCAAGTACATATTGGAGAATTTTATCTTGCTTCATGGTGATTATTTTCGAAACGACGTCTTGATTGTCTTAGTCGATTTACTTTGCAGCCCGAGGCGGCGTAGCTGGAACTTGGCCGGAACCCGCCGGTTGTGCGCCTGCCGCTGGCTTCTGGAGTTTTTCAGCTGAAACGTAGTACGCAGTCAGATCGAATGTTGCGTCTACGGTTCTCGAGGAGGACTGCTTCTCGGCCTGCGTGAGTTGGAAGTTGGTGATCGAGACAATACGCTGGTAGTGAGCGAGCTGTTCAAAGAAGCTACGAAGTGAGGCGAAAGAACTTGTAACGCTTACTTCGATTTTCTTACCGCTGTAGTTTTCTTGCTGGACGTCATCCTTTGGTAGAAACTTCCTCAGTACGAGTCCGTTCGTGCGGGCGCGATCCTGAACACTTTGTAATACCATCGTTAATTCTCGCTGCTCCGGCAGTAAAGCTTTTAGCTCTTCATACTCCTCTTCCCTTGCTTTGTATACTGCACGAAACTCATTGAGTCTTTGCTGGGCGATTTGGGCTTGCGCGTTTCGCGGAAGCAGTTGTGCGATTTCGTCCCTGAATACTTTTGTCTCCGCATTAACGGGTTTGGTAACGAAATACCAGAAGCCGCCATAGGTGACTGCAGCCAAGGCCGCGAACATTACAAGTCGCAGGTACCATGGCAGTGCTTGGAGATTGCCGATTTTCATCTTTTCAGAGTCCTTCCCATTTTGGCGGTTCCAGGCGATTTATTGCTCACGATTACTTCTTCAGCACAATTTGGGTTGGAGCCGGGTTGCCAGCTGCTTGAGCTTGAGGCTTAGCACCACCGTAGTTGCACTTCACGGTGAAGCTCACAACCTCTGGCTGTTGCACTACCACTATTGAATCAGGTGGCGTAGCGGGCGAATCGCTAGCCGTCACCGGGACCAGTTCGCGCTGCGTTTCGATATTCAAGTTCGTAAAAAGTCCAGCTGAGAACTCAAGGCTTTGGCCGAATCGAGTTACGGCAGCCTCACTGGGCGAGAGTCCCTTGATCGTTAGTTCACCATCTTTTTGTTCCAGACTCTTCAAGTAGAGTCCGGGAACATTGTCAAACCGCGCTTTGATTTCTCGAAGCACGGCACTGGGTCCTTGTTGCGATTCGCGCAATTTCTTGATGGCGTCAATGCGGCCCTGTATGTCCTTGGCCTTTTGCTCTAGCTCACCCTGCTCTTTATTTACTGCAAGCATTTCCTGGTTAATGTGTCGCTGCTTCTCAAGCTCATGCTCGGCGTCCGAGTGGTCCGATTTTGAACTAACATAGTCGTAACTGATGCCGACAACTAAGAGACCAAATACGGTGAGAGCCAGCAGAAGTGTCTGCACAAGCGGGGTCGCTACCCGGGCTTCGACCATAGCTGCGCCTGTAGGTCGGTCCGTAATGGATTCAAGTAGATTGATCTTGATCATGCCGCCTCCACTCCTCTCAGGGCGAGACCGACCGCAATTGCCATGTCAGGAACGATCTCTTTCATGTAATCAGGATCAAACTTTCTGCCGTCAACCTCTATCTGGCGGAAAGGGTCGAATGGTTCAACGGGGATTTCGAAACGCTTCGAGAGATAATCAGGAAGGCCGGGAACCTTGGAACTGCCTCCTGCCACGAGAATCTTCTGAATGGCTTCCTCGCCCTCTTCTGCAGTCGCGCGATAAAAGTCCATCGTCTTTCGTATTTCTAGTGCGAGGATATCCGAAACCGTTTCAATAATCGGTTGGATTGGACGAGGCTCGATGCCCTGGGGCAAAGGATAGCCACGCTTGACTGCTTCGGCTTGCTCAAATGTCAAACCGAGTTCCTTCTGCAACAAGCTTGTGTACTGACTACCACCCACCGAAGCATCCCGGGCGAAAACCGACCGGTTGCCTTTGAGTATGTTGATGTTCATTGTTGAGGCGCCGATATTCAGCAACGCGACAACCTCTCCAGTTTTAGGCTGATAGTTAAGCTCATAGCAATTCTGCAAAGCGAAAGTATCAACGTCGATCACCACCGGATGTTTTCCGGCCAATTGAATCGCCTGTTTAACGTTTGCGATCTTATCGCTTTTACAAGCTGCCATCAGCACATTCAACGCGTCCGAAGAGCTGCTGGTGACGTGATAGTCGAGATTCACATCTGAGATATCAAACGGAATGTGCTCTTCAGCATGCCAGCTAAATGACTCTCGCAATTCGTCCTCATTCATCTGTGGTAGGACAATATTCTTCACAATCACCGAGTGGCCACTAACTCCCGCAGCAACCCTTGACGTTCTGATCTGGTGCTCGGTGAAGATGTTCGTAATTACATCTGAAACGTTATTCAGCTCCATGATTTGTCCGTCAACTACTGTGTCGGGCTGAAGATTTTCAAAGCCCAGGTTGACGAGCTGATAGCTGTTGCCCTTCCTTTGAAGTTCCACGGCCTTGATGGAGCTCGAACCAATATCGAGTCCAACTATATTCTTCTTGCCGTTACTTTTTTTGAACATGGTCTATTTATTCCTCGCTACAAACAGACAGCGGATTCTGTGCTGTTCACGCAATCGAGCACGAGCTTTCATCGCTCTCGATGGCCGGTTTTTTGCCGTCTTATTGATCTGCGTAGATTGCTTATCATTTTTCAAAGTAATTGTCCTCGACATGGCGCTGAGAATTTCCAGAAGAAGAAGGGAGTAGTGGGAAGGGACGCGTATGTACGCGGGTGTCAGATTTACACAAAGACTAATTTCTCTGGATGGATTTAGCCTTCCGCAAGACCGAAGGCGGGTGAAACCGGCACGAGGAATTGAGGCAAGAGCCTTAAGACAAGGCGGCATCCTCACTACCGTCGAAAGCAGACTACCGTACGCGCTAAACATTGTCAACTGCTATTTTGCAGGGTTTAACGGCTCTTTTACGGCATTCCCGACCCAAAGATGGGTGCATTCCAGTTGTTCGGCGATGTGTTTTCTGGAATGCCTGACCAAGGTTCCACAATCCGACCGTTCGTATCCACCTTGCTTGCTCTCACTCGTGCGGTTAGGATGCGGCTCAAATGAGAAGAAGCAGTCGGATCTCGCTGGTTATCCTCCTTGTGCTTGCGCTCGTGGCGAGTTGGTTGTGGTGGGTAAGGCCGAAGAAAGTAGACATGGCGGCTTACGCGCCCGCTGATTCGATTCTTTATTTGGAAGCGAACCGCCCTCTGATGGTTCTCGAAACCATAGCTGGTACGGACGCATGGAGAGCTTTTGAAAGATCTATGGGTACTCGGGCCTATGCACCTTCAAGTCGTTGGCTTCAAGAGTTTGTCGGCTGGACCGGGATAGGGCCGATCCAGTCCGTGCTTCTCGCCCGAGTTCAAATCGCCGCCGTAATCACCGACGTAGGCACGGCTGAGGAAGGAGACACCCTGAGAATAAGGCCGGAAGGGGCAATCCTCATCGAAACTCACACTTCGGAGGGCCGAATAAGAGCGCATTTTGAACAGACTATCAAGTCCCTTGCTGAAAAGACCTACGGGCATCCGATTCTTCGCCGAACCACACTTGACGGTGTTGACCTCCTCGAATGGAGCGCTCCCGAAGGTTCCAGGCAGATAGTTGGAGCTGTCATCGGCAGCCTTGTAATCGTCGGTAATAGCGAACACGCTGTGCAAAACTGCGTGGCTGTATCTCAAGGGCGGCGAACAAGCATGAAGGATGATCCGGAGTTAAGTCGGATACGATTACAACTTGGCGCGGAACGGGCTCTGACATTCGGCTACGCGCCACCGGGTAACAGCGCGCGGTTGCTCGCAATCGGCCTACCTATACTGTTCGGGCGCGCGCCCGGAGATCCCGAATTTCAACGGCTCATTACAAACGGCGCGGAAAAAATTTTTGGCAGCATTGGTTGGAGTTCAAGGGCATATCTGACGGGAATAGAGGACCGATACGTGATTAGTCTTCAGCCTTCGATTGCCAGACGCCTTAAGCCAAATTTTGGTCCGCTCAACATCCGCTCACAGATGCAGCGTGTGCTGCCGAGCGATGTTTACTCAGTGACCTCATACAAGTTTTCGAAACCTTACGAAACCTGGCAGAGCTTGAAAACAGCCATCTCGTCCCAAGTCGATACTTTATCAGCGATCGTTTTTTCTTCGCTCTTGAAATCATCGCTTCTTTCTTACGGCATCAACGACCCTGAGTCATTTCTTAGTGCAGTAAGTGGCGAGCTTTTAACGGTACGTTTAGACGCAAACGGCGAACGTTCTATTCTCATCGGCGAGATCGGAGATCGAGCGACTCTGCGGGGACTTGTTACAAAGAACATGCGTCTTATCCCACTAAGCAATCACGTAGACCAGCTGGAGACTTTTGAAGATTCTCAAGGCGAATTTGCAGCCAGCTTCATTAACGACTCTGTTGTGCTCGGATCCTCCGCAGACGTGCGTCGCTATGCCACGATGAGGCGAGCCAGTGCAGAATCGGATGCTGAAGAATTCAAGAGAATGACTTTCTTCGTCTCTTCATCCAACTCCGCTAACATCGTTACGTACACGGATGATAGCGATCGTGTTCGGACTTTTATCTCTTCAGTTATTGCAGTCAAAGGGGGACCGATGATTACACCTGATCGCGTCGAAGAAGCGGTTGCCGGTTTACCCTTTTCGGTTACCGAAACTAGGTTGGATGACTCGGGGATTGAACGTATTAATCGTTCGCCGTTGGGACAGTTCAGCACAGTTCTTCCTTTGCTGGTTCCGGAACAACTCAACCCTAACAAACCGGGTACCGAATCCAAATAGCTCCAGGACAGCATGATTCAGAGTCCCCATTTGGAAATATTGGTTGCCACTCGTAATCAGGGAAAAATACGCGAGATCCAGCAGGCGTTGCGTTTTTCGCCAATCAAACTACGTTACTTGGACGAATTCTCAAATGTTTTATCCGTAGACGAAGTAGGCCGAACCTATCAAGAAAATGCGATCTGCAAGGCATTGGGTTATTCAAGGCAGACGGGCGTTTGTTCATTGGCCGATGATTCGGGACTAGAGGTTGATGCCTTGGGTGGAATGCCCGGCATTTTCTCAGCACGTTTCGGTGGTGACAATGCTTCAGATACAAGGCGAATTGAAAGCCTCCTCACAGAACTCTCCCGACGCTCGGACAAGGAGCGGACTGCGCGTTTCATTTGTTGTATGGCGCTGGCCGGCTGGCAATCGCAGGAAGAACCTGTAAATACAGCCAATCCGCAATTGTTGGCACTTACGGAAGGAAGCTGCGAAGGAACTGTTGCTCCTAGCCCACGCGGGCTGAACGGATTTGGCTTTGACCCGGTATTTGTTCCTAGAAACTATGATGCCACGTTTGCGGAGTTGCCGGCTGACGTAAAGAATAAGATCAGTCACCGTGCAGTTGCTGTTACTTCGATGCGGGCGTTCCTCGATCATTGGCTAGGTCAAACTTGACCCCTGCACTGAGCGCACCTAGAATGCAGCCCTGCCTGCTTGAGTGAGGCCAGTTCGGGGCGTAGCACAGCCTGGTAGTGCGCTCGGTTTGGGACCGAGAGGTCGGAGGTTCGAATCCTCTCGCCCCGACCAATAATATCAACAACTTACGGCTGCCAACACTGGCGGCCGTATCTCGTGTGTGGCCAATTTGTGGACAAAATTCTGAGAACGCACATCTCGCTGAAGCTGGACGGCGCATCGGTAACGCTCGTTGTCTAGTTTGAACTTCTTGACCCGACTGCATGGGTTGCTTTCCGCTTTCTTAAAGTCGATGGCGAGATTAAAAAGGCGGCTAAGCGTCTCAAACTCTCGATTCACTGAAGCGAGAGCCCGAGGTGTCCCATTCTTGGTTGGCGTTTTGATTCGCT
The DNA here is from genome assembly GCA_046726155.1 of Acidobacteriota bacterium. Taxonomy (GTDB): domain Bacteria; phylum Acidobacteriota; class Blastocatellia; order Pyrinomonadales; family Pyrinomonadaceae; genus PSRF01. The sequence continues at coordinate 69,947 of JBKOZZ010000005.1, forward strand.
CATGCTTGAACTTCTCGATCAGAAAAGGACTGATCTCACACAATGCTTTG
>JBKOZZ010000006.1:0-15293 GCA_046726155.1 Acidobacteriota bacterium
CCGATGCGGCGGTACGTCTCATTCTATCTGGGCCAGGACTAGTTGGCAGTGGAACCGTGAAGGTCTCTGACCGCCGATGCGCGGCAAGTCTCTGACTTGCCGAAGGCTTTTCTGACTCTCTTATAGGTCTCCGACCTTTTCGGAGTCCGGTCATAGACCGGAAGAATCAGCGATACAGGTTCGGTAAGTCAGAGACTTACCGCGCATCGGCGGTCAAAGACCTAGTTTGTCATTTCGCCAGCTAGTACTTGATTTCCAGGCCCTGCCTTATGGTTGGCTTCTGCCTTGACTTCAGGCTCACCGGTCAGACGAATGGCTGTCGAAGATGACCGCGATAGCTTATTCGCGGAATTTTCTCTAGGCAGCGCGGAATGGGTCGAACTTGGCAAGTACGATATGCTACGGGATCAATCCAGAAGGGAAACTGACAAATGGCTGATAAACTATTCCGCGTTATCTTGCAGGTCGCTGATCTGGATCGCGCGGCGGAGTTTTATTCGAAGCTTCTTGACGATCCCGGCAGGAGAATTCCGCGGGCTTCGCGTCATTATATTGATTGTGGTGCAGTAATTCTGGCCCTGGTTGATCCCACGCCGGGTGGTGAAGAAGCAAAACCACTGCCTGACTTTATTTATTTCGCGGTAGGCGATCTCGAGAAAGTTTTCGCGCGCGCGACTGAGCTGGGATGTCTATCGACAGATAATGTGCATGGCGCCAGCGCCGGCGAGATCGTTGTTCGACCATGGGGCGAACGCTCCTTCTACGTTGCGGACCCGTGGGGAAATGGACTCTGCTTCGTGGATGAGAAGACACTCTTCACTGGCCGTTAACCATCCTTCATAACCCGGGAGAAAGACTTTGTCAGCCTCACTAATTCAACCGGCACAGCAGGCGCGCCCATTCAGTTTCGTTATCGTCATCCTCTGCCTGCTCCTCGCCGTTAATTCTGTTAGCGCCTCACCGTGTTCGCGATTGAAAGCGCGGCCTGACATTTGGGTTGGCGCCAGGGTCGATGCGCTGATAATGGCGGCGCGCGGCGCCTACGAAAGCGACAAAGCAATTCCGGCTTATGAAAGAGTGCTCGACGGAATCACGGACACGATTCGCCAGTGCCGGCTTTCCGAGGATCACGACTTCACCAATCGCTATCGAATTTTTCTCGACTACATTGAAGCGGCTGCCCTTGATCGTGATCAGGAGCACGAGCTCGGCTTTGTGGTGCCGGATAAACGGTATTTTGCCGAGACGCGCCAGTTTGTAGAGATTCCCGAGTTTTTGTTGAACCAAACTTTTCTGCAATCGGTAAGCCGTTATGAAACACTGGAGCGCGCAAAATCTTTTCTCCGCCAACTCAACACCAGGCGAGATCCTGCTGAACAACTCATCTTCTTCAGTTACAAGTCGCGCCACCTCGGTACGCCTGATAACGATTCCAGTTATCGCAGGCTTTTGATCGTCGTACCGGGAAATCCCGCCAATCGAATGCCTGATAAGTGGGTCCAATTTGGAGTTTCTGATCCGGGGGCACGCGACCGCGTACGCAACGTGTCGGTCGTGTCAGCCGTGGCCGGTTCAAGTGGTACCTTCGATGCTTACTTCAAAGACTTTTACCGAACCTACCGGCGGGACGGTTTCATCAGCATCAAGGGCCGTTGGGAGCTGGGTGAGGGCGACGATAATTGTGCCCAGTGTCACAAGAGCGGCATTCTTCCTATCTTTCCGGTGAACGGCAGCGTGAGTGATGCTGAGCAGCAGGCTCTGCTGACCGTCAATGAACGTTTCCGGAGTTATGGATCGCCACGGTTTGGTGGCTATCTGGATCCCAGGAAACTAGGGCCAGGACTCAGTTCAGCGAGTTTGGATGATCGGCAGAAACGCTTCGGAGTGGATTTTGAAAAATCGGCGGCAGCGAGTGCTATGGTCTGTTCGTCTTGCCATAATCCCGAGCGTCTTGGCGCTTTCAACTGGCCCATGGATCGAATATTGATCAGGTCCTACGTTCAAGGCGGGCAAATGCCCCTGGGCCATCAGCTCAAAGTCGCTGAGCGGCGCGATCTTTATACCAAACTGATCCAGGAGTATTTCGCAACTGATAAAGCCAATCCCGGCATTCTCAAGTCATGGCTGCTGGGTAAGTTTAAGAAAGATCAGGTTATTTTGCGCCCTCAGTAAGCCGGCAGATCTCGGCAGCATCTGGTTTGCAATGGAAGAGGACACGGTTCCTCCGAGCTGGGTCTATATCGAGCTGAATGATCGCCAAACAGGGACTAAATATAAATCCAACCTGGCGGAAACATCTCCTTAATTGTCCGCCTCAAACCTGGTAAAGCTACCGAATCTCGAGCTCCGCGACGACCGGCAGGTGATCGGAAGCAAGCGTGCTCAGTAACCATGCTTTCTTAGCTCGTACCGAGTCCGATCGGCGCGTGAAGATGTAGTCGATACGCTTAACTGGCTTGTCCGCAGGATAACTCCATCCTTCACCCTTCCCGCGAGCGCGCATCCACGCGTCTTCAAAATCGGCCGCCATCAACCTGTAAGCGCCTCCCGCGGGCTCGTCATTGAAATCGCCAACAACGATAAGCGGACTCTTCGACGCGGAGAGGAATTCGAGAAGTTGTTCGGTCTCGAACATTCTTCCGTCTTCGAATTGATAGTCGAGGTGCGTGGTAACGAAATTGATTGTTTTGACGCCGAGGTGCACCTCAACCCGAATCATCCCGCGCCGTTCCGCCTCCCGCCGGTTTTCGAATTTGCGATGATCAATCGCCCCTATCGGAAAGCGGGACAGGATTGCCACACCGTATTGCCCACCTTGATAGTCAAGATTATGGGCGAAGGCGTAATTCATGGATGTCAGCTTTGCGAGTTCAGCGATTTCATCTTTGCCTTCCGTCCGTTTCACTCCTCTATCGACCTCCTGCAGCCCGACCAGGTCAGGATGTTGGCCATTAATTACATCAGCGATGCGTTGCAAATCGAGCTGCTTGTCCATGCCAACGCCGACGTGAATGTTGTAAGTCATCACACGAAGAATCTGCTTCGATCTCGAGATGGTTGTGGGTGTTCGCGACCCCGTTCCGAAGATGACGGCGGTTAGGAAGAGAATGCTTAAGAACGCTGTGATGAGGCGGCTATGGATCATTGGTGACAAATCATGGCGTTTGACATCGAGGGTTTTAAGTCTTCGGGCCCTGATCCGTGTCCACTCGTCTGTTTTGAGGTTCAGAGCCAAGAAGGTTCGGAAGGGCAAAGACCAAAGGCTGGGACATCAATTAGCGTGCTTACAAGATAAATCATTTCACAAGGTTAGATTCACTCTCGAAGAGTCTGTGGTTTTTGTCAACGGCGGCGACGCTCGAATCTGCGAGCTCAGATCGCGAACTATGCCCTGTACTTCAACAGGTTTTCCCTTTTTATAGACCAGATGCATCCTAACACTGACGGGAATTCTCTGCCCCTGCCTGGTCACCATGACGGCTTCAAAGCTGGCTGGCTTCCTGTCAGCTAACATGCGAAAAATAGTTCGCCAAACAAACTCGACACATTCAGGTGATAGTATTTTTGAGAAATTCGTATGGCGGATCTCCTCGCCAGTGAATCCGATAAACTCTTCGCCGGCTTTACTAAGAAAGGTTGAGTTTCCCTGCAGGTCGTGCGTATAGAGAATTTCGCTCGAATTCTCTACCAGACTCAAATACCGTCTTGCGCATTCCGATCTGTATTTCTTGTAACGCGCACGTTCAATCACGACGCAGATCGACTCCTCCAGTGCCCCGGCGGTTAGAGCCTCCCTTACCAGGCAGTCAGCGGCGCCATGGCGCATCGCATTCAGAACCTCGTAGGCCGTGTTGGACGTGAGCATTATGATTGGCGTAGTAAAACCAGCTCGCCGCGAATCTTCAAGAATCCACATTCCTTTCACTGCAGAATCTATTACGCACACGCTGTAGTAGTCTCGGCAAAAACCGCGAAACGCGAGGTCTGTTGTCAGATCGTCCAACTCAAACTCAGCGAAACCGGTTTTGGAAACTAGTTCGCGAATCTCCAGCGGGTTTTCCTCGACGTCATGTATGAATAGGATTTTCAGCGCTTTATGAGACATGTTCCCCTCCCTTTACAAAAACGATGAGATTGGGAGATTAACCACGGGCCTCCGTGGAAGTAATGCGCCTCGATATCATCAATAGTAGCGCTGGGCCAGTGGTTACGACTGCGCTTCTTTTGTTTAGTGCGGTTTGTACTCTGGTCGCCTAAGGCGTTTCGAAGACTGGCGACAGGCAGAGGACGTTCGGGGGACATGCTGGATCTCCTCAGATGTACAGAATCCTGACCTGCCCCTGTCGCATTACGGCAACAGAGACAAGTATTTCAGATCGGGAGAGTCAGTTTTGGCGGCTTGGGTTTAGGAGCACCGCATCCCACTGCGGGTTACCCGAGAGCGCTGGATCAGCTTTGCCGCGAAGAAAAAAAGTCGGCCTGCCTCAAACAATGCATACGAAGTCCCATTGCCTGGATCACAAACCGAGGTTGGGCCATGGGATTCGGGCCATTCTGTTAAGACTCCTTGCCGTTTCGGTGATAAGGAACTTATCTTAATATTGTTAATTTATTGTGAGGGATGGCCAAGGTCCTGCTACTCTTTGCTTGCTGGGTTCACAGTCTCCGCTGCCTGAAACCCGATGCTGCTATGCGTGCCGTCGCAAAAAGGTTTATTCGATGAGGCACCGCAGCGACAGAGTGCAACACGGGGCTTATCGACTGTAATTCTATTGCCCTCGGTGTCGAAAAGCTCGATAGTACCTTCGACTATGTACGGTCCGTTCTTCGAAGGACGAATAGTTACCTCTACCATTTTCCCCACCTTTAACTTTATGCTGGTCTAACTCTGAAATGCATTCTAACATGCTGACCGGCTTTTGGAGTCTAACCTTTAGGTTGTAGCTGCCGCCGGCTGCAAATTGAAGCTTGAACTCTCAAATGCTTCACGGTGTCATGATGATCGCCGCCGCGTTTGCCGCAGGTGTGATCAATGCTATTGCCGGTGGCGGCACTCTGATAACGTTTCCCGTACTTATTTGGCTCGGGCTCGATCCCAAAGTTGCCAATGCCACCTCGACTGTTGCTCTTTGGCCCGGACTCTTTGGTGGATTATTTGGTTATCGCCGCGAGCTCGAGAATAGTTCGACAATTCTATTGCGACTTGGGTTAACCAGTGTCATTGGCGGCGCACTTGGGGCGTGGCTATTGATCTTTACGCCGTCGCCTACATTTGCGCGCCTGGTTCCTTTCCTGATTCTTTTCGCTACTCTCCTCTTCATGGCCCAGGGCTCGATCAATCGCCGCCTGCGGCTGCAACCAATTGTCGCCGAACCAAAAATGGCCTGGTGGTTAGGCGCGATCTTGTTTCAGTTTTTCTCGTCGATATACGGCGGTTACTTCGGCGCAGGAAACGGGATCCTTATGCTTGCGGCGATGGGACTTCTCGGTTTGCACGACCTTAACCGTGCAAATGGAATCAAGAATTTCCTGGGCATCTGCATCAACAGTATTGCGGTGCTCAGTTTTGCGTTCAAGGGCCTCGTTGTCTGGCCTGACGCCCTGATCATGGCCGGCGCTGCGATGCTTGGCGGTTATTTTGGAGCACACATGGCGATGCGCGTGACCCAGGTCACTATCCGCCGGGCAATCATAGTGATTGGATTCGTAATCACGTTTGTGATGCTGAGGCAACTTTGGCATTGAGCTTAACTGTGTGCAGATTCAGCGCCGTTAGGCGCACGATGTTTATAGTTACCACGGTTTTTGATCGGGACTCTTTCAAAAGCTCCGTTAAGAGCGGAAGAATATTTCGCTCCTAACGGAGCTTTTGGCTGGCTGGCGGCTGAAGCTATAAACATTTGGCTCCTACCGGAGCCAGGCTGTCGACCTGTTTGAAAGATGCACGGCTTCTGTTTAGATGATTCAAGTGGACAACACTAAACTTGCCAGCAAACTTCCGCGCGAATTCTACACGCGTTCGAATGTCGTAACCGTCGCCCGCGAACTGCTGGGAAAGCTGCTGGTAGTGCCCGCGCGAAATGGCACACGCGTCTCGGGCAAGGTCGTGGAGGTCGAGGCTTACCGCGGACCGCAGGATCGTGCGGCACACTCATTCGGCGGACGTCGCACACAGCGCACGGAAACGATGTATCGAATCGGTGGCACAGCCTACGTGTTTTTTGTTTACGGCATGTACTACCAATTCAACGTCGTGACCAATGTGGTAGATATTCCGCACGCCGTATTAGTTCGTGCAGTTGAGCCAGTTGAGGGAATCGAGCTGATGCGCAGGCGTCGCCACGGGCAAACAGATCACAATCTCACGAATGGACCCGGCAAGCTCTCCATTGCGATGGCTATCGATCGTAAACTGGACGCGGCGGATTTATTGGGTGATCGTGTTTGGCTGGAGGAGGGCCAAAATCTTCCGCGTTCAAAAATCGCCTCCGGGCCACGCATCGGGATTGACTATGCCGAGGAATGGATTCACAAACCCTGGCGATTTTGGATTAAAGACAATTCGTTCGTCAGCAGGCATTAACGTATCGACCAAACAGCGACCCACCACTCCACTCGAGACGGGTTTTGGCAATCGCTGAGAAGTCAGGAGTCCAGCAAGTCAATCGCTGCCGTAGCGGATCTCCATGTGACGGATACGATAGCTGGCGACAATCAATACCAGTCCCGTTACGACGATGAGACTAGGCACGGCAATCCAGGACGGCGTTGGCAGGGCCGGCACCGCAAACGGTCCTTCATATACCGGTACCGGGGCAAGCGAGGTGAGATAGTGAATGACGCTTATTTTTTTCAGTAGCGGCGGCATCAGGAAATTGAGCCATTCCCAGCCGTATAGCACAATCGCCGGAATAATCGGATTACGGAAGAACAGGCCTACTACCAGAAAAAAGGCGCCGTAGCCAATACAAGCCAGAATCGTGATGCCGGCATAAGTCAGCAATTGCCCGAGACCCTGCCCATCCAGGAAGTAACGAGAACTCTCCGAGTAAAAATGAGGAAAATAAAGCAGCAACATCGAGACGATGGTTGCGGCTGTGAACAGGACAATCGACGTGGCTAGTCCGGAAATATATTTCCCGATGACCAGCACTTCACGACGAACAGGGCTTAGAAAATAGAAGTGCAGACTTCGGTCGATCATATCTCCCCGAAAAAGATTCATGAATATCCAGGCACAGCCGAAGAAAATCACTGTGCGAAGGATCAGCACTGCGTAGTAAACCGCAAAGATCTTGTGGTATTGCGTGAAGTCCTGCCATTCGCGAGCCGGCGGTGTGAAGGGAGCGAGCAGCGCGAGGGGAATGATCGGAAGCAAGGCCAGCAGATAGAGCAGGATCGAGCGCCTGCCGAGAAAATTCTTCTCAATCTCGAGTCGGAAGATTGCCCGAATCTGTCGCGACCAAAGCGACCAGGGTAAGGGTCGGTTCTCGATTTTCTTGACCGGCGTAATATCTACAGTTGAACTACTCATGATCGCTGCCAAGACCGAAGTTCAGGGTCCAAGCTTTAGTTTGCTGATGGGCGAAAGCACAACCCTAAAGGTTGAACTCTGAACTTCAAGCATTGCCTCCTTCCGAACCGATCAAGTACTGGTAAACGGCGCTTAGATCGTCATCAACCGGTGCAATCGACTCGATGTTGATTTCTCCTTCGGCGACTACTTTATTGAGAAGCAGATAAAACCGGTCTGCGTCTCGTGTTTTTACAAAAAGCCCGAGGCGGTCGTCATGCAGTCGCGCCTCGACCACATGGTCCTTATCAAAAACTCGGGCAGCCAGCTTTGAGGGCTTGTCGCAACGAATGAGTATCTGCATCGGGTGCTCTTCCATCTCATCGCGCACGCCGTGGACATTTCCTTCAGCAACCACGTAACCATTGTTAAGCAGAATTACGCGATCTGACATCATGTCCACTTCATGCAGAATGTGGCTTGAGATGATCAGGTGCAGACCGTCCGCGGCGAGCTTGCGAAAGAGTGCAATCGTTTCGGCGCGGACCATGGGGTCGAGTCCATTCAAAGGCTCGTCAAGAATCAATACGGTGGGCTGATGAGCGATTGCCTGCGCCAGTCGAATGCGCTGGCGCATTCCCTTGCTGTACGCCGCGACCTTTCGATCGGCGGCGTCGAGCAGGCTGACTCGTTCGAGCGCGGTGACTGTAAACTCTTCCGCTTTCTTTCGCTTGACGCCGTGCACGAGTAGAAGCGAATTAATGAATTCCCGTCCGGTCAGTCCGCGCGGAAATGAATCAAACTGAGTGCAGTAACCCACCTTGCGAAACAACTGCTCCGGCCGATCGGTAGGGATACCCAGAATCGTGATGTTCCCGCGACTAGGACGAAGCAGCCCGGTCATCAAGTTCATCAAAGTCGACTTTCCCGCCCCGTTTGGACCAACGAGACTGGTGATGCCCGGGGCAATCTGAAGATTGACACGGTTCACGCCGAGGATCTCTCCATAAAACTTGGAGACATCATCGAGGACGATCATCTCAGAATTTCGAATTGCGAATTGCGAATTGCGAATTTCGTCGGGGTCAATCTTGAGTTTTGCTTCTAACTCACTCATAGGTTCTCAACAGCTTCGGTTTCCCAACAGCTTCTGTGAGACGGTTCAACTTCCAATTACATAAAGTCCGAAATCCGCAATTCGAAATCCGAAATTCACTTGACCACTTCGTAGGCCTTAACCTTTCTTGAAAGCAGCGCCAGACAAATAGCGCACACGACAAAGAGCGCAAACCACGACGCCCAGAGTGGCGGCTCATATACGATGATTTCGCGTCCGACCCGTCCGTCCCAATCGGTAAAGTGTCCGGAGGCTCGAACGAACGTGCCGAAAAGCCCGGCCGTCACATTCTTGATGAGCGCGCCCAAACTAATAATGTTGCCCCAGCGCGTCAGAAAGACATTGTTTATTACTTCGCCGAAGGCGGAGGGAATAAAGAAGATACCCAGCAATGCGGCGCTCGCTATGACGCGCCACTTCACCAGCGCCGATACGGCTTGTGAAAGCAACGCCAGCAACAGAATCCAAACGACGCTGCCAATGAAGATCGCACTCGCCAGCGAGAGGTTTTGGGCAAACCAGCCGGCGCCCTCGAGGTACGACTGAAATAAAAACAACAACAACTGTGGAATCCAGGTGATCGCCGAAAGCAGAATCAGCAGGACCGACATTTTCCCCAGCACATACTCGGTACGCGAAAACGGCCGGCATAGATAGAGTGGCAAGGCGTTGTTTCTCAGATCGCGCGCGACCAGCGGCGGCCCAACCAGCAGGGTCACGAAGAACGCCAACGTACCTTGCACGTTCACAAAGGTCTGGAAGAAAGAAGCATCGATCGGAATGAGTTCTCTAACGTCCACTTTCAAGATCGCTAGCGCGTTCACGTTGTGATGGAGATAGATGAGAATCGCTTCGATCAAAAGAGGAATAAAGCAGACAACGAAGAACGCCGTAAATAGTTTTGACTTGAAAACGTCTCGAAAGGCGTGGCGCGGGATTATCAGGAAGCGGCTCCATTCAGGAGTCAGTTTTCCCAGGTAGCGCTTGTAGGTGTGCTCATAAACCGCCATGACCGTTCTCCATCGCTTTCAGGAAAATATCTTCCAGAGAATCGCGCTTGTAGCTCAGCCGCCTGATTTGCACGTCAAACTCGGACGCGATGCGATAAAGGTCCCGCACCTCGATACCCTCGGGTAATACCAACTTTACGCGGTGGTCTCCGGTCAGCGCGTATTCGCAACCGAGGGCTCCGACGGCTTCGGCAAACTTGTGTTGATCGCCCCGCGTTTCCAACAGCAAGAACTTGCGATTTGATTTGCGTTCTTCTTCCAGGTTGCAATAAACAGCAAGTCGCCCCTCTTTCAGAATCAGAATTTCTTCGCAACACTCTTCCACGTCACGCAGCAGATGCGACGACAAAACGATATTTGCCTTTCCGCTGTCACGGATCTCGCGCACCAGGCGGATCATTCGTTGACGTGCCGGTGGATCAAGACCGTTGGTTGGTTCATCCAGAAAGATCAAGCGAGGGCCATGAACGATTGCCTGCGCCAGTTTGGCAAGCTGTTTCATTCCCAGTGAATAGGTATCAAGAGTGCGATAGCGCGCCTCTCCCAGACCAACATAAAAGAGAGCTTCATGAGCGCGCTCGAGTGCGGCTTCCGATGGTAAGCCCGACAGCTCGGCCATCAATCGCACAAAACGCACGGCGCTCATCTTTGCAATATACGAGTCGCGTTCGGGCATATAGCCGACGAGCGATCTTATCTGCTTGGCGTCGTTAGTAATATCCTGACCAAGGATGTGGGCCGTGCCTGAGGAAGGCGAATGGAATCCGAGCAGAGTATGAATCAACGTGGTCTTGCCAGCGCCGTTGGGACCAAGCAGACCGATGGCTCGTCCCCGCAGCTCACCTCGCAGATTCTGCAGAATTGGTCGTCCGCCAAATGTGACGCTCAGGTCGTTCAGATCAATGACCGGAGCGAAGTTTGCCGGATTTTTTAGTCTCGCCTGTTCGTAGACTGGTTCAGCTAATGCCATCTTGCAGACTTTATATCTCTGTTCTGATAATTCCAAACAAAGGCGAACCCGAAGGCCGTTCCCATCAGAACGAATGCACCGATGAATGCAAACGCTTCCGCGGTCCCTAAAGTTCTACCGATTGCCAAAATTCCGATCAAAAAAACCGGAAGATTGAGAATCACTGCCGAGGCAATGGGAAAAAGCGCCGCGGGCCGGCAACCGCCCAGGCGCTTTCGTAACCAGAACAGGGATGGAGCATAAGCCAGCGAGAAAAGCAGCGCGGCAATGATTAGAGATGTGATGGTCACGCCTTTGAGATCCGCCGCGCTCAGGCTCTCTCCTTCTACGACAACAAACACCAGCAAGATGGCAGAGAGTCCGATGAGCCACGAGCCGAGGGAGATGGCGATTAGTTTCATGGGAATCACAGTGCGGCACCTCCGCAACCAAACGTCGCACTAGCTCCGGAGGAGCCGGATGTTTATAGGAATAGCGGTAGACCGGTGGACTATAAACATTATGTCCGTGGGACTGCCCTTATGGAGCGATCTAGTTTGTAACAGTTGTTTCCGGTGCCGGGATATTGGCCTTAAGATATTTTTCCGACTCGCCATAATCCATTGAGTTCACCGCCACACCATCGTCACCTATGAGCAGGGAATCCCCGCTGCGCAGTTCGCCGTAATCAAGGTCATTGACTCTCACCTTATCGCCTGTGATCGTTACCTTGAAGTGCCTTCCTGTGACACCGATGCCTTTGTATTCGAAGGTTGGGACACTTGCTTCGGGATTGAAGTGAATCTTCTTTTCCAAACCATGCCGAGAGATGGTTACTTTGTGTGAGCCAACCTGAACAATTCTTTGATGGGTGCAAGATGACAGGAAAACCAGGGACCCGACGACTGCGACTGCCATTGTTATCAACGCCTGAGACTTTCTAAGAGCAATCATGACTAATTCCCTTTCTATTCACTTCTTGCGGTTCTGATTCAGTAGGTAGGACAGACATTCCTGTCTGTCCCATCGTCCTAAACTGACCAACACCGTCACACAGGCAGGAATGCCTGTCCTACTTTTTCATGCCTTGCTGCAGAATGTGCTGGATTTCCAATGAATTTGGCACTCCCAGCAAAGTTGCAGGGCTCAATCCGAAGGGCCCGCCTTCCGTGTTGGCCGCGAAAGTTATGCTGTCGCCTTGAGCGTAGGCGTAAGCGAGCGTGGGCGGCATGTCCGCAGCCATCGCCTTGATTGCCTGTTGTTGCTCCTGCGGCAGATTGCCTGCAGAGTTAGCTATCCGTTCCGCAAACGGCCGCACTAGCGGCGCCAGATTGTGATAGAAGAGCGCCGAAAAGTTGGCGTTGCCATCCGCTGGCAGGCCGGCAGTGAACCGCGCCGAGCGCAGCAGCGTGTAACCTTGCTCTTGTGAATGTACTGACCGCTCAACCATCGCCAGACTCGGGCCCATCACTACGTAGCCGTTGACGTAGGTGTAGTTTACTTGAACACCGAAATCGGCTGACTTCAGCGTGTAGTAAGAGCGACCAGCAATCTCCGCTCGTTCCCAAACGAGACCAGTCTTGCCAAACTTCGCAGCCTCATTGTTGATTTCCCCCACCACGCGCTCAAGCGTTTGTTGTAGATGGGCAGAGTCGTTTACTTCAAACACCATCTTCCACGACGGCGTTGGCAGAATTGGACCATCGATTGCGAAAGCAAACTCTCCACCAAGCGGCGCTGCGATGTCTCTGCGAATATCCAGGCCGCGTTCTGCCTGCTGCTTGTCGAGATTTTTCCGCAGGTCGGGCGATACCGTTTCAATGACGCCGAGCAAATCATCAACCAGCTTCACCGGGTCTTTGACGACAAAGCCCGCCACTACGTTAGCATCCGGCGAAATGTACTCGAGTGAACCCATCGGCCCCGGAGCCGCGAGCCACGAAGGAATGCCACGCTGCGCTTCGTTGAACGACACCGTCGCCTGAGTGTGCGTTTTGCCTTCTTCGCTCTTCTGATCAAGCACGAAATACTTGAGGTTGAGGATGCCAAGTTGTTTTAGAGCGCTTTCACGCTTCTCGCCGCCCGCGCCTTTCGTTAGTTCGGGCTTCGTTCTCTCAATCAGACGTTCAAGATTAGCGGCCACTACCAGACCGGCGCCCTCCTGATAAACCTGCGCAATACGATTGTGAAACGCTGTTTGTATGAAGCTGCTTGTTGCGCCCTTCTGAACTATTGTCGCCACGTCCTGAAGCTGCTGGACCCTGGGACTTGCCGCGAACAGATCGTCTTGAATCCAGACGTACAGTTCGTGCACCTTCTTTCCGGGCTCTGTAGCGGTCGCCGTCGCCGTCAAAGGATCTGCGACGAAGCGAATTGCCGGGCGAGTTTGGTCATTGGCCTGCGAGTTGCCGCCATACTTCGCGATTTGCTGTTCCACAAACTGTTGGAAGCCTGCGGAGTTCTTGAGTTCCGCAAGCACGAGCGGCTCAACCGGCTCGCCCTTTTCATCCATCGAGACTGATACCGCGATTTCGTCTCCCAGGTAATTGCCAAACTCACGAATACTGCCGATTACCTGATCGACATTCGGACGTCGATGACTTCCCTCTTCCTTTTCCCACCATTCACGCAGCGCGGCATTCTGATTGATCCGTTCCTGCATGATCCGGTGCGACTCAACGATGGTAGAGGTCAGGTTAGGCAACGCTGCGTAGACAATTGTGTTTTCGGGCATCAGATCGAGTAGGTGCGTTGAATTGCGAACTCCCGGTAGAGAAACCTTGCCCAACTCCTTATTCAGCGACGTGAAGGCGGCTAGAGTTTCCGCATAACGCGCAGCCTTTCGGCTCCACGCAACTTCGTCCTTAACCGGAATCCTTTCGATGGCCGCATTCGTGGTTGCTTGTTCCCCACCGCGCAAGACACGTTCGCTACCCGCGTGATCCAAGTGGACTTCGCCTTCGATCACCGACACGCGCGATCCCTTGGTGCCGCTGTTAACGGAAAATACCGTGCCCGTAACCGACACGTGCGAGTTGTCCAGGGTGTCGACGAAAAGATGTTGTCTTCCCTGTTTTGCAGCTTCGACCACAATCGCGCCCCGGTTCAAATGAATAGTGGTGCCCAGCGAATTCTTGCTTAAAGACAACTCGGAACGATCCTTCATTTCAATGACTGAGCCATCGCCCAGACGAACGAAGGCGTGCGCGTCTTTCGCTGTGCGAATGCGCTCGCCCTTTTGCAATTTCTCGCCGGAGGAGATGGGTGTGCTGCGCGTGTCAGCGATTTGAAAAACCTGTCCTTCGGCTGCCTGAACTGTTGCCTCTAAATCCGCGCCGAGCGGTGCATAACGTTGAATAAAGGGCAGGGCTAAGAGCCCGACGCCAATAATCAGAGCCGCGGCAATTCCCCATCGCAGGACGACAGGCTGAATGCTGTAGCGGCGTTTGGGGACGATCTTCTTTTCCGGCGTCATTCTGCGCACGCGTGCATCCTTCATCGCCTTACGGCAGGGTATACACTCATGCGTGTGATCGACCAGCAACAGCGAACGAGCTTCCGACAGTGTGCCGGTCAGATAAGCCGGAATCAGTGTTTGAAAATCAGCGCAGCCTTCGATGTGTTCGGCAGCAGGCCCTCTATCCTCAAATTGCCCGGCCTCAACGGCCAACCGTGCCCAAACACGCTCCGCCGCTTCGTTAACTACCGCCGAATCAATCTGCTCGTTCCGCATTTCGCTGGTAGCCTTGTCGAGAATTTCGTCCAAATCATTATTGCTTTTCATGATGTTTCTCCAGATAGTGCCCAATCTCTTTTCGTAGTTTTGTGCGCGCGCGATGGAGCACCACTCCCACCACCGCCTGCGATGTGCCAAGCATCCTCGCGATTTCCTGGTTGTCGTAGCCTTCGTAATAACGCAGCACAAACATCTCGCCGGCTGTTTCCCCCAAACGGGCTACAGCCTGGCGAATCAGCGTTTGCAGCTCGCGATCGGCATGCTCGGCCTCGGGGCTTTGAAACCTGCTTTCAAGCGCCTTGGGGTCGACTTCGCTTAGTTCAACGGATTTTGCGCGACCGCGACTGCGCATCAGATCCAGCGACGCGTTAATCGCCGCTCGGGACAGGTAAGCTTCAACGTTCTCCGAGAGGTCGTAAGTCTCTCTACTTCTAACGATCCGCAGGAAAACAGTCTGCAGCACGTCTTCAGCATCGGCCGGGCTGCCCGTAATGCGGTGCGCCGTGCGGAAAACGCGGTCGTGATGCTCTCGGAAGAGCGTTTCCAGCTCACCGGGGGGTTCTTCGGTAACTAATCTCAATGTTTTAGCGGTTGCCTGCACTGCATCCTCCTGAAATCGTCTCCACTCTTACAAACGATAGTCAGAAGGTTTTATTAACAGTCTGGGGTAAAGTTTTGATCGAAGGCAGTCGCTACGGCAAGAAATTCAGCAGTCGGACAGTCTCAGGGTGAGGAAGGTGAGCTTGCCCCCGCTCGTTAATCACACGACTCGCGGTCCCATGAGGTCAGTACCACCTCGCGGTAGCGGGTGGGTCCTGTCCCTAAGTCTGCTCAGTTATCAAAGTCTGGCAACTCCTCTTCTCGCCCGTTTAGCGTCTAGTCAATCGCTCTTGCAACGCTGCGCTCGTTCCATAGTCGTCTCTTGCACCTTTATATGCCCACGGACTGAACTAATGCAGAGACCCACC
>JBKOZZ010000007.1:0-15885 GCA_046726155.1 Acidobacteriota bacterium
GTTCCCACTAAGTCACATGTCAACTCCTCGGCCCTCTGGTCATGAATCTTCATTCCAGTGAGCTTCGAGGCGCGATTTCCTACAGCTCGAAATAGCAGATTAAGGCTGTCTTCGGATCCATCAGCGATGTGCACTAACTCGTGGGCCAGGACGCTGATTATGCCTTCGTCCGAGGGCAATCCGGCAAGGAATATCGTGCCGAACACGATGGTATGTGGCTTCCTGAGAAATACCGAAGCATTGTCCCGCGAATCCACGTCGGGTCGAATACTCTTCACCACTTCCACGCGGGCGATGGCGCGTTGCAGTCTGGGGTCGTAGCCATTTGGTTTACGAAAGCCGTAATCGTTCGCCAGTCGTTTGAGCGAAGTCACAACCAGACCCTTGGCGATCGGCAAAAAGCGTTGAGCCCGTTGGGCGCCGGCAATGGCTTCTGGACTTCGCACCGGCAGTGACGGTCGCGCCTGCATATCGTCTATCGGCACGCTCCCTTTCGGATCTCTTATTCGTTCCTGGCAGACAACCACGCTTGCCTGCTCCATCATTTCGCGCGCCTCCGGAGACAAAGACTCGCGCGAATGGCTGGTAAGCGACAGACTTCCTGGCGGTCTCTGTTTAGTTCTCTTCTGAGCGAATCCCCCCAGGCTGCTACCGAAGCCGATAATAAGAACGAACACGACCCACTTGAGCCACCTGTGGGGGAACGAGCGAGATCGTCCGGCCTGCGGGTGTTGGGCCCACGACAGTGCCGGCTGACGCGTTATCCTCTTTCCTCGTGGCTTCCCGGCCACTATGCTTTCTTTATCAGCGCTCATTATTTCTTTTGTCAGCGATCATTCCATTCCGGCTTTCGTTTCTCGACGAAGGATTTGATGCCTTCCTTTGCGTCGTGGGTTTTCATTAGTTCGTGGAGATACATGTTTTCTAGTTCCTTCAACACTAAGTCGAGCGATCTCCCTCGACCAATGTCGAGCGCTCTTTTGGTGTGTTCGAGTGTAGCTGCGGAAAGATTCCGAAAGCCAGCCACCATCTCAGATGTTTTTTGATCAAGCTCGTTGCCTGGCACAACGTAATTTACCAGGCCTAGCCGCGCTGCCTCCGCCGCCTCGATCAACTCACCCGTTAGAATTAACTCGCGTGCGCGCTTATCGCCGATAACCAATGGCAGCAAGACTGCGGCGACTGGAGGAAATACCCCCAGCTTAATCTCAGGCTGTCCAAAACGCGCTCGCTCACTGGCGATGGCTATATCGCAAGCTGCGACTAACTCGCAGCCGCCGCCCAATGCGGCCCCATCGACGACGGCGATCGTCGGTCTGGCTATTTGTTCAATGTTACGAAAGATCGCGTGGAACGCATCGAGCATCTGAAAGATCGTCCCTTCGGCATGTTCTTCAATCGCCACTCCGGCGCTGAATGCCCGGCAGTCAGCCGCTGCGTCAAAAACAATGGCAACCAGTTCGCGACGCCGCGCACACTGATTGAGCGCGTCATTTATCTCCAGCATCATTGCAATGTTGAAGATGTTTACGGGTGGCCGCGCAAACGTTAATCGCGCAACGCGATCATCGATTTTGAATTTGATATGCTGATAATTATTTGACACTTCGAGATCCCGACTTACTTTGCCAGCGGTGCGCTCAGCCATGATTGATAAATTCGCTTCTGCCCATCAACGGGATTATCCACCGCCACAATTCGATAAACCGAATCCATTTTCCCGCCGAGCTTAATTAGCAAGGTAGCGAGATCGTCGGCGCGAAAGATGGTTAAGGCCACTAAATCGCCCGGGTGTTTTTCAGCAATGCGCGCGTCGAAGAATTCTTTGTTCGCGCGCATGTTACTCAAAGCGACAATCTGATCGCCGGTGTTTAATCCCTGCTCGTAGGCGGGAGCTCCGGCATAGACTTTCCTGACCAGGAGCCGCTCGCCTTCCTGGGCCAAATCCGCTCCGAGATAGGGTTTCGCAACGGTTTTTGTGCCATCGGCTGCCGCGGTCCGGTCTAGTCGTAGCCCGGCCGCAGCTAAAGCAGAGTCGTAATCAAGCTCGTCGCGACCTCGGACGTATTTGGCAAAGAACGATTCCAAACTCGACTCTGCCATCAATTCGCTCGCTTGCTGAAAATTCTGCGGCGTGTAGTTACGGTTCTTTTTGTAAAACTCGGCATAAAGATAACGCATTACGTCGTCCAGAGATTTTGTTCCCCGGCTCTGCCTGCGAATTTGCAAATCTAAAAGCAATCCCAGAATCGCGCCCTTGTCGTAATAATCCACTTGCGAGTTGGCCGAATTTTCATCCTGCCGGTAATACTTAATCCAGGTATCAAAGCTCGACTCTTCAGCGCTCATTACCAAACGGCCCGGCGTGTTCTGCAAGTTTTGGAAAGCCCTGGCGTTTTCCTTCAAAAACTCCTCGTCGGAAATCAAACCGGCCCGGCGCAAAACGAGACGCGCGTAATAGTCAGTGATTCCTTCCGCAACCCACAATAACTTGGTGTAGTTTTCTTTTGTGTAATCGAAAGGACCGAGCGCGTCGGGACGAATTCGCTTGACGTTCCAGAGATGGAAAAACTCGTGCGCTACTAATGACAGGAACCCACGATACGTTCGCAGTGGCGGCGCGCCCGGTCCGGCTGAATTCACGCCCTCGCCGCGTTCTTTGGGCTCAGGCCCAAAGCCAAAGCGAGGATAACCGAGCGCAGTTGAGTTTAAGTGTTCCAGGCCGCCGCCCGTATTCGCCCGCAAATGGAGAATGAACGTGTAGTCATGGTACGGAATCTCGCCGCCCATCAGCTCAACTTCCGTCTCGACAATTTTCTTTACGTCGGCGCGCATCTTCTCGGGGTCGTAGTTTCCCTCGCCGTCGATGACGATTCGGTGCGGCACTCCCTTAACTTCAAATGAGAGCGTCTTGAAATTACTGGCTTCGACCGGCGAGTCGTAAAGGATGTCAAAATTGTCGGCTCGAAACGTGTTCTTCTGTCCCGGTATTGCCGGCAGGCCAGTCGCGATCTTCCAGGGTTGCGGCGCGAGCACGTGCAGAGTGGACGGCGAGTTCAGTAATCCTTCGGGATACATCAAGAGCGCGGCATTGTTCCAAAATGCATGATCTGAGTTAACTTCGTTCGTTCTTACCGACAGCTCGTTTGCGTAAACTCGATAGCTAGCGCGCCAATCACGCGAGCCATTGGTTGTGATTCGCCATGAATCTTTGTTGGTCTTCTCCCACACGAGTGGCCGGCCAGACGCGTCACTGGCAGTGAAGTCCTGCACATGGCGTTCGAATTCGCGTATCAAATAGGAGCCGGGAGTCCAGACAGGCATTATCAATACTTGCTCCTTCGCGGCCGGGTCTGCGTCGTATTTGATTCTCACTTCGACGTCAAGCATATGAGTGTGCGGCTTCGGCATGGCAACCGTGAAGGCGATATTAGGAACCGGATCGTGCTGCTTGTCTTGAGCGACAGCTGAAAACGCCGCGACCGTAATTAAAAGGGTCAGGCGGAGGATCGGGAAATGTCTTCGACGTTTTTCTCTTTTCATTGATCAGATCTGCATAGATCGGTCCTGCGTAGTTTTGCGTGACGGCCATGTTACTACGAAGCGCTTGGAGCGGCCTAAACGTAGCCGTCCGTGGCACTGTTGAATTTTCTCACTACTGGTGGCGAGATTGTTTTGCGAAACTTTTAGGGAATAATTCTCCAACCTTTCTAACTCCGGAGTGAATAAAATGCCTGTAGTAGTTTGTAGCAACTGTGGAACAAAGAATCGCGTTGACCTTGGTAGTGCGGCTAAACAAATCGCGAGATGCGGCAAATGTAGTACGCCGCTCGACGTAAACACGGCAGGAAAAGCCGCCGAGGAAAGGAAACCTCTGATAGTGACTGATGCCACTTTTCAACGCGAAGTGTTGGAGAGCAATGGCCGGCCGGTCCTGCTCGATTGCTGGGCTCCCTGGTGCGGGCCCTGTCGCATGGTTGGGCCAATCATGGAACAGCTCGCGGCCGAGTCAGATGGTCGTTACCGCGTGGCCAAGTTGAATGTCGATGAAAACCCGCGCACGGCAGCTCAATTCCAGATTCAGAGTATTCCAACCATGCTCATCTTCAAGAACGGCAAACTTGTTGACCGGCTTGTTGGCGCCCAACCAAAACCTGCGATCGCGGCGCGCCTTATGGTCCATGCAGCCTGAAACGAAAGGAAATGGGTAAGGGACAAAGGGGAAGGGGTAAATAAAATGCGTTGGCCCCGTCGTCCCTTGGCCCTTGCCCTTTTCTCTTTTGCCCTTAGTCCTCCACCTTTGCTCTTGCCCCGTTGTTCCGCTCCCCTTTGCCCTTTGCCAGTTGGTTTCTTAATATCTGGAAGGCTCTCAAGGTTTCCGAACGTGAAAGGATTTCCCTTCGATGTTTAGAAAAATAATGGCCACCTCCGCGTCCTGGACGCCAGTGCCGTTGCGGCTGGCGCTGGCAGCTGTCTTTATCGCCCACGGCGCTCAAAAAGTTTTCGGTAGCTTCAGCGGTCCGGGACTCGCAACCGTAACCAGTCACCAGCCGCCTTTCGGCTTTATGCGTCCGGGATGGTTGTGGCTGGGCGCAGCTGCGTTTGCCGAACTCATAGGGGGCGGGTTGCTACTGCTCGGATTGCTGACACGAGTCGGCGCCTTCCTGATTGCATGCGTTATGTTGACCGCAATCATCGGTGTTCACTGGCGCGTAGGCTTCTTCGCTGACAAGGGCGGCTACGAATACCCGCTGGCGTTGCTGGCAATGTCTCTCGCAATTCTGATCTCGGGAGGTGGCATGGTTTCAATAGACCGTGGCCTCTCGCGTGGACGAAGAAGAAGATAAGACCAGTAAATGGTGAATAGTAAATGGAAAATGGATAACGCGGCGCCGTCTTGCGATCTGTTTCTCAGAACGTGATACGACCAGGTCATTGATTATTAACTATTTACTATTCACGATTCACCATTCATTAATCGCTCGCGCATGAAACGCTCACCACTAGTCGTGATTTTCACGACAGTATTTATCGATCTGGTCGGCTTTGGTATCGTTATTCCGGTGTTACCCTTCTACGCGGAGGGCTCTCGGTTTAACGCCACTCCTCGCACCGTCGGACTGCTGTTCGCCTCCTATTCAGTAATGCAGTTAATTTTTGCGCCGATCCTTGGGCGCCTGTCCGACAAATATGGCCGCCGGCCTGTATTGCTTATCTCGATCATCGGCACCGGTATCGGATTCCTGATCCTTGGTTTTGCAACTACACTTTGGATGCTTTTCGTGGGCCGCATCCTTGACGGCATAACCGGCGGAAACATCTCCACGGCACAGGCGTATATTGCCGACATCACTGCCAAAGAAGACCGAGCAAAAGGCATGGGTCTAATTGGGGCCGCTTTTGGTCTTGGATTTGTTTTCGGACCGGCTATTGGCGGCGTACTGACCCGCTGGGGAGTTGGCGTGCCGTTCCTTTTTGCTGCCGGCTTGGGCTTCGCCAACGCCGCGTTGCTCTATTTCACTTTGCCTGAGACCGTCACACGTGATCACCCGGCGCGTGTATCGGCTGCCGGCGGACGAGGCTTGTCACAGTTGCTTCAGTCGCTTAGAAACCCGCGCCTCGGCTTTGTGCTGGTCATCTATTTTCTATTCATTGTCGCCTTTTCAATAATGACCACTTCGTTTTCGCTCTATACGATGTTTCGCTTTGGCTACGATGCGCAGCACACCGGTTATCTCTTTGCATACGTAGGCATCCTCGCGGTCATCGTGCAGGGTGGATTGATTGGACGGTTGGTCAAGAGCTTCGGTGAGCTGCCGCTGGTCATCGCTGGTGCGTTTTTGTTTGCGGGCAGTCTGTTTGCTATTCCGTTCGTTGGACCAAATACGGGCGGGCTACTGGCTCTGCTGGTCGGCGGTGGCCTCTTTTCAATCGGAAACTCTCTCTCTGCGCCGTCATTAACCAGTCTGGCTTCGAAAAGTGTAGGAGCAGGAGAACAAGGAAGTATTCTTGGCGTAACACAATCAGTGGCGAGTTTGGCAAGAGCGGCTGGTCCGGCCCTGGCAGCATTGCTGATTCATAGCGCAATTGCCTATGGAGGCGCGGATGGCCAATCACACTTTATGAGCGACCACTCATTGTTCGTTACTTTTTGGACCGCCTCGGCAATCATGATTGTCGCCTTATCGCTCGCAGTTTATTTCGCGCGCGCACACGCGACAGACTACGCTGATGCAGACATCGCCGAGGCCACGTGAGGTGGAATGACGTTCGTACCTGCTACTTCTCGCGTCGTTTGTCTCAGACCGCTTCACGGACTCAAGACCAAAGAGCTAGAAAAACCTGCGGATCAAATAGAAGATCAAACTCAACGCCAGCGACACCAGCAACATCGAAACGAGCGGAATGTAGAGCTGTACTCGCTCGCCTTCATAATGAATGTCACCGGGCAACTTTCCAAACCAGTTGAATCCGCCCGAGTAGATCAGCAGCCCCACGACAATCAGACACGCGCCACCAAGAATCGCCCATAAGCCTAGAAGCCGATTCATCACTTCGCTCGCTCACCGATTACT
This sequence comes from Acidobacteriota bacterium, assembly GCA_046726155.1. Classification (GTDB taxonomy): domain Bacteria; phylum Acidobacteriota; class Blastocatellia; order Pyrinomonadales; family Pyrinomonadaceae; genus PSRF01. The sequence continues at coordinate 6,576 of JBKOZZ010000007.1, forward strand.
TCACAAACTGTCCCACCACCCCGTCCGGCTTGATAATTTCCTTCAGCGCTGAATAAGGCACCAGCACATGCTGCGGACCGGCAGCGTATGGCCCAACCTGGTAAGGGTCAAAAGTAATTCCCAGACCTTTCCTGCTAATTGTCCAATTGCGGTAGTTAGTCAATTCCGGAGCGGCGCCTTTTTTAATCCAGTCGTCATCCAGCATCGCGTCCGCGCCTTCAGCCTTTGCTTGTTTCTGGAGCGCCTGAACGCCATACGTCGAAAGGGTCTGCAGATATTTCGACCCCGGCACGAAAAGATCGGCCAGTTTAAGTGGCTTTCCGTTTTTCAAATCGAAGTTGACAACTTCGGTGTAGGAATTTGGATGGGCCGCTCCCGCGGAATAACTGCTGATGGTGAATTCAACGCTGACTAAATCGTCCCTGGCCAACGCCACTGTGTAGCCGGCGCTAATGTCGCTCCCCATGGACTCATCAGCCGGCACACCCGGCGTGTCAGTCGCCGGCTGATCCTCAGGCGCCGGAGCCATCTCTTTCTTAAAATCGGCAACCTTTTTGCTAATCAAGCTACGAACAGATTGGTTAAACTTTTCGAAGTTTGGATCCACTGAACCACTCAACTGCGGATACTCAACGTCGATTTCATACTTTAGTTTCTTGTTCTTCTCCCTGATCTGCCGCGCCACGATCTCTTCGCTGTGACTAAACTCAATCGGTTCCTCATGCAGCGAGAATGCCGCCTGCTTGTCACTGTTGGACTTCGTCCAGTTTCCCGCGATTTCAATTGCCCCGTTCTCATCCTGTTTCCAAACACCTTTGAAGACACCGGTTTGTTTTCCGCTTAGATCAAACTCTTCGAGAGTCACATTTCCGTTTTTGTCGACACTGCCGCGCACGTCAATCTTCTTTCCCACCTTTTGGTAGAAATATGAGCCGCTAAGGCTCTCGCCTTCACGCACGAGCTTCATTTGCAATCCAAGCGCGCTACCGATCGAGCCCTTGAAAAATCTGGTCTGAGCCGGGATCCCAACACCACCTTCCGGGTGTTGACGCTCAGTCCCCTCCCCCGGGCTTGCCGCCGTCTGTTCACTCGGTGCGGAATTCTTCCTGCATCCCGCAACAGCGAAAATTACGATTACCACCAGGACTGCAAATGTTCTCGTATGTATCATAATGGGCTTTTAGAAATTTTCAGCGTGTAACGATTCGTGTTTCTGTTTGTGAATACGCTTCCTAAGCAGTCCGAGCAATCCCGCTCTTCGCAATCTCAGACCGAATATCTGCAAATGATAAATCACATAACTTGCCACCCGTGAACAGCTCGTTAGCGGTCACATCGGCAATAGCAAACGGCGGCCTGGGAAAGTTGTTCAGCTCCTCATCGTTTTCAAAGCTCACTTCCGCCAGTACCAGTCCAAACAAATCACCAAGAAACATGTCCACCGAAAACTTTCGCCCTTGAAACTCAAACGGGTACCGGTTCTTGCGGATCTCATTAGCCTCAAACACGGCGAGTGTTTCCGCTTCAACCGCGTTGAGATAGATGTTGGTAATTATCGTGCGCGAAAAGTCCTCCGCGTTCGGCGCAAACTTCTGCGTCAGCTTCACGGTCCATTTGTTGGTTTGCGGATCGCGTACTTTCCTGAGTCGCAAGCGCGTGCCAGTGAGGTAATTGTCGGTGATTTGCACGTGGGGACTGGCCCGCGTCAAACCTTCCGGCAAATCCTGCAAAAGATATCGCCGCTCACGTTCCACACGCGCATACTTGCTATTAGCGGGCAAGACTGTGTTCTGGTCTGTTAGTTTGGCAACTCCCATGTAACCTTATGTAAGACTAAACATCGGCTCCGTGTTGTTTCAAAAGATTTGCGACCGGCTTGGCCTTATGAAACTCGGTTTCTGCCAATGGAGTCCTACCATTGAGATTAATAGCGTGGATATCTGCGCCTCGTGCAATCAGTAATTCCGCAATCGCCCGCTGGTTCGCATGTGCCGCTGCATGCAACGGCGTCGTACCCCAGTGCTCGTTATTGTTTCGCGCGTTAACATCCGCGCCAAGACGAAGTAGTAACTCAACAACGTTTTGATGTCCCTTCCAGGTCGCGCAATGGAGCGGGGTGGAACCATCTGTATCCCTGGCCGAGATAAGCTGAGGGTTTTGCTCGAGGAGTTCTTTCACTCTCGTTGCCGCTCCCGACTTCGCGGCCCTGATTATTTCCTTGTCCAGATTTGGCATCTGCGAAGATCCTGCATTTTACTCTTCCTATTACTTCGTTGGTTCATTGTCCACGCTCGCAACCGCTGCCTTAAGTTAAGCTGAATCGGCAGGGTTCTTTCTATGAGTTTGGCCAATTGCCCGAACGTGATCAATCAGACCCGCGCCGGGATGGACGGCGCGGGCATGATCGAAACCGTTTAGTGTTAGTGAGAGGTTAAGCTACTTGTTTTGCGAAGGCGTCCCCATCGATTTCATTGGCATCATCAGCCGCCCGTCGGCGTCGCGGGTAAGCGCAAGAAATGCTGAATCCTGACGCAGGGAATCAAACACCGCGTCCACTCGAGCCTCCATCATTTCCTTGGACCGCACTGCCTGGTAGCGCTCGTACTGATAGAAGTGGCGCTTGAGAAATGCCAGCGCTTTTTCACGTTGGCCATTCTGCGCGTAGATTGCCGCAAGATTGTAGGAAGCAGGCAGCAGGTTTACATTCGCGCTGGCCACCTTCAATGCTTCCTCATGGTGTCCGGAGGCAGCCATAAAGACGGCGGCGAAGACAAGGTTATAAGGATCCTTAGGATCGAGCGCGAGCGCCTTCTGTGTATACTCATTACCCTTAACCAGGTCGCCTTCCGAATTCCAGTATACCGCCAGATTGCGATAAGCGAGCGCGAGCGGGTACTCCGCGACAGACTGTTCCATTAAGTGGAGTCCCTTTAGGAATGCACCTTCATGGATCGTGATCTTGCCCAAACCGTGTAAGGCAACAGCTCGCGAGAGTGGATCGGCGGGCATATTGAGTATGGCGTCGAATGTCGTGCGAGCTCGGTCCCAGTCGCCGATGTGATGGCGATAGAGTTCGCCAAGGTAACGCAGGGGAGTAGGGTCAGCAGGATCCATGAGATGCGCCCGTTTGTAGAGCTGTTCTGCGATCAGGTAGCGCGCTCTGTTCTCGGCAATGAGGCCATTGCGCATGGTCAGTTCGATCCTGGCACTCTCGCGCGCTTCAAAAACCGGAGAGGCAACTTCCGGAGCATCAGCTATGCCGGCGACTTCGTTTACGCCCAGTTTCTTCAATTCCCTGGCGGCGTCTTTCGCCTTCTTCGGAAACATGCACTTCTGCTCGACTACTGATTGGAGGAACTTGATAGCGGCGTCTTTTTCGCCAGCCGCTGCCTTCGCCTTGCCTTCCTTCAGCTGACCATCGAGTGTGCTCTCGCGCGTTTTCACTTCTGCTGAGACGACCTTCTCCACTGCCTCTACTCTGAGCTTTCCGTCCTTGTTTTCAACTCTTGTAACTGGTGTGCCATCAGGCGTTGCGAGCACCGCTACCGGCAGCTTTGCCTCACCAACCAGTTGCGGTGCGTTGGGAACGTTGCGGTCGGCCAGCTCCATCGAGATGCATTGCGATGCGTAAAGAGAGAGTGTGCGCGACATGCGCAGGCTCGATTTTTTCAACTCCTCAGTAGATGCGGGAAACCAGTAGAGCACCAATCCCATCGCGGGTGGATCTTTGGGCGCGCGAACTTTCCACGGCACGGGATAAACTTCCGGGGCCGAGGCACCACCGCTACCCCCCGACATCCCACCGCCGCCTCCACCCCCACCGCCGCCGCAAGTGGCCCACGCGGGCGAGACCGCAAAAAATGTGATCAGAAGAACGGTAAGGAAGCGAGCAAGCAGGGATTGGGCTTTCATATTTGTCACCTCTAACGAAGCATAAGAGTCAGGTCTAAACCAGCGGGGATATGCAGAACAATAACATTTCTACAGCTGTTCGGGGAAGGCAGCGATGCAGAACCGAGCGTAGCGCCGGATGCTAGAGTCAACTTCAGCGTAGTGATTGTACTAAGGATTGGCGGAAGAGACTTTGTTACAGGCAGCAACCTATTAATTTCCAGCGTTCGCTTGTGCGGATGCTGCAACCCGGCAAAATGTTTGAAGTTGACTTTAGCATCCGGCGCTACCGCGACTGTGTAATAACTCCACGTTGCCGTGTCATGAGGTCAGTACCACCTCGCGGTAGCGGGTGGGTTCTCGATGGGAAAGTTAGATGACCAACAAAATGATTAGTGCGCGGACGGATCTATCCTGAGGAAGACCCACCCGCTACCGCGAGGTGGTACTGACCTCATGACACCGCGAGAGTTATCATCTCGGCGCTACCGCGGACGGTTCTCCAAAGAATCCGACCTCCCCACGCTAAACTACCCAGTACCGAGAAAGCGTTACATTTTTTTGGTTTTCCACTCAGCGAGTCGTTTTTCCAAATCGCCGGTGTTTGCTTTCGCTTCCTTGCCCAGCGCGAGAGCTTTCTCGCCGGCGACGATAGCTTCTCCCGTCTTGCCCTGCGAAGCCAGCAGACGCGCCTTCGTGTACATGTTGCCGAAAGTTTCTTTGACCTTGATTGATTGTTCGAGCCAGCCAATCGCTTCAGTAGGATCAATCTTATCGGGGCTCAAGAGTACGTAATTGGCGGCTTGTAAGGGAGTGCGCCAGTCGTCGGGTTTGGCGGCAGCCACGGCGGCGCGAGCTTTCTGTAACGTCAGCGCCTTCACGTCCTTCACTTCAACGGTAAAAGGAACACGCACTTTCTCCCAGCGAATGTTGACCTCCGCGGAATTATCGTTGATGGGATCAATCCAATACTCCAACCACTCCTTATTAGTAGTTTCCCACACAGGCTTTGCTTTGACACGCAGCGTGTCCTTGGTGGGATCGTAGCTGAAGCTGCCCCATTGGTTGGCCACGCTGTTGAAAATAATGGTCCATTCATCTTTGGTGGGAATCGTGTGCAGACTGTAGCTGCCCGCCGGAAGTTTCTGGCCATTGATCAAAACGTCGTCGGTGACCACGAACTGCGTTGCTTCATTGGCGCCGGTACGCCAGGCGTGGCCCCAGGGCACAATGGGCGCACCTTTAGGACGCACGTTTTGATCGTCAAGCGTGGCCTCGCCTTTGGTGCTTGCTTGTTCCGGTAGTGGATCGCCCCAGATTGTTCGGCCCTTCACGCCGGGTCGGCTGTAAGTGATGGTGACGTCCGTGACGCCGATGGTTTGCATGACGCTGGCCTTCTGGCTTGGACGCGGCGTGCGCAAGGGTGGTGGATTTTGCGCCGATGCAGAAGGCGCCACCAACAACAGAAGGATTAAGAGAGCAAACGAAGAAGTGTAGAAACGTTTTAAGGTGATCATGGATGTCTCTCCTGATTTCTGCGGTTTGGCGAATTATGTAACGTGATATGGGTGAACGCAAGGAACGACAGCAGTCGCTCCTGGTTGCGAGCAACTCTTTACTGCGAGCGCGGGCGTCCCGCCCGCAAATGAGCGCGAAGCGCGAAAAAAACGCCTGATTCACCCCTCTTGAATTCCGAAAACTTCGCGCCTGCGGCGCGTTTGCGGGCGGGACGCCCGCGCTCCCAGTTATACGAGGTGCGTCTCGTTACCAAATCTGGCAGCGTTTCGACTCCTCGCGCACCATTGCATCGCCCGCCTTGCACTGAAATGCCTCAGCAAATTTCGGCATGTTTGAGAGCGGACCGTTAACGCGGAAGCGGGAGAGCGGATGCGGGTCGGCCTGGGCCTGAAGGCGCGCGACCTCGGGCGTGTATTTCTCGGCCCAAACCTGCGCCCACCCTAGAAAGAATCGCTGCTCCGGCGTGAAGCCATCAATGTCCGCCGGACGCGGCTTGCCTTGCAGCGACTTCATGAAAGCGTCGTAAGCAACATAGAGCCCACCGAGATCGGCGATGGATTCGCCCGAGACGAGCTTACCCTGCAGGTGCAGACCCGGCTCTGCCTCAAAACTACTGAATTGGTTGACGACGCACTCAGCGCGCTGGTCGAAATTTTTCTTATCAATCTCCGTCCACCAGTTCTTCAGGTTCCCACTGGCGTCGAATTCGCTGCCCTGGTCGTCGTAGCCGTGCGTGATCTCGTGGCCGATCACTGCGCCGATGGCGCCATAGTTGATCGCGTCGTCGGCATCGGGATTGAAGAACGGCGCTTGCAATATACCCGCAGGAAACGAAATGTCGTTGTTGAGTGGATTGTAACCGGCATTGACGGTTGGCGGTGTCATGCCCCACTCCTTCCGGTCAACCGGTTTGTTGATCTTATTGAAGTCGCGCATCTGCTCAAACTCACTGGACCGCAATACATTCGCCAGGTAGGAATCACGCGAGACATTGAGCGCGGAATAGTCGATCCATTTTTCGGGGTAGCCGATCTTCTGACCAAACGCGTTCAGCTTGGCGATCGCTTGCTTGCGCGTGTCATCGCTCATCCAATCGAGTTTTTGCAGGCGGTCGTGGAAGGCCGCGATCAGATTGTTGACCATCGTCTTCATGCGTGCCTTCGACTCAGGCGTGAAGGCGCGAGCCACGTAAACCTGGCCCAACGCTTCGCCCAAACTGGCATCGGTCGCGGAAACGCAGCGACGCCAGCGCGGTAACTGTTCTTTTCTGCCTTCAAGCGTTTTGCCGAAGAAGTTGAAGTTTTCGATTTCAAATTTAGAAGAAAGGCTTGGTGCGGCGGCGGTAACCAGATGCCAGCGGAGGTAAGTCTTCCAGTCGGCGACCGGCACATCTGCCAGCATTTTGTTGACTGCCTGGAAAAACTCCGGATGGGCCACGTTGATATCGCCGGTGGTCGGCGCGCCGGCGCCGCGGCGGTAGTCTTCCCAGGAGAAGTTTGGAGTTAACTCCTGCAACTGCGCCGGGTTCATCATGTGATACTGCGTGGTCGGATCGCGCAATTCGATGGGCGTGCGAGAATTCTGCGCGAGACGGGTTTGAAACGCGAGAACAGTCTGCGCGTTTTTAGTCGCCTGCTCGGGCGTCTCGCCGATCAACTGAAACATGTTGGCGACATGCTTAACAAAATCCTCGCGCAGCTTTACGGATTTCTCGTCCGTCTTCGCGTAGTAGTCGCGGTTAGGCAAGCTGAGGCCGCCCTGCCCGGCAAACGCCATCACCATCGAGCTGTTCTTCAAGTCGGGTAATGAGCCGAAGCCGAACAGCGTAGCAATGCCGTGGCGGTGCATGTAGGCTATCTGCGCCTGCACATCTTTCACGCTTTTGATTTTGTCGAGACGGGCAAGTTCGGGCACGAGCGGCTTCATTCCCTCCGCTTCACGCCTGGCTTCGTCTAAACAACTGGCGTAGAAGTCGCCGATTTTCCGTTCGTTGCTGCCCTTGACGGCGTTAGTATTCTTCGCCGCCTCTTCCAAAATATCGTAAAGCGTCTTGCGATTATTCTCGGCCAGTACGTTGAAGCTACCCCATGAGGAATAGGCCGCCGGAATCTCGGTCTTCTTAAGCCAGGTGCCGTTGGCATATTGATAAAAGTCGACACAGGCGGAGGTGTTTCTGTCCATGTTGGATGGATCATAACCGCGACGTGTTTGGCCAAAGACGGTTGCCACACTCATCGCCACTAACAACGCGCCCGCGATGAAGGATTTATTCCTGTTACTCATAGAGTTCTCCATAGAATTAGTTGGAATAAGAAAACTTGTTAAGGCTAATGAGATACGGAATTCTCATTAATCACACATCAAGGCCGAGCTACGCCACGTTTGGTGCCGGGCCCAGGTGGGTAGTCCGCCTGGGTGGTGGCTACTACGCGGCGCCCGGCAATTAGTTTCGATAATCCTCCAAAAAGTTTGTTTGGTCGCGCAAGATCATTCGCCATCCGAACTCTTGTGTCATATCCAAATTTCTGTAATCAGCGACCTTCGGACTCACTCAGCAAATGCAACACAGATTAGCGCAGGCATGACCGATAAGCAGAAGAGATCAAAATCTCGACGAACCACCACCATTACAAATTCCTACCTGTGTCTATCCGCGCCCATCTGTGGCGTAGTCATAAAGAAAACTTTGCCCGGCGACGTCGCTTCGTGCTAAAAGAAGCCGCAATCATCCATCCTATCCCGGAGGAATAACCACATGCCAGCACGGAATTCGACGGCGAAGCCCTGCCGTCGCTCAGTTACGTCTCCAGGTCGGTTCATGATTGGTTGTCGCCCGGTCATGGTATTCGGCGCACTCGTTGTCGGCCTTGTTTTTGCGGTACAGGCACAAACAACAAACGCACAAACACGTTTGCTGCGCACGCCAACAGTAAGTGCAACGCAGATTGCTTTCGCTTACGCAAATAATATTTGGACCGTGCCGCGCGCGGGCGGCAGCGCTCGTCGCCTGACGAGTTTTCAGGGACAAACAACGAACCCGCATTTTTCTCCCGACGGAAAGTGGATCGCCTTCAGCGGTGAGTATGCCGGCAACCTCGATGTTTACGTTGTCTCAGCTGAGGGTGGAGAACCGCGGCGGCTCACGTGGCATCCGGCCGGCGACCTGGTCCAGGGCTGGACGCCTGACGGCAAGTTCATTCTCTTTTCATCGTCGCGCGCTACGTGGGCGCCGAGTGGCGCGCCGCGCTTCTGGACCGTGCCCGCCACGGGAGGTGTCGAAGAACCGATGGCGCTACCGCGCGCTTATCAGGGGAAGATCTCCGCTGACGGCGCGCGCATCGCTTATCGCATGAATAATTCCTGGGATGAAGAGCGCCGCAACTATCGCGGCGGCCAGAACCGGCCTATCTGGATTGTCGATCTGAAAAGCTACGACCTGATTTCGCCGCCATGGACCGATTCGAAGGATGTCGATCCGGTTTGGCTGGACGACGCAGTTTATTTCATTTCCGATCGGGATGGTGTTGCCAACGTTTGGGAATACGAGACAAAGACAAAGAAGTTATCCCAGTTGACCAAATTCAGGGACTTCGACGTCAAGGCGCTCGATTCGGGTTCGGGTTCGCTGGTTTTCGAACAGGCCGGCTACGTTCACGAATTGGATCCGCAAAGCGGTAAAGAACATGTCGTTAATATCAGCGCCGCGGGCGACTTCCCGTGGATGATGCCGAATTGGGAAGACGTCACCAATCGCATGACCAATATCGCGATTTCCCCAACGGGAAAGCGCGTTGTGATTGAGGCGCGCGGCGAGATTTTCACGATTCCGGCAGAGAAGGGCGACGTGCGCAATCTGACGAACTCGAGCGGGTCGGCGGAACGCGATCCGGCGTGGTCTCCC
>JBKOZZ010000008.1:0-9793 GCA_046726155.1 Acidobacteriota bacterium
ACGAGGATGGTCATCCGGTCTTCACGAGTAAACATCCCAGCTTGTCGCGGATCATGAAGTTGGTGAAAGGTCGTAGCGCCAGGGAATGCAACCTGATCCTGTCACGCGGCGGGACCTTTTGGGAACAGGAAAGCTTTGATCGTGTTATTCGCCCCGGAAGTTCGACGCTACGATTAGATATGTTCTAGACAACCCTGTGAAAGCCGGTTTGGTAAAACACTGGCGCGAGTGGCCCTGGAATTACTGCCGAAAAGAGTTGGCCGACAAACTCTAAACTGGTGTTGCTGAGCTTTACCCAAGGTAACGACAAACTGAAGTTTATCGGACATAAGGCGCCTGGTGAACATTAGTTTGTCCGATGAACTTCAGTCGCTAGCGAAGCACGGCGGGCGAGACGCCCGCCGTCCCAGCAATGACGGGCTTCACGGTCGGCTACCGCCTCTATTCGACGGATGACGCTAGCGAAGCACGGCGGGCGAGACGCCCGCGGTCCCAGGAATGACGGGCTTCACGGTCGGGCTACCGCCTCTATTCGACGGATGACGCCAGCGAACCACGGCGGGCGAGACGCCCGCGGTCCCAGCAATGACGGGCTCGATCCATTGGACGTAATTGGGTGTGCGAGCCATCAGGACAGGCACGCGAAAGCCCGGTCGCGTACGCGAAAGACCCGGACAGGCACGCGAAAGCCCCGGTCCAGCTCTTTCAAGTCTGGAACGAGGCTTTGCTCTTGCACGGACGTGGCCAGCGATGGCTTCGTGATGGCGTTTAGTTAGGCCACGGAATTCTCCGCCACCAGTCGTTGTTGCGGTTTTGGTTATTGGGATAGTTCCGGCGATAGTCGTCGTTACGACCATTCGGATAGTAACCACCATTGTTGTAGCCGCCCCGGTAGCTGATACCGTAGGCATCAGCGATTACCTGCAACTCATTCTGGATCTGCGACCATTCTGAACTAAGGCGTGAATTGTCGAAATGATGGCGCGTGGCTCGCTCGGTGCGATTAGCTTCCTGCAAAACTCGCTGGGCCTCATTGATACTCCGGTTTAGATCACGGCCATTACCGAAACGTGATTTTAGAGCGCTCACCGCATTGCGAAAGTCGCGGGCTTCATTATTGAGACGGTCCTCATGGCGAGTTCCATCGTCACGACTTCTATCCAGGTCACGATCCAAATCCCTTTCGAAATCCTTGGCTAATCGATCCAGCCGTTGAATAGAGTCGCGAAGATAGCGCTCATCGTAGCGGCCATAGCTGCGATTACGACGATAGTCATCGTTGCGATTGCGACCCCAGGGATCGTAGCCACCCTGAGCGGCCGTCAGCACCGGCAAGCACAGGGCCAGTATTGCAGCCGCGAAAATTGAGAATCTAAGTGTGCGTCGATTTGTCATGAATACCCTCCTCAAGTCTGTGTTCGAAGCCGGCCAAATATTCGAGTTTGTGCGAATCAATTTGGTCAGCCAGGTTCTCCGCTCGCGAAAGGGGGGACACCTGCCACATCGAGCGTCATACCACAGCCATATTGGCAAGCACTGTGCCTTGGAGTGTTAAAGCGTGCAGATCATCGCGATAGGGGCGAAAAACTGCAATCTTCAACCTGTTTTTGTTGAGGGTAGAACTGTTTTACCAGCCGGAGTGGTTCGAAAACGTGCAGCGGTTAGCGGAAATCGTTAGGAGGGTGCCTGGCTCACTTTAGCGAATCATCGAGGAGGATAGCGATGTGATTTCTCACGTTGGCTTCGTGAAACTCCTGAGGCTTGCCTGGCGAGCCATGTTTTCCCAGCACGATCCAACTCGGGGTGCCATTGCCACTAAGGACCAGCCGGAGTTCTTCATTTGCGCGTTTGATTCCGAGATGTTTGATATTGCTACAAGCCAGGCCACCGCCGCGAATGAAGCCATCGCGCGGCAGACGAGGCCAGCCTATTTCTACGGAGAGCGTTCGCAGACCGCTCTTCAAACTCAGGCGACTTCCGACCATGTTGGCATTGCCGACTTTGAAGCGATGAGCATCTTCGGTCGAGATCTTTATGGCGGCGCCGGCGCGGTTAGCTTCACCGGCAGCAGTCGCAAACAACCCGAGTAGCCACTTGCTGGCAGTCTTTCTAATCAAATCATTAGAGCTGCGCAATGCAAGATACTCAGAGATGTCAGTTCGCCCGGCCGCGCGCGCTCGCGCTTCAGCTTTGGCCAGCTCGTGCGCCCATGCCTCATCGAGTTCGCTCACTGCAACCTCCGAGAACTAAACTTAGCCGCGGATTAACGCGGATGACACGAATCTGAAAAAGATTTCCTGAGCTTATGTTCTTCCATCGATTTGATCCGCATTTACACTCGTAAATTCGCGGCTTATGTCGAGGTACTGATGCAGTTTGTAAGGATGCGCATATTAGCAACATGCGGTGCGATGAGGTCAGTTTACCACCAGGAGGTAGCCGATGGGTCGCCGTCGCCACGAGCACTTAACCCAACGCTTCGGTGGTTTCCATATTAGATTCATTCGTTGCAATGACCCACCCGCTACCGCGAGGTGGTACTGACATCATGGGACCGGAACTTTCGCACAGGCGGTAGTATTCAAACTGCCTCAGCACCTATGTCGAGTCCTACTGTCGAGTCCTACTCGCTGAGTAAAGCACGCGATGGTATCATGCAGGCAGAGCGGCTACCCATTTTTAGATAAACCTGCGTGGTGGGTCAGTTTGATGTCCGATAAGCTTTAGCTTCTCGTGGCGGCTCGACAAACTAAAGTTTATCGGACACGTTCAACGAAACTCACCCATTGCCTAAATCTGACTACGGCGATGTCGTCCAGGATAAACCGGCATACTTCCCTCCCGACATGAAAAGGCCGGAACTTCAAGAGAGTCTGCAGATGAAATTATTAGATCATCAAAAGCCAAACTGGCTACTCCTTCTTTGCAGCGCCGCGGTCTTATTGTCGTTGAGTGTGACGCAACATCCGCAGACGACTCTACAAATGCCGGCGCCGAGCGGTCACGTAAACGACTTTGCGCGCGTAGTGGATGAAACGACGAAGCAGCAACTGGAAAATATCCTCACGAATGTAAAGCTCAAGACCGGAATTGAATTTGACGTAGCCACGGTGCAATCGACCGCGGGTCAGGACATTTTCGATTTCTCGCGACAGCTCGCGAAGGAATGGAACATTGGCGTGCGCACCAGCTCCAGGAAAAGCTTGCTGCTGGTCATCTCAGTTAACGAGAAAACGTCCTTCACACAGTTTAGCAAGGCAGTCCAGAGCGATTTGCCTGAAGGGGTGCTGGGCGAGATGGGTCAGCTCATGCATGGGTTGATTGATGCCGGTAAATTCAACGAAGGCTTGAATGCAGGTGTGCAACATTTTGTAAAGGCGCTCGGGCAAAAACTGGCACTTAACGCCGATGACTTCGACAAGGCGCCTGAAGTGGCTTCAGCCACAACTCCTGCGTTACCGGACAACTCTTCAAACAAACCGACAGATGAAGCAGCTCCAGCGATAGCGAGAACCACAAAAAGTGAGACTGGTCCAGCGACAGTTAAAACGTCCGCAACGCGCAGCGGCGTCGCCGCCACAAGAAAGAGAAAGCCGGACACCGGCGTCGATGATGAAGCGGAATCTGAAGAAGTCGAACTGACGCTAACTAAGCCTCTGGCGGAGCGCATCGTTTTACTCAGAGCGTTCCTGAATGATCATCCGGAATCGAAATCGAAGGAACGCGCGACGGAACTTCTGGTTAGCGCGCATGCAGCTTTGGGTGATCAGCGATTGAAGAATGGTGATAGTGCGGGCGGTATTGAACAACTGATGCTGGCGATCACCGAAGCGCCGGTCAATTCTTCGGAAAAATTGTTTGCCGGAGTTATTTCTCAAGTTCCCTTGAATCTCTACTTGCGCGGTGAGACTGAAGTTGCCGCGAAGGCGGCGCAGAACATCGAGGCGAAATTCGGAAACGATTCGAAGCGGCTGGTGGCACTTTCCGGTTTTTATACCAGCACTGAGCAGGGAGCCGAGGCCACTCGGCTGGCAAAACAGGCGGTGCAGCTTGCTCCAGATCTTGCCGAAGCGCATCAGGCCCTCGGGCGGGCACTGCATATTTCGCTACGTCTCGATGAGGCGGCCGCGGAATATAAACGAGCGCTCGACCTTGATCCAAGCTCCAAAGCGGCCCGACGCAGTCTGGCCGATCTCAACCGCGGCTTAGGGAAAGCTGACGAAGCGCTTGCCCTCTATCGCCAACAACTTGACGCTGAACCCAATGACAAAGCAGCCCGGACAGGATTGATTCTTTCACTGCTCGAGCTCGGCCGGAGTGAGGAAGCAAAGGGCGAACTCGACAAGGCCCTCCAGGCTGATCCGCGCAACCTCAACCTGCTCGCCGGCGCCGCCTACTGGTTTGCCGCTCACAACGACAGCGATTCGGCCCTCAACCTCGGACAGAAAGCCGTGGAGATCGAACCGCGATACACGTGGTCGCAAGTGGCTTTGGCTCGCGCCTTAATCGCCCAAAAGAGACCGCTCGAAGCGGAACGCGCTCTTCGTTTCGCGCGGCAATATGGAAAGTTTCCGACGCTCGACTACGAACTGGCGAGCGCGCTTGCCGCTGCTGGACTTTATGAAGAGGCCGCAGAAGTTCTAATGCAATCGTTCAGCGTGAAAGATGGCCAGATCGAAACAAAGCTGGGCGGGCAGGCCTCCGCGCGCGGCGCTAACTTTATCGATTTGCTGGCGCCGGAACGGCGGGCAAGCATCTTTCAAGCGGTTGCCGCCGATACGGAGAACAACGCAAAACTTCTCAAGGCGTTGTTGATGCTTACTACTTTGCTCAACCAGGAAACCAACGGGGGAACGATTGACGAGGGACGTGCGACTGCCGCAGCGAATGAGTTTGCCTCAGGCGATGACGCTGCGCGGGTCCACCGTCAACTTTATGCAGCGAGCCGGCTGTTACAAAAAGGTGTTGGTTTCGAGACGGCCTATGAACTTGCCGAAGCAGCGCGAAACAGTGCCGAGGCTGGGATGAATGTTCCCGCTCTAACACTCGTGGTGCAGGCTGATGAGTTTCGTATGATTCGAGCTCGAGCGATCGCGGCGGGAGGCACACCCGAGATTCCCGAGGCGCCGCGTAACGTTTTGTCTAATCTCCTGCGCGGCCGTATCGAGGATGTTTCTGGTTGGGCCCTCTTCAGTCGGGACAAGCTGGACGATGCCGTGGAACATTTGCAGCGCGCGGTCACGATACTTCCGGAAGGCACGCCCGCGGCGCGCACTGCTCTATGGCATCTCGGCGCCGCTCTTGAGCGTCAGGACAAAAAAAGAGAGGCGCTTTCTTATTACATCAAAAGCTACAACGCAGGCGAACCTGATTCGGTGCGCCGCGCCGTAATCGAACAACTCTACCGTAAAGTCAACGGTTCGCTCGACGGACTCGATGAACGGATTGGTCACGCTTCCGTAACCCAGGTAGGCACGCAAACACCTGTGGTCGCTACGGAACCTGCGCCTTCTACCACTAAAGCCACACCAGAGACGACTGATACTGGCGCTCAGCCGGCCTCGTCGCCCGAGAGCACACCGGCTGCAGCTCCCACGCGTTCGATGACGCCGGTTGGCGAGCCAGCGCCCACTCCTGCGTCATCGGCAGCGCCCGCTTCTGTGACTCCTTCGCCAAGCGAGCCAACTTCTTCGCCCGCGCCGACGCCGACGCCGGATTCAACAGTTGTGGCGCCCGCGCCGGGAACTCCTGGCGCAGCATCTTCCGCGCCGACTTCACTGGAAACGTCGCCCGTAGAAAAAATGGATAAGCCACCGCGCGCGACAGTCACGATCAGTGGGCGAGTTAAAGACGCGAGCGACAATCCAATCGCGAATGTGGTGGTGGTATTCATCAGTCCTCTGGGCACTGTGTTGGCCGCCACGACCGACGAGCAGGGAAACTATTCGTTTACCGTAGCGCCATCGACCTCGACGCGCAGTTACAGAATAATTCCTTCCCGGGATGGATTTACTTTCGATCCGATTGATAGGACGTTGCCGGTTGTGAATGACGATCAGAAAGAATTGAATTTCGTGGGACGTCCTGTAACGCAATCTGGTTAGATTGCGTGATCACGACCTCTCAAGTGAGTGGTAACCAAGCAAACTAACAGTTTGCGCTACACAAACAATCACTTCTTAAGCAAGCAGCGGGGACAAGCCAACCTTCCTCAGCTGAGAGACTCTCTTCCTTGCCTGGTTGACAGGGCTGAGAGCCCTTCTACCACGACTCAAGACTCAATTCGGATCAGCTCAGGGTGGGGAAGGTGGGCTTGCCCCCGCTTCTGATTCGAAAAACGCCTGGCAACTCGTCTCTCACCATTTCAAACTCTCGCACCTGCGGCGCCTTGTGGGCGAGACGCCTGCGCTCCTGTAATTACTTTGACCCCGTCCCGGTCTCTAGCCAACCGCCTGCACCTCTTTACCATCCAAAAAATCCCGGTCCGGAAAGGTTCCAGGCTTGAAAGAGTGAAGGCCGGAAGCGTCCGTGCCAGAGACTGAAGACAACGTGCGGTAGTAATGCAGTTTCAAGCCGGGAGTTCAGAGTTCAGCCCGGGGAAAGCCGCAGCCCGCGTGGGGTGGTAGCCCTTACGCTGCCGCTTCGACACGCAAGCTAAAACTTGAACTCTAACTGCCCAATGCCCAACGGTCAGACTCCTGGTGCTGTGAGAGG
Organism: Acidobacteriota bacterium; assembly: GCA_046726155.1. Taxonomy (GTDB): domain Bacteria; phylum Acidobacteriota; class Blastocatellia; order Pyrinomonadales; family Pyrinomonadaceae; genus PSRF01. The sequence continues at coordinate 6,715 of JBKOZZ010000008.1, forward strand.
TTTGCAGTTGTATAATCGAGAACAATCATCAACAAAAGCAGAGATAATATGAAGATATTCAGGTCCACTTTCCCCCAAATGTTGTTATCCGTTCCCGCACTTTTCGTCATTGCAATGTCGGCAAGCGCACAGCAGCCGGCGCCACAACAGGCGGCCAGTCGTTTTGACGTCACCAGTTACCGCATTGAAGCTCAACTAATTCCGGACCAACACATGTTGCGGGCCGGCGCTGACGTTACTGTGATTCCACTGGAACCAACACGTTCGCTGGTCTTCGAGCTGAATGGCTCGTTGCGTGTAGAAAGCATCGATCGCGACGGCAAGGCGTTGAGCGGCTTTGTTCAGGACGCTGTCGGCGTGGGTGCGCTTGGGCCAAGCGTCAGAGTCGATCTCGGTCAGGTTGTGCCCGCCAATCAACGGGTAACGCTTCGTTTTCGCTGGAGCGGAGCGTTGGTCTCGCCGGAAGGCGGGCCTTTAGCAACCAAGCGGCTGGCTTATGTTGGTCCTGAGGGCTCCTATTTAATGTATGCCTCGCGTTGGTTTCCGTTTCACGACTACGCGGCGGATCGCGCCACGTCTGATATCACCTTAATTGTGCCCACTGGTTTGCAGGTGGCTGGGACCAGCGACGATGCGGTCACCCCGCAGGCTTCGCCGAAGGACGGTGGCACGCGCTTCCATTTTGTTCATCGCCAGCCGGTATTGATTGGAAACTTTGCGGCCGGCCAATACATTAATCGAAACCTGCGTTTTGGAAACTACGAGATTCAGTTTAACGCGAAGCCAGGCAGCGAGGGTCGCATTAATGGTTACGCCGAGATGATGGGCCAGGTGCTGGAGTTTTACTCCAAACAGTATGGCGCGCCGATTTTTGGCACTCGTCTCGTTGTGGCCCAGGTGGACGATGATAGCCTGGACACTTACTCGGGTCCGGGAATCATTTTTCTGGCTTCAAGGCTGTTTGATTCTTCTCGTCCCATGCCGGAAGAAAAACTCCAGCGTGAAGTGGCTTATCAATGGTGGGGCCAGACTGTAGGGTTGAAGTCGTTTGATGATGCTTGGATTTCTCAGGGCCTGGCTGAATGGAGCGCCTTCGCATTTCGCGAGTCTAATTTGACGGGCGGCCCCCTCGAGGCGGCTCAACGCGAACAGCAGGAACGGGCGCTGACGTTTGAGCAGACAGCGTCGATCGCGCGAGCGCCAAGCGCCCTGGATGATCAGTCAGCTGCTTATCAATCGATTGTCTTTCACAAAGGCGCAATGGTTTTTCGCATGCTTCGCGAAAGCATGGGGAAAGAGAAATTCGATCGGCTCTTGCGCAACTTCCTTGAGGAATATCGCGGCAAGAATGCTTCGATAGATGATTTCGAACATCTGGCATCACAGTTGGCCGCGGAAAACATGCGCTACTTCTTCGCGCAATGGGTGGAGGGAACGGGTGTTCCGGAGTTTACCGTCGACTATCAGATCATTCGCACGCGCTCAGGAAAATTCCGCACTCGTGGCACCGTCAAACAGACACTCGACACTCTGCGGATGCCAGTGCAGTTGATGTTGCGCGCTGAAGGCGACAATCAAACGATTACGACGACAATAGAAGGCAAGAGTGAAGACTTTGATTTTGAATCAAACGGCCAGCCGCTGGAAGTAGTCGTCGATCCTAATTACAAAATCCTGCGCATGTCTGATGACCTGCGCGTTTCAATAATTGCACGCCGCGGTATCGAGCAGATGAAGGAAGGTCTTTACGCTGAAGCGCAGCAACAGTTTGAAGCAGCGCTCAAGTTGGATCGTTCAAACTCGTGGGTCTACTACAACCTTGGTCTGCTTTATCTCGAGCAGCGCAATTGGCAGCCGGCCCTCGACAATTTTGATGCCTCGCTTAACGGCACCCTGAAGCCCTCGTGGATCGAAGTCTGGGCCCATATCAAGAAGGGCAACGCCTACGATGCCAAAGGTGAGCGCAACCGTGCTGTTTCTGAATACAACAAAGCGGTCCAGTCAGGCATTAACTACGATAACGCCCTGACCGTGGCCAGGAAGTTTCTCGCCACGCCATTCGATCCAAAGACAGCCCAAGCTGCCGAACTAGTATCTCCGGGAAACTAGCCCGGCTTGAGCAGACGGCGGGAAGCAGTAGGCAGAAGGCACTAAGCAGAATGCAGGCAAGAGGCAGTGAGCCCGCCGAGGCTTCACTGCCCTTTTGCTACAGCGATTCGCTACATCGAAATCAATTGGCTTGTTTTCTGCCTACTGCCTTCTGCCTACTGCTTACTGCTTACTGTTCTCCAGTTTCTACCGTAACCTTTTCGTTCCTCAGCTGTTTATATAGTTGGAAGACGAATCGTGAGGACTATTCTTGAAAGGTCCAGACAACCAGCACGAGGAACGACTATTAATCGAGGCGGCACAACAGGATCCGGGCCGTTTTGCCGAGCTGTATGAACTCCACTTCGAACGCGTGTACGCCTACATTGCGCGGCGAGTGCGCGAGCGGTCGGCGGCGGAAGAGCTGACGTCGCACGTTTTTCATCAGGCGCTTTTGAATATAGGCAAATTCAAATGGCGTGGCGCGCCTTTCGCTTCCTGGCTTTTTCGTATCGCCGCCAACTCAATTGCCGATCGTGCCCAACGCCTGTCTCGGGAGACTCCCCGCGAAGCTGCGCTTGAGGCTGAGGGCGATTGCGGCAATCCTGAGACTAACCTCGAACAGATCCAAATTTTGGCAAGCGTCTACCGGCTTGTGGATAAACTCCCCTGGGATCAGCGTTATGTGATTCGCCTGCGTTTTGCCGAAGAGAAGAGCATTCGCGAGATTGCCGGGAAGTTGAGCAGAAGCGAAGGCGCAATCAAACAGTTGCAGTTCCGCGCGTTGCAAAACCTGCGGGCGCGTATGAGTGAAAAAGATGTCTGAGCAGTTTCTTATCGATCAACTTGACGAAGCCATTGACGCCATCATCGACGGCGGCAAGGTCAATGTGTTCGCGCCAGCCGACCAGGCTCTAAGTGATCTTGCGTCGTTGGCAGATGAGCTGCGACTGCTGCCGCGCGAAAGTTTCAAATCACAACTGAAAGAGTC
>JBKOZZ010000009.1:0-8330 GCA_046726155.1 Acidobacteriota bacterium
CGTGGTTATTCCGTGCCACGGCACCATTCGCAGGTTCGGAAACAATCCGATTGAATTCGGCGCGCCGATCAACCCGATCGTGTCTGAGTAGCTCGTTCCAGGAAGCAAGGGGTTGAACGTCTGCAACACGTTGTCTCTGGGATTGCGATCGCCGCTGGTGATATCAGCTCTTAAACCGAGCCTCGGCCTCAGGCGTGAATGACTAAGCAAATAACCGGAGTCTGATGAGAAGGCCCACGCGCGAATGCTGTTCGCTGTGCCTAACGCCTGAAATTTTCCGAGTTGTAGAAAAGTGTCGAGGTTATAGTCGAACCGCTGGCCTTGTCCAAAGCTGCGAAAACCGAAGGTGTGACGAATTTCACGGCCCGCGCCCTGATCAAATACGCCGCGCTTGCGATCGAGTCCAATATAGAAGACTGATTCCCCCGCGCGGTGTTTTGGTCTTGAACGGGTTGTGCCGATTCCCCAGTAAGTGAGCATGGGATTCGGGGTGTCGTTGAAGAGCCCGACTTTTACCGAGGCCAACTTGTCCACCTGCGCGTTCGTGATCCACTTGCGGGTTTTCCAAATCAGGCGCGCGCCATCAAAGCTTCTTTTAACGTTCAATCCTTCACCCGAAGAGATCAGCCGCCCGGCGCCCAAATCCATTTCGTGCCGACCCAGGCGCAGAACTACCGAATTGTTTTCGTCGCCGAACTTCAAATCGACGAAGGCCTGGTGGAGCTCGAGACGATCATCATCTGTCAGACGTGGCCCGCCATTGCGCCCGTTCTCAATTCCACTCTGCAGTTGCGTAAAGACACGCACCCGCTTGCCCAGATGCCAATCAGCATGCAGCAGATATCGCTGCAGCCAATACCCGTTGCTATCCTGCGGGCCGGCTCCAAAAGCGAACTCGCTGAAGTACTCATATCGCCACCGCGCCTCGCCGCCGAGTGACACGTACCATCCGCGATTGATCAAAGGAATGCACTTGAGCCGATCGAGCGGATCGGTTCTCTTTTCGGGATCTCTCAAGTAGCTCCAGTCTTCGTCATAACGTTGCTGTTGATAAGATGCAGGCGTCGGCGAAGGTGTTGATGATGAGGTTGATGAAAGCGTTGGTGCAGGCGTTGGCGTCTGAGCGCACACGTCGATCGAGCCAAGCGTCAGTAGTGAAAAGACAAAGACAGATCGTGCAATTCTCTCCATGTTCTTGGTTCGTTCGGACGCATATCAGGCTTTTGTCACCAGCCTTAATCCATGCCGGCTGAGCGGCAACGAGCGATAGCGCTTTCCCGTGGCTGCGAAAATGGCATTGGCCACGGCGGGAACCAGCGTCACCGGGCCGACTTCTCCCGTCCCGCCGAGTCCTTTCGTGCTGCTGTTCACGATGTGGACTTCGATCGGCGGTGTTTCATCCATCTGGGCAATCTGATAGTCGTGGAAATTCGATTCAACGGTGCGACCCTTTTGAAAGGTAATGTTCGACTTGAAAGCAACGCCCAATCCCCAAACAGTGCCGCCCTCAATCGAATTCTTCGTAATTTCAGGATCGAGCGCTACCCCGCAATCGATCACGCAGGTGATGCGATTAATCTTTACCAGATTTCCATCTACCGAAAGCTCGACGGCATGAGCGATATGCGTGCGAAACGCCTCAGCATAGGCCATGCCGCGAGCCATGCCCCTGGCGGCGCGCCTTTTCCAATCCGACTTCTCAACCAACATTTCAAGAACTTTGAGCGCGCGTTCGTCCTTCAAGAGCGTGCGCCGGAATTCGTAAGGGTCCTGCTTTGATCTGAAAGCGAGTTCATCAATAAATGATTCGATCGCGAAAATATTCGGGCCATAGCCGGTCGTGCGCAGCACAGATGTTGGCACGCCTACTTTCAGCAGTTTGAAATCGACTCGCTGACCAGGAAGCTCGTAGTGCGTTTCCATCAGACCTTCCAGGCAGGTTGGATCGTTGTCTTCAGTAACTGCCGGCGGATAAACGAATTGAAGAACGGAAGGTGAAACAACTTTGTGGGCGACGGCGAGCGGTTTGCTGTTCTTGTCCAGCCCCGCCGTGATGCGATTCAGGGTCGCCGGTCGATATACGTCGTGCTGCATGTCCTCTTCACGCGACCAGACCACTTTCACCGGCTTACCGACGGCTTTAGAAACAATCGCGGCCTGCACCACGAAATCAACCAGCAATCGCCTTCCGAATCCGCCGCCAAGTAACGTTCGGTTGATCGTCACCTTGTCCGGTGGCAGCTTCAGCATTCCCGCCAGCGTGACCTTGGCCAGCTCCGGACCCTGCAAGGGCCCCCAGACGGTGCAACTCTCATCATTGACATGAGCGGTACAATTCATTGGCTCCATCGTCGCGTGGGCCATGAACTGTGATTCGTATTCCTGTGAACATACCTCCGAGAACTTCGCATGCATGTCTTCTTCACGGAGAGCATTACCCTCCGACTTGACTGTCTTCCAACTGTTGCCGCGCAGAGCAGTGCGATATTGCTTGTCTAAAGATTCGCTGCTGATGTCCGAGTTCGCTCCCACGGCAAAGTCGACCTTGAGCGATCTCAACGCCTGGCGGGCCTGCCAATACTGATTCGCGACGACTGCGATGCCGTTTGGAATTGGCACAATGTCGATTACGCCAGGCAGCTTCGCGACTGAGTCTTTGTCAAACGATGAAACGTTGCCGCCGTGAACTGGATTCTGTATGACGGCGGCGTGAACCATTCCGGGAACTGTGAAGTCGATTCCAAAGATCGCACTTCCGTTTAGCTTCGAAGCGAGCTCGACACGCGGTAGTGATCTGCCAAGGAGCTTCCATTCGCTTTGCGGTTTGAGACTTGGATTCTTACGTGGTGCGACGTGGGCAGCGTCTTCGGCGACTTCACCAAATCTCAGGCCTCGGCCGGTCGGCTTGTGAACGACCCGGCCGTTATCCGCATAACATTCTTCAGGTTTTACGGCCCAGCGATTTGCAGCGGCCACGATTAACATTTCTCGCGCCGAAGCGCCCATCGTCCGCAGCAAATCAAAGAAGCCCGTCGTGCTTTCGCTGTTGCCGGTGAATTGCCAGTTAATGCGCGGGTTGCGATAGGCGGGCGCGACGGTCGAGAACTCGATCTTTACGCTACTCCAATCAGCGCCCAGCTCTTCCGCGAGCACCGCCGGCAATGTCGTCATCACTCCCTGGCCCATCTCTGATTGAGAAGAGATGAGCGTTACCTCGTCGCTCGGCGTGATGCGAATCCATGCGTTCAGCGGAATACTGGTGGCGTCTGGTGAGTTCCTGGAAGGAGACGCTGCGGAGCTGGCTAGAATCGAGCCTGGATAGATCGAATAACCAATGAGCAATCCACCGCCGGCGGCAACGGACGCCGAAAGGAAGAACCTTCGGGAAACTTTTTCGCCGCTCATCCTTGCGCTCCTCTATCGGCTCCGATTTCCGCAGCGCGATGAATAGCTTTACGGATTCGTTGATAGGTACCGCAACGACAAAGATTTCCGCTCATCGCTTCATCGATATCGGTTTCATTAGGCTTTGGATTTTGTGCGAGTAGACAAGCCGCCGCCATCATTTGTCCTGGCTGGCAGTAACCACATTGAGGAACCTGAATTTCCATCCACGCTCGTTGCACGGGATGACTCAGATCCTTCGAAAGCCCTTCAATCGTCGTTACTCTCTTTCCTGAAACTCTCGCAATTGGCGTAACGCAGGAGCGGATGGCGTCACCGTCCAGATGCACCGTGCAGCAGCCACAGATGGCCATGCCGCAGCCATACTTTGTGCCGGTTAGTCCAAGGTCTTCGCGCAGAACCCAGAGCAGAGGCTTGTCTGGCTCCACCTCAACTGTCGTGTTCTTGTCATTCAGGATGAAAGTAACGCTTTTCATTTTCGTTCCTGGTTATTTCGGACAAGCGCCACCCTTGTCGAGCCACTCCTTAATACTCACCACAAATTGATCATGACTAAGCGGAGGCGTAGTTCGGCCTTCCCCCGGATTCCATCCCCACAGCACGAGGGGATCACTCGACACGTGATGAATCAACTGTTCTGCGGTCAGAGCGCCATTCTGTTTCGGATCTTGAAGCTGCCGGCAAAGCTGCGCTGCGCTCCGCCCCTGAAAGATCATCGGTGTTCTGGCCGACGGCAGGTGCCAACGCGGGTTAATGAGATCGAGTGAGCCGTCTTTCAGGATGTTTGGCGCGCCCGGCGGCATATGCAGTCCTTGTTGGTTCTGCGCCTGATGGCAATTGGTGCACTTAAGCGTGAAGATCCCCTGTCCATCAGCCCCACGGCGTAAGCGAAGACCAGTGTGTGGCCGGCTATCTTCGCCACGCAGCGGCGCATCACCCGCCGGATGACAATTGACGCAGCGAGGATGCATAAAAACTTTGTACGCTTCCGTAAAAGCTGATTTCGCAGTGGCGTCGTCTCGCACTTTGGAAGAACTGGCGGTCGAGTCTTGCGGCGCGAATAGCCTCCCGACACCCAACAGACAACCGGCAATTAACAGAACCCGCAAATTCATGACGCTAATCCCTGGATGCTTTGATAATACGAAGACTAGCTGCGCCCGATCGCGCCCAGGAAGTCTCATCTTTACTTATTCGTCCTAATGTAATGGCGACAAAATCACTTTTTGTGACCCGAGTCCGATATTGAAATCTCCATCGTCATTTCTTCAGCCCGAAGGTGCTCCGCTTTCCCCGTTCATATGCACCTTCTGGCAGGAACCGTTGCAAGCCACTAAGGATTTTCGCTTGCGAGCCGATGAGGTAGTGCAGTCGTGGTCTATTACTGCTAATGATTTTGAGTATCGCCTTTGCTACCGACTCCGGTCCCGGCGCCTTCTGTTCCAAATCTCGGAAAGCATTGAAGGCGCGTTGGCGCCACGGGCCATATTCCTGCAGCTGTGCTTTTGATACTTGTCGGTGATCCGTCATAGGCGTCTTGAGAAAAGCTGGCTCAGCCAGCGAGACGTGAATATTGAAAGGGCTGACTTCCATGCGTAAGGCTCCGGTGTAGCCTTCCAGCGCGAATTTGCTGGCAGAGTAGAAGCCCATGAATGGAATAGATGAGATGCCGGCAAATGAGCTCACATTGATGATTCGCCCATGCTTCCTTTGACGCATCGATGGAAGAACTGCACATACCATCTTGACGACGCCGAAGAAATTAGTCTCAAACTGGGCCCTGGCTTCGGCTAACGGGATTTCTTCCAGTGCTCCAGCTAACTCGTAACCGGCATTGTTAACCAGCACATCAATGCTGCCGGCAGCTTTGAACACAGTGTTCACGCACGCCGCTACCGAATCCTCGGACCGTACATCCAGAGCTAACATCTCCACGCCCGATGTCGCTTCGGCGCCGGCAGGATTACGGCTGGTGCCAAAGACCCGATAGCCTTTCTCGGAAAGCAATTGAGCAGTAGATTGCCCAACGCCAGATGACGCTCCGGTGATTAAGACAACTTTCTGATTAGACATCCTTATGTAGGTTCAGCTCTCTCAATCCTGGCGTAGTAACAACCCGATTCTCCGTCGCGTAAGTGTAAATATGCGACTTGTGGATCGGTAAAGAACGTCTCGATGATCGCTTCCGCATTGCCTTCTTTGATAAGTTTGGAATCTACCTGGCCGTCATCTTTTGTGTAAGCCCGCAGTAGCAATGGAAGCTCGCGAAATTCATCAGGATAGCCGGCCAGAATTTCCGCTTCAGGCTGACAATTGCTTTCATGGACATAAATCGGGCCTGCTTCAGCAAAAACTCCCTCTTTTTGGAATGGCCTGTATTTGAAGAGTAATCTTCGTTCGCCGGGATTGAACCGGCGCAAGCAGCGGCGGCAAATACTTCGTCTGGACTGCGCCTGCTCTATTTTCGGTTCATTGCCGAACTCATCGCGCCTGGTTTCCTTTAAAGTAGCTGAAACTTGTTTCGTTAAAGGGTAAATTAGGAATTTGTTCACGGTATGTTCTCCGAATTGCCGAGAAATTCATCCCGACGGGAAGCACTTTCCGAAAGCCAGCAACAGTCGCGGTGAACCGTTCATTCGGATCTTTCTGCGCAGCAAGGCCCACACAAGATTGCGTTCCTTCGCCAAAAACCCCAGCCATGTTTGGCTGTCCGCCGTTACGACAAGGTTCGGGTTTCCGTTGTGACCGTCTGTCACCTCCAACTTCTGATCGCGAATCGTGACCGTCGCGCGACGTTCCTCTGCGCCGGTAAAGATGAAATGATAAGTAGCATCAAGCCCCTTCGATTGGTTTCGTTGAAAGGTTAACGGCATTCCGTTTAGAAAAGCTTGAATCGATTGCAGGCGATTCAGACTATTGCCCACGCGTTTGATCTGTTTGTGTGGGAACCGGCGGGCAACATACTCTTCAGCGTCAGACTTAGGGACCACATAGACAGTTTCCTCCTTGTCCTGCAGTGGCCGCACGACGTCTCTTAAGTATTGTGGGCGATCAGTCAGAAACGGCGCGAGAACATCGTCCCCGGCCGGGCAAACTGCCATGCAGTAAGCCGACTTGTAATTGGCGCCGAACGAAAGGCTCTGCCACATCGAAGCAGATTCAGCATCGGTGACGCGACGCCGGTATTCAGTTGCATTCTTACTATCGGCGATCTGTTCCACCCAATTTGTGAAGCCGCCCAGGAACTCGCGATAGTTGTGCGTGTAGCAAGCGGAGAAATTGAAGGACTTGTCTGCGCCAATCGCTCCCACTGGGCAAGCCGATACGCACAACTTGCATTCCACGCAGGGGTTGTAATCCAGTGGTTGCTGATACTCGGATATTCCGGCATCCATCAGCACCGTTCCCAGCAGAATAAAATTACCGAATTTCGGATGGATCACATTGCGATGAATGCCCATATGACCGAGCCCAGCGGCCACAGCTACGGTTTTATGGGAAACAACCCAGAGTTTGTTGCCGGTACCGCGAGCAACCTCCATTGGGAAGCCCATTGCCGGGTTGATGGCGCGAATGCCTTTCGCTGCGAGCGCGGCCACGATGTGGTGGGCAGTTTCATTCACATGATGGCCCGTTTGTTCGAATTCGACATTCGCGACCGAACGGGCGGGATTGTGAATCGGCTCAAGATTCATTCGCACGACAAAGCTGATCAGCGCCTTTGTGTGCGGAAAGAAGTTCAGGATGTCACTTCGCTCACTAGCAAGCTCCGCTCGATCGACTTCAACAAAACCAACATCGTCAGCACCCGCTTGCCGACAGATATCGCGGAGTTCATTCGCGTCCAGGGTGATCGGCCCTTGATTTAACGACGCTGACGATCGTTCTCGAAACTTCTTAATACTTGGATGTTGATCCTTCATTCGGCTCGGTTCGACGTTGGTCTTTGTCTCATCGTCTAAAAACTTGTCACAGGCTGATAGGTGCCAATGATTACTCCCTTTGCCAGGGTCTTTTGCGCGATCAGTTTTAGATTTGTCTTTTCCCCCTCCCGGAAGAGCAACTTGCCGTGACCGACGAGGCACGGATGGATCCAGAGCTTGAGTTCGTCGAGCAAGTGATGCCTTAGCAGCGTCTGCGCCAAGAGACCATGACCGTATATAACGAGATCTTTACCAGCCTGCGATTTGAGTTTGGCTACTTCAGTCGCCACATCACCCTTTACGATCGACGAGTTACTCCAATCAGCCATCTTCAAAGTGGTAGAAAACACATACTTGCGAATTGCATTAACTCTCTCCCCGTACTCGCCGGTTCGATGGGGAAAAGCTGCCGCGAAGAACTCGTACGTCTGCCTTCCCATCAGCATCGCATCGCTTGTTGAGAGCAACTTCAGTGCATACTTCTCAGCCTCACTGTCGAAATAATCTGTCGCCCACAGGTGGGGATCCCCGATGACGCCATCGAGTGATACGAGGGTCGATTCGATGATTTTTCTCATATCTATGCGCTCAAAGATTACCTGCCACGCCCATGCTGCGTTTGCATGGCTGCCTCCATGCTTTCGAGAACCATCGGATTCTCAAACGCCATGATGTCATCGAGGCAGCTTGTTCAAGCGGGTATTCGCTGAAGAATGCGAGTACCCATCTGGTACTGACCTTCTTCCCGCTCGGCAGCGTGACATCCTCTCGCAGTGGATTGCATGCGTCGACGATTGCCGAGCTCACCCGCGTGACGAGTTGCCGTTTCGCCTCGACCGGTAGCCCCTGGCGGGACGACGAAATTACAGATTGGACGCATTGGGCGACCGAGTTCACCATCGACACTTATCTGCTCGGCAGTCCACTCGCGAAGAAACACTCGTGTGTCGGGAATCAGGTACGCCTGGTGAATGAACTCGGCGACCTCCTTGACCAGTTTTT
>JBKOZZ010000010.1:0-5002 GCA_046726155.1 Acidobacteriota bacterium
ACGGCGATGTTCAGCCTGGTCAATGCCGTACTCCTCAAGCCGCTGCAATTTGCAGAACCCGATAGATTGGTAATTGTGTGGGAAGAGTTGCCAGCGATAGGGGCCGTGCACGACGACGTGGCCGTCGCAAATTTTATGGACTGGAAAACGCAGAATAAAGTTTTCGACGAGATGGCCGCCCTTAGTTTTCGTAGTTTCAACATCACCGGTGATGGTGAGCCGGAGAAGGTTCAGGCCTTTGGCGCGACGGCGAATTTCTTTCCGCTGCTTGGGGCTAAGCCGGCGCTGGGTCGTAATTTTTTGCCGGAAGAAGATCAGGCGGGCGCAGCCAACGTCGCGATCCTTAGTTATGGCTTGTGGCAGCGGCGTTACGGGGGTGACCGCGACGTCCTCGGCAGAAACATTCTGCTAAATGGGCAGAAGCACCAGGTGGTCGGGATAATGCCGGAAGGATTCCGATTCCTCTGGGGAAGCACGGGCCTGTGGGTTCCTGCGGCGTTTTCAGCGGAAGACCTGAAACAGCGTCAGAATAACAACCTCACTGTGGTTGCTCGCCTTAAGCCTGGTGCGACAGTTCAGCAGGCTCAAGCCGACATTGGCGCCATTACCGAGCGGATCGCGCGCGATTATCCCAACGAAGCGGCTGGCCGGGAAGCTTCGGTCGTGTCGTTAAGCGAACAAGTGACCGGCAAATCACGCCGGCCCTTAATCATGTTGTTGGTGGCCGCTGGCCTGGTATTGCTGATCGCCTGCGCCAACCTCGCCAATCTTCTGCTGGCGCGTGCGTCCAGTCGACGTAGAGAGATCGCTGTCCGTAGCGCAGTCGGAGCGGATCGCAGGCGGATCGTCCGGCAGTTGTTAACTGAAAGCCTCATGCTTGCCGGCCTCGGTGGCGCACTTGGCTTGATCGTGGCGGAGCTTAGCTTTGAATTTCTCAAGAAGTTAATTCCCGGAGGTTTGGTCTCTTCTACGCTGCAAATCGATCTCCGAGTACTCGGCTATGCGCTGCTGGTTTCGTTAATCACTGGCATCGTGTTTGGCCTGCTGCCGGCTTTACAAGCGTCACGCGTCGACTTGAATGAAGCTTTGAAGCAGGGCGGGGGCCGCTCTGGGTTGGGCGCTTCGGGTAGCAGATTGCGTGATGCGCTGGTAATCACCGAAATTGCCCTGGCGTTGGTTCTGCTCGTGGGCGCGGGGCTCTTGATGAAAACAATTTCTAATCTCCGCGGTCAGTATTCGATCTTGCAGCCGGAAAAAGTGTTGACCTTGAGAACTGTGTTGCAAGGGAAGTATCAGGAGCCTGCGAAGCGATGGGCTTTTTACGATGAAGTACTGGCGCACACGAAGGCGCTTCCGGGAGTTGTCTCGGCAGGCTACACGACGTCGGTGCCTTTAGAGTGGCCGGGCGGAGCTAATGGTTTCACAATTGATGGCCCGCAACCACCGCCAAACGTTGCCACCAATGCTATCCACCGCCAGGTGAGTGCTGACTATTTCCAGACGCTCGGGGTCCCCCTGCGCGAGGGCCGTTACTTCGACAACCGCGACGATGAGAATGCGCAGCCCGTCGTCATCGTTAACGAAACTATGGCGCGCAAGTATTGGCCGAGTGAAAGCGCCCTGGGCAAGCGAATTAAGTTTGGCGAGGGGCCATGGATCACGATTGTTGGAGTCGTGACCGACGTGCGCGAAATGGGAATCGATCAACCGGTCAAGGGGGAAATGTATCTTCCTTACCGGCAAATGACTACGTTCCACGCTTACAAGCCGCGCGACCTGGTGATTCGCGCTTCAGGAAATCCGCTCGAGCTGGTAGCGGCCGTGCGGCGTGAAGTGCACGTGGTGGATTTTGATCAGCCGGTCTCAAACATCGCCACCTTCGATCAGTTACTCGACGACGCTACCCAGTCGCGCCGAGTGGGAATGATGTTGCTGGTGGCATTTGCGGCGCTCGCATTCCTGCTGGCCGTGATGGGGATTTACGCAGTGCTGGCCTACTTCGTCACCCAACGCAGAGGTGAGATTGGAGTTCGCCTGGCGCTCGGGGCACAGCCGCGTGCCATTCTGAGTCTGGTTTTGAAGAAAGGAATGGGTTTGGCTTTGCTCGGGTTGGTTATTGGCTTGATCGCGGCCTTTATCTTAACACGCCTGATGGCGAGTTTACTCTTTGGCGTAAGTGCGTCCGACCCGACCACGTTCGCGATCATTTCATTTTTGTTGATGAGTATAGCGTTGTTCGCCTGTTACATACCGGCGCGGCGCGCGACCAAAGTCGATCCGCTAGTGGCGTTGCGATACGAGTGATGGAGTCCGATAAGCTTCAGCTTGTCGCTGACTATCGAAACAGAATCCATTGCGGGAAAACGACAAGCTAAAGCATGTCGGACAAAAGAACTATTGGAGAAAGACGATGCAGAAAATATGGCAAGACCTGCGTTATGGAACTCGCATACTGCTGAAGAGTCCCGGGATTACTTTCGTGGTGATTCTTGCACTGGCTCTCGGCATCGGCGCCAACACCGCGATCTTCAGTGTCGTCGATGCAGTGCTGCTGCGGCCGCTGCCTTACCCGGAATCCAATCGTCTGGTGTTCCTCAATGAAACCAGCAAAGCGATGGATGAGATTTCAGTTTCTTATCCGAACTTCACCGATTGGCGAAACCAGAATCACGTCTTCGAAAACATCGGTGTCTACAATCGCAGCAGCTACAACCTCACCGGCGTTGGCGATGCGGAACGAATCATCACCGGGCAGGTGTCCGCCGACATGTTTGCAGCTTTGCGCGTCAAGCCGGCGTTGGGACGGCTCTTCACCAATGACGAAGACAAGCCCGGCGGAACGCCCGTCGTCCTTTTAAGTCATCCGTTATGGCAAAGCCGCTTTGGCGGTCAAGCGAACATTCTGAATCAACAGATTTCGTTGAACGGCAAGAGCTACACAGTGATCGGAATAATGCCGGAGGGTTATCAATTTCCTAGCCGCGTCGAGATGTGGGTTCCGGTGGGCCAGCTTTCTGGTGAAGCGAGTTGGCAATCACGCGGCAATCATCCGGGACTATACGGCGTGGCCCGACTAAAACCGGGCGTCAACTTCGCGCAAGCGAAGGCCGAGATGGACATGATTGCCGCGAACCTCGAAAAGCAATACCAGGATTCGAATGCCGGTAACGGCATCGGCCTACACCCGTTACTCGAAGTTTTTGTCGGTGACATTCGGCGCGCTCTTTGGGTGCTGTTTGCGGCGGTTGCTTTTGTGCTGCTGATCGCCTGCGCAAACATCGCGAATTTGCTGTTGGCCCGCGCGCAGACGCGCCAGAAGGAGATGGCCATTCGCTCGGCGATGGGCGCGGGACGCTGGCGCATCGCACGTCAGTTACTCACCGAGAGCGTCCTGTTGGCTTTAATCGGCGGGACGCTGGGAATGCTGGTGGCGCAATGGGGTATCAAGCTCATTCTCTACATAAGTCCTGATGCGCTTCCGCGTTCTCGAGAAATTGGCCTCGATTGGCGAGTGCTGGCATTTACACTCGGCCTGTCGTTTGTCACGGGCCTCCTGTTTGGAGTCGTGCCGGCGCTGCAGGCCGGCGTTGTAGACGTCCATGAAACCCTGAAAGAGACTGGACGCGGCACCTCCGGAAAGCACTGGCTGCGCAGTTCGCTGGTTGTTGTTGAAGTAGGCACGACACTGGTGCTGCTCGTCGGCGCAGGTTTAATGATTCGCAGTTTTTACCGTTTGCATAAGGTCAATCCCGGATTTTCCTATGACCATCTCACCAGCTTCTCCGTAGCGTTGCCGCGGAAAAAGTACCCGGAGAACGAACAACGCGAGCAGTTTTACAATCGCCTGCTCGAAAACCTGCGCAGCTTGCCCGGCGTTGAAGCCGCCGCCGCCGCTTCCGGACTACCGTTGGGCAACAACGGCTGGCAGACCTCTTTCGTAATCGACGGCCGGCCACGTCCACCCCGCGACCAAACTCCATTGATGGAAGCGTGCCTGATAACCCCCGATTACTTTAAGGCGATGAATATTCCGGTGAAGAGTGGTCGTGTTTTTGACAGTCACGACGACAGATCGTGGATCGCCGGAAGAGATCTCAGCAAACTCAACGACGATGAAAGACAGATGATGCCGCTGAATTCAATCGTGATTGATGAAGAGTTTGCCCGACGTTACTGGCCCAACGAAGAAGCCGTGGGCAAACGCATAGCGATGGGTAGTGAGAAAGACCCTCGTTTTCTTACCGTGCTGGGCGTAGTGGGTCGAGTGAAGATGGAGGGTCTCGCTCAGGACTCGAAGCGGGTACAGGGCTACTTTCCCTTCGCCCAAATCCCGACAGGCGGCATGACTGTAATCCTCAAGGCGTCTGGCGATCCAAACCAGTTGATTGCATCGGTTCGTCAGCAGGTCAAGTCAATCGACTCCGACCAACCTATCTATAGCATCCGCACAATGGATCAAATTCGCGCAGAGTCAGTGGCGCCGGAGCGTTTGAATCTGACGCTGCTTAGTATCTTTGCGGGTATCGCATTAGTGCTGGCAATCGTTGGTATTTACGGCGTGATGTCTTACTCGGTTACGCAACGCACGCACGAAATTGGCATTCGCATGGCTATCGGCGCGCAACCCCGTGACGTGTTCCGTATGGTGATCGGCCAGGGAATGATGCTCGCTTTAATAGGCGTTGCCGTTGGTTTGGTTGGAGCGTTTGGTTTGACCCGATTGATGGCTACGATGCTCTTTGGTGTGGAACCGACTGATCCCGCAACGTTCGCCGCCATCGCAGTGTTGTTGACGGGAGTCGCGCTGGTTGCTTGTTACGTACCGGGTCGCCGGGCGACGAAAGTCGATCCGGTTGTATCACTGCGCTACGAGTGATTTTTGGAGTGCGGTGACTTGTCACCGCTTTGGTCGTCGCGACCTGTCGCGATCACCGCAACACGGAATCTAGTTGAACGACTTGGGCGTCAAGCCGCCCAGGGCCAAAGCGGTGACAGGTCACCG
>JBKOZZ010000011.1:0-34283 GCA_046726155.1 Acidobacteriota bacterium
TGCCGAGAAGAGTTGGCCGACAAACTCTAATTTGGCGTTGCTGCGCTTCACCCAAGGTAACGACAAACTGAAGTTTATCGGACAAAAGGCGCCTGGTGAAGGCTCCAGCAGCTTGCAGAAATACTAAGTCACGCTTCAGCAATCTTCATAACGGTCAGCCGAAAGAGTCGAAGTAGTTGGACATCTTCTCCGGGTCAATAACGGCAGCAAACACCTCGTTCACAGGCCTCAGAATGCGCTCACGCACGTTTACATCGAAGTCCATCGCGGTCCTCCTTTGGCCAATAGCTCCTACTACGCTACGGTTCGATTGCAGGGTTTAGAATAGCTGTCGCGCTTTTCCAGAATGAAGCGTCAGCGTGCCAGGAAGCGTTGAAGCTTTCTATTGCGGGGGAGCAGAAACCAAAGTGTAGAAAAGATGCTTACCAGCACGGAGGCGAGCACAATACTCAGCCACGCGCTGTTTGTAATTATTCGCGCAATGAGAAAGAACTCGAGCCCAAGCGCGATCATAAGAGGGAACATTGAGTACAGGAGCAACCTCGTGGCAATAACGACAAAGCCTTCACTAACGGACTGCGGATCTCTTTGCCGGTGGTAGGCTGCCGGAGCCATCAGCATTGCGATAGAAATAACGATCAGACCTATAGCAGCCAGATGAAAACCACGCTCTGTCAGACTTAGTTTCTCATGGAAAGTAGGGTTGAATACCACGATCAGTTGAAAGCCAAATAAGGCTTGGATGCCAGGTAGTACCATGCGGCATTCTTCCAATAGGTGAGTGACCGCCTCGGACAGCGATATTTTTTCTACTCTCTCACTTTTCACGACTCCTCCGAAGCACCTTTTTTCGCTGCGATCGGTAACAGAACTATGAACGAGTTTGTGCGATATCTCGAACTAATAGTCTCACGAGTTGTCAGACCATGAAAGACCGCGCCTTCGGTTTGAACTCCTTTTGAGCTAGTTGCCACACAGAAATGAAATCAAGGCGGTGTTGACGAAACGCGAGGGAGGTCTGCTCCGAAATCGAAACGGTTCGATTCACAGCAAGGCAAGTTCTGATCGAGTGTCTTCGACGCGGAGCGTTACTATGAATTTGGGATTTAGGAGCGTGAAAGATCAGCAAAGTGTTTGCGTCACGTAGCGACACCTGAGTTAACTCTGGATTCAATCGTAGTACGGGACGAAATGGGCCCAACGCGTTTGTCCCGACGTTGAAACAGGGGTAAATTCATCCGAACACTACTCGAAGCAGCACTTGGGCATAGAGCAGTCAGCGACAGCTTCGCTATCGCGACCAGATTGCCACCAATCGAGTCTATCGGAAAGGAGATTGAATGAAAATCGCAACGTTGATCGCTCGTCTTCTACTCGGTCTGATCTTCGTCGTATTTGGGCTGAATGGTTTTTTAAATTTCCTTAACATGGGTCCCTTGCCAACAGGATTGGCAGGCCAGTTCATCGGCGCCCTTGCGCAGTCGCACTACTATTGGGTTGTAGCTGGGCTACAAGTCGCAGGTGGTGTGCTGCTGTTGGTGAATCGTTTCGTGCCGCTGGCGCTGGTGCTTCTTGGACCTGTTATTGTGAACATCCTTTTGTATCACTTATTCTTGTCTCCGACTGGTGTGGCGTTGGCAATCGTCGTAACAATCCTGTGGTTCATTGTCTTCTACGGCCACCGCCAACACTTCTCGGGCATATTTGTGCAACGAGCGTGATAGCAATGAAGCTCGGGATTGCTGAATGAAGAGTCCCAGGTTTCCTACGCTGGGGTACTTTCGATCTCTTCGATCAGCGATTTCGGCATTATTCCCATGGCAATAAATCTGATTCCGTAGTCGTGCATGCGCGTCAAGAGTCGTTTCCCTGATTCGTCAATAAACGTGATGCCACTCAGATCCACCAGGATTCTTCCTTTTGAGTCAACGGATGTAACAGCCTGCCAGGATTTCTCGAGTTCGCTTACGCACGCGCCCGCGAGTTTACCTTCGACGACCAAGCGCGTGGTCTCTAACTCATTGCACACTGTAATCCTGAGCATGACGGTTACTTCTCCTGTGACTAGTTTGGCAACTCGCCTGCCACATGCGTCGTCGCGTAATCGCTCGCAATTTGCAGTTAATCAGTCCCGCGCGCTAACTGTCGGTGACCGTATCTCGCCAAATGACACGCTGTGGTCACCGCAACGGATCTGGGAGCGGTTGCCCAACAAACGGCTGTAAAGTATTCTCTATACCAAGTAAATATCATAAGTAATCGAGAAATTGCCTCTATTGACCGGGAAGCAAGACGTGAGTACCACTACCGTTCAGGTCGCCCCCGCTGACGAACAAACTAAGAAATATCTGACTCTTCTTGAACTCTCGAAGGCCATAGCCTCACATCGCGAGTTGCCCCAACTGTTCCATGACCTTACTTGCCGTCTGCAGAGTCTTTTTGAATTTTCCCACCTTGGTGTTCTGCTCCACGATGAGACGAGCAACATCATGCGGTTGCATCTCGTGGAAACTTGCAAGCCGGCGCAATGGCAAACGCCCAAAGAGGTCCCGATGGAGGGTTCAATCGCCGGCTGGGTTTGGCTGAATCAGAAACCAGTGGTTGTTCGCGATCTCGAATTGGAAGACCGATTTCCGATCGCCAAGACCCTGCTCAATTATCCGGTCAAGTCAGTTTGCAGTCTTCCCCTGACGACAGCGCACCAGCAACTGGGTGTCATGACCTTCTGGAGCGAGAAGGTGGGGGCCTACGATCAACTTGATCTCGAATTCGCCAAACTGGTCGCCGGTCAGATAGCAGTTGCCATGGAAGCCCAGTTTCATCAGGGCAGGCTCGCGCGCGAACGCGATCGGTCGCAACTGTTATTGGAGATAAATAACACGCTTGTTTCGAACCTCAATCTGCGTGAGTTGCTATCGGCCATCTCTCATTGTCTGAACACCGTAATGCCTCATGATGCGGCGGCGCTGGCGCTTTACGATGATTCGCTAAAACAACTTCGGCTGACAGCCCTTGACTTTCCGGACCACGAAGGGCCGTGCGCGCCAGGAGAGATTATTCCGCTCGAAGGAACTCCGGCCGGTTTGGCCCTGACCACTCGGCAACCTGTCTTGAGCGATTATTCCAAAACAAACGAGGCCCGCGTGGCTAGTTCTGGTCTGAAATCCGCTTGCACCGCGCCGCTCCTCTTTCGTGATCGGGTGCTTGGAGTTCTGAGCATCAAAAGCCTGCGTGAAAACGCCTTTTCCCAGGAAGACGCGGACCTGCTCGGCCAGGTCGCCAAGCAGGTGGCGATCGCGGTCGAGAATGCGCTCGCCTATAGCGAAATCGAGACGCTCAAGAACAAGCTGGAAGAAGAAAAGCTCTATCTTGAAGAAGAGATTCGCACGGAATACAACTTCGAGGAGATTATCGGTAATAGCTCGGCACTAAAGCGTGTGCTGCAAGAAGTGGAGACGGTGGCAGCCACTGAATCAACTGTATTGATTTACGGTGAAACCGGCACCGGCAAGGAACTCATAGCCCACGCCATTCACAATTTGAGCCAGCGACGCGAACGCACGCTGGTCAAGGTGAACTGTGCGGCGATTCCTACCGGTCTACTGGAAAGCGAATTCTTTGGTCACGAGAAGGGAGCTTTTACGGGAGCGATTGATCGACGCATAGGGCGATTCGAACTGGCGAATCAGGGGACGATCTTTCTTGACGAAGTGGAAGACATTCCGCTCGAATTGCAGTCCAAGTTGCTGCGCGTTTTGCAGGAGCAGGAGTTCGAACGCCTGGGCAGCTCGCGCACTCTTCAAGTATCGGTGCGCGTCGTGGCGGCTACCAACAGTGATCTGGCCGAACTGGTGGCCGAGAAGAAATTTCGCAATGACCTCTATTACCGGCTCAATGTGTTTCCAATTAATGTGCCGTCGCTGCGTGAGCGGCCCGAAGATATTCCCCTGCTGGTAAATTTCTTCGCACACAAGTTTGCCCAACGGATGAATAAGCCAATCCAGAGCGTTCCCAAAGAAACCATGGCCGCGCTGACTGCTTACCATTGGCCGGGTAACATACGCGAGCTGCAAAACCTGGTCGAACGAGGCGTGATCCTATCGCGCGGGTCCAGCCTCGAGATTCCACTCGCGGAGTTGAAGCAGTCTAAAGGTTCAAACCATATTAACGGGTCAACCACTCTCGAATCCGTTGAGCGCGATCACATCCTTCGCGTCCTGGGCGAATCCAGTTGGGTGATCGGTGGCCCGGCCGGCGCTGCCGCTCGTCTGGGCCTGAACCGAACTACGCTGAACAACCGAATGAGAAAGTTGGGGATTACGCGGCCTCGCCCGGTGTAGAAGTTACTCCTTAGTAAGTAATCGAAAAAACCTCGAATCCGTCGTTACTTCCTAAGGAGATCTCCACATTCGACTCATTATCGTTGAGAGGTCTTGCCTCAAAAGTCCGCGTGGCTGGAACGGCTATGCCGCTGGATGTGCGGCGGTGGCTCTGCCCCGCCGTCACTGGCCCCTCCCGGCAATGGGCTATGCCCTGGTGCGAGCTTGGCTCCAAACTACCTTGAATTACCAACGTTTTAACGCAATGCCTTGGATTTCCAGATACCAGGATTCGGGCGAAGCTCGCACCACCAGGGGCATAGCCCCGGAATCTATCGCGGACTTTCCGGCGGGGCAAAGCCACCACCGCACATCCAGCGGCATAGCCGTTCCAGACCCGCCATACTCTTGAGACAAAGCTCATTGGGAACCGAAGCAAGATAGAATATCCATCTACGCAGTCATGCACTTCAGCCGACGGCCTGGCTACTCGCGCGATCGCATTTCAACCTACGAGAATTCGTAATAAAACGGAAACTCGCGAATCAACTAACTCCCCACACTTGTATCTGTGACCATAGCGCGCCATATGACTAAATATGGTCACGCGCAAGTCCTTCTCAATTGCTTCTCACTACCTCCGCTATTCATTACCAAAACGGCATTTGCCGTCAGCTGACAACTAACGCATCCGTGGCAAGCATGTTGCTTGTGAGCATCTTAACGACGCAGAACGCAGAGCATTTCGCAGAAGAAGCGAAGGGAGTCACCCATGTTGGGCTCAGGCAAAAAGATTGTCGATCATCATGCAAGACGACGCCTCCTGGCCCGCAGATCCATACGGAAGTGGAGTGGACTCCATAACATAAGGTCTTCGACCGGCTCTATCCTCTACATAGAGGACGACCAGGATACTCGGGAACTCGTGACTTACGTGTTGGCTCAGGAGAACTACAAGGTTGTTCCAGCCGATAACTACGACGATGCATTGCTGCTGGCGCGGACAAACCGGTTCGATTTGTATCTAATCGACAACTGGATGACTGGAGGCTCAGGAATTGATTTCTGTAAGAAGCTTCGCGAATTCAATTCCCGGACACCGATTCTATTTTATTCTGGTGCGGCGTACGAACGTGACAAGCAGCAGGCGTTTGCTGCCGGGGCGCAAGAGTATTTAGTGAAACCTGTTGAGAACGATGAGTTGATTGCAACAATCACCCGAGTCATTTTAGAGGCAAAGCGCGCGCAACTGGCGATGAGGGCAAGAGGAGCGTTCTCAAAGCTTAGGATCCAGACGAAGACCAGTTCGCCAGGTCTTGAGGTCTCAGCAAAGAATTAAGAACCATAGGAAGGACTAGAAATGAACATTGGAATCATAGGCGCAGGCCAAATCGGCGGCACGCTAACCCGGCGCCTCAGCGCGCTCGGCCATAAAGTATTTGTAGCTAACTCGAGAGGACCGGAAACGCTGGCAGATTTGGCTGCGGAGACAGGCGCTAAGCCAGTCTCAGCGACCGAAGCGGCCCAGAATGGCGACGTTGTAATCGTGACTATTCCTGAGAAGAACATCCCAAAGTTGCCCCCTGCTTTGTTCGAAGGAGTTTCTGACCGCGTGGTCGTGGTGGACACAGGCAACTACTACCCGCAACAGCGTGACGGAAGGATTAATGGGATCGAGGACGGCGCGACGGAAAGTCGCTGGGTCTCGCGACAGTTGGGCCGGCCAGTCGTAAAGGCCTTCAATAACATTCACGCGGGACACTTGCTTAAGTTGGGCCAGTCTGCTGGAACTCCCGGGCGAATCGCTCTGCCGGTGGCGGGCGACGATGAGAGAGCCAAATCAATCGTCCTTAAGCTAATCGACGAGCTCGGATTTGACGGCGTTGACGCCGGAGGGCTCGACGATTCCTGGCGGCAACAACCAGGTACACCGGTTTATGGCACGGACCTCGACGCTGACGGTGTTCGGCGTGCATTGGCCGGCGCGAGCCGGAAGCGAACCGCTGATTGGCTAGCCAAGGACAGGCCTGACAAAGTCGCCAAGCCTGCCTGACGCGAGCGTGATACTTGACCGCGAAATCGAAAGCGCACTTCGAAACGTTCAAATTACGCATCGGTAAGGTAAGCGTCATGAGTTCTGTTATCAGAATCATAAAACACGCGAGGAACGAGGGGCTAAAGGACTCGAAGGCTGACCAGGAAAAGACGGATCAACTGAGTACGCGTGAAATCGTGAACACAGTTAAGAGCTGGATAGCCGAGCTGGAGCAACGACATCGTGACGAGGAGCGCAGGTATTCTACGTTGATCAAATGAATTTCCGACTGACACTTTCGCTTAGGTTGCTGATGATCTCAGGAGTCTGGACGCAGAGCCAAGGTCAACAACTTCGGGATGCATTTCGTAATTGTTGAAGGCGAAAACCCGTTTCTTGGGGGAGACGTCATTCTTGGAGTAAACGAAGTTCAGATGCAAAGTGGCAGCAGCTACGATGCTATTCATGCCAGCATCAGCAAGCTAAAAGCGGAAGATAATTTGACTATTAGGGTTTATCGGCAGGATCAGATCGTCAAGCTTTCCATTCCCACAACACGATAATCGCCCACCTGACCGTCTCTAGTCACGTGGCAGTATGTGGTCAGCCCGGCTCACCGGCCAGTTACTCAATCGGACAGCAATTCCGCCTACTTAACTGCAGTTGAGTGCATTGCCTCGGTACAAAATGCCATGGCAAGAGTCTTGCAGTGTGGACCAGTGAACGAACACAAAGTGGTTGGGACGCAACACGGAGCGATGAGCGCAAGAAGAGAAACGAAGGGTTTCAAGTGGAACAGGCCGAGATCAGGGCGGCGGCCTGTTCTCGAGAGCGGGGCGGACCTGGGTTGGCGGGCTCGAGGGGTCCGCCTCGCTCGAAATGTGTCTGACAGACGGTTCTCTACCCAAAGCGCTGAAACAAATGATGAGAAGTGGGAGATGCCGAATTACAAGATTCGTAAGCCTACGAAAACTCGCGACTCTTCGACTCCAGCTCGACCTCAAATAATTTGTTGAAGCAGCCGCTCCTAATGAGGTTTCTATGTCAACGGAATTACGCAACGTTTGGTCTAAGCACAAATTACTTATCTCATCGATTATCACTGGGATCGTTTTGATCCTGGGCGCTCTGATCGTCGCCGGTCGATCGAACAAACCGGCGCAGGCCGCACCGCGACCGCTCGATGTTGAGGTAGTTCAGGTCAGGCAAGAAGACGTTCCGGTTTATAGCGAATGGATTGGGACGACCGAGGGAATGGTCAACGCAGATATCAAGGCGCAAGTGACCGGCTATCTGCTTAGACAAGATTACAAAGAAGGCTCATTCGTAAAGAAAGGCCAGTTGCTGTTTGAGATCGATCCACGGCCCTTCCAAGCGGCAGTGGATCAAGCCAACGGGCAGGTCGCGCAGTTTCAGGGTCAACTCGAGCAAGCGAACTCTCAGGTGACCCAGGCGGAGGCGCAGGTGGCGCAGGCCAATAGTCAACTTTTGCAATCTCAGGCACAAGTGGCGCAGGCGCAGGCTAATCAGGTCAAAACTCAACTGGATGTGAACAAGTATGCGCCGCTAGCGGAACAGAAGGCAGTCACGCAACAGGAATATGACAACGCCGTTCAGGCTAACGTTGTTGCTAAGGCTCAAGTTAAAGCCACCGAGGCCGGTGTCGAGACGGCGCGCGCGCAACTCCGCGCGGCCAACGCTCAGATTAGAACAGCCAAAGCGGCAATCGCGACCGCAAAGGGACAAATTGAAAACGCAAGAGCCACGGTGAGGACCGCCGAACTTAATTTGGGTTTCACTCGCATCGTCTCGCCAATTGATGGAATTGCCGGAATTGCTCAGGCGCAGGTCGGAAACTTGATTAGCACGACGAGTCCTCCGCTGACGACGGTTTCAACTGTCGATCCGATCAAGGTTTATTTCACCCTCAGCGAGCAGGAATATCTTAGGTTTACGAAGCGCAATCTTATTGAAGCGCGACCAGGCGCCAGTGTGGTCCAGATAGAGCTCGAATTGATCCTCGCCGATGGGACCATCTATCCGCAAAAGGGAAGCTTCTTCTTTGCAGACCGCCAGGTAGATCAAAAGACCGGCGCAATCCGCATGGCCGGAATATTCCTCAATCCCGGAAATATCCTTCGACCGGGACAGTATGGTCGGGTTCGCGCGGTCACCTCAACGAAAACCGACGCCTTGCTGATTCCGCAGCGCTCTGTCAGTCAACTACAAGGTGGTTACCAGGTCGCCGTAGTAGGCAGCGATAAGAAGATTGAAGTGCGCGCGATCAAAGTCGGCGACCGCACCGATACGATGTGGATTGTCGAAGACGGATTGAAGGCTGGTGAGACCGTAGTTGTCGAAGGAACTCAGAGAGTCAAACCGGGCGCACTTGTAAATCCAAAGCCTTATGTGAGTGATACGGCGGCGCAGAAATGACGAAACGTTTTTAGCCAGTCAGCGGGGGTAAACCACCTTCCTGACCATGAGCTGATCACAGTTGCGCATTGGATTTTGTTTGAAAGCCTTTCAAGACACCACCAGACCTGAGCAGGTAGGGAGTCTCCAGGTCGGGAAGGGTGGTTTACCCCCGCTGCTTGGCTAAGGAAGCGGGTTTGCCGGACTAGGAAACTGAATCAATGATTTCGAAGCTCTTCATTAACCGGCCGATCGTGGCGATGGTTATCGCGATCATTACCATCATCGGTGGACTCGTTGCGATGGCGGGTTTGCCAGTGGCCCAGTTTCCGGAAATCGTACCGCCGCAGATTATCGTCAATACGACCTACACGGGCGCTGATGCCGTCACGATCGAGCAGTCGGTTGCTACACCACTGGAACAGCAGATGAGCGGTGTCGACAACATGCTCTACATGCAATCGACGAATGCGAATGACGGAACTATGACCCTTACGGTTACCTTCGACGTCGATACGAATCCCAACATCGATCAGGTCAACGTACAAAACCGCGTGGCGCAGGCGCAGCCGAACCTTCCCGCCGACGTGAATCAGTTTGGCTTAAACATGCGCAAGTCAACCGGTATACCTACGCTGGCGTTTGCGATCTTTTCGCCGAACCAAAGCCACGATTCACTCTTTCTGGCGAATTACGCGAACATAAACATCAACGATGCACTCTATCGCGTTCCTGGCGTGGGCGAGGTTCGCCTGTTCGGCGCGAGCGATTATGCGATGCGCATCTGGGTCAAACCTGATCTGCTGGCGAAGCTTGGCTTAACCGTTCCCGATCTTGCGCGCTCGGTTCAGCAACAGAGCACAGTTAATCCCGCCGGCCAGGTTGGCGCCGAGCCCGCGCCGCAGGGAAAGGAAATGACTTACACACTGCGTGCGCAGGGCCGGCTGCAAACTCCGGAAGAGTTTGGCCAGATCGTGGTGCGTTCAAATCCGGACGGCTCGGTCGTGCGGCTCAAGGACATAGCGCGGATCGAGCTCGGCGCGCAGAACTATCAGCAGGTCGCTCGCTTCGGCGGGCACCCGGCCGGCATCGTCGCCGTGTTTCAGTCCCCCGGGTCGAATGCCTTAGCGGTGGCCGACGGCGTCAAAAAGACGATGGAGGATCTGAAGCAGCGGTTTCCCGCGGATCTCGATTACGCGATTGGGCTCGATACGACCCGCTCCGTTACCGAAGGAATCAGCGAGATTGTAAAGACGCTGCTCATTGCGATCGTGCTGGTCATCCTGGTGGTCTTCATCTTCTTACAAAATTGGCGGGCGACTCTGATACCAATGATTGCGGTGCCCGTATCGTTGATCGGCACGTTCGCTGTTTTCCCGCTGCTGGGCTTCTCGATTAATACGCTCTCACTTTTTGCTCTGGTGCTGGCAATCGGATTGGTAGTCGACGACGCAATCGTCGTTGTTGAGGCTGTCGAGCACCATATCGAGGAAGGGATGAGCCCCCGCGACGCAACGCTCAAGGCAATGGAAGAAGTCTCGGGTCCAGTCATCAGTATCGCGCTAATCCTCGCTTCAGTCTTTATACCCGTGGCGTTGGTCAGCGGGATTCAAGGACGCTTGAACAAACAGTTCGCTGTCACGATCGCTGTCTCAGTCATCATCTCGGCCTTCAACGCACTGACGCTATCGCCGGCGCTGGCGGCAATGATGTTGCGGCCACGCAAGGAGAGTAGTGGACCGCTGGCGGGATTCTTTGTTGCGTTCAATCGTTGGTTTGCGAAGGCAACGAATGGCTATATCAATTTAAGTCGTGGGCTAATTCGCAAAGCAGTCATCGGTGTGTTGATTCTCGCCGGCTTTGCACTGGTGGACGGTATCTTTGGTAGGAGGCTACCGACCAGCTTCCTTCCCGAAGAGGACTACGGCTTCCTTTTTCTTAACATTCAGCTGCCGCCGGCGGCTTCGCTCGAGCGCACCGATCAGGTTTCACGCAAAGTCGAAACGATTCTTAAGCAGACCGATGGCGTGCAGTTCTACACCACCATTAACGGCTTCAGTCTGTTGAATCGAGTTTCGGCGACCTACAACGGATTTTTCTTTGTCTCGTTGCAGCCGTGGAGCGAGCGTAAACAAACAGCCCAGGAAATTGTGAAGAGTGTCAATGTCAGACTGGCGAATGAGGTTCCCGAGGCGATGGCGTTTCTTTTTAGTCCGCCGGCGATTCCGGGGCTCGGGAATTCGGGAGGCTTCTCATTCTGGCTTCAGGACCGAAGCGGCGGATCGGTCGAGTTTCTCGATCAGAATCTGCAAAAGTTTCTTGCGGCGGCTCGGCAGCGTCCGGAACTCGCCGGAGTTGGCTCCCAGTTCTCAGCGACTTCGCCTCAGATTTTCGCCGACGTAGATCGAGACAAAGTCCTCAAGCAGGGAGTCGCTATAGGCGATGTCTATCAAACAATGCAGGCGTACCTGGGCGGGCTGTTCCTCAACCAGTTCAACCGCTTCGGCAGACAATGGCGAGTCTTCCTCCAGGCCGAGGGCGAAGAGCGCCTCAGCGATCGCGACATCGAGCAGTATTACGTGCGCAACAACGATGGCAATATGGTTCCGCTTTCATCGTTGGTAACCACACGCAGAATCCTGGGTCCGGAATACACCAACCGCTTCAATGTTTATCGTGCGGCGCAGATTATCGGATCAGCCGCGCCGGGCTATAGCTCGGGCCAGGCCATGGCTGCTCTGGAAGAAGTAGCAAAGCAAACACTTCCTCCCGAAATTAGTTACGACTGGGCTGACCTTTCTTATCAAGAGCGGAAGGCAGCGGGCACCACTATTACCGTGTTCGCACTGTCGCTGATGTTTGTTTTCTTGATCCTGGCCGCCTTATATGAAAGCTGGACTCTTCCGTTCTCGGTCCTGCTCACGGTACCGATCGCGATCTTTGGCGCCTTCCTGGGCCTTTGGCTGCGCGGATATGACCTGGATGTTTATGCCCAAATCGGACTAATCGTTCTAATCGGGCTTGCAGCTAAGAATGCGATTTTGATCGTCGAGTTTGCCCGGGCCGAGTTGGAAAAAGGTCGTGATTTGATTGATGCAGCGCTCCAGGGCGCGCGTTTACGCCTGCGGCCGATTCTGATGACCTCGTTCGCATTCATCTTCGGATCCGCGCCGTTATGGTTTGCCTCCGGCGCAGGCGCAGGCGCGCGGCGCATCCTGGGTACCGTAGTGATCGTAGGAATGTTGGCCGCAACCTCTATTGCGATTTTCATTATCCCGGTAACTTTTTATTTGGTTGAGAAGTTCACGATGAGGCTTAGCAAGAAACACGCGCCCGAGATTAGCGCTCCGACACCTCAGCCTGCGGGAGGGGATTGAGATGGATCGGTTAGGTGGAATGAACTATGAAAGCGAGATTAATGAGCGTAGTTGTGACGGTTGGCCTTTTGCTGGGAGGTAGCGCGGCAGGCCAAAAGAAGTATGAGCGTCCGGCTGTCAAAACGCCCGACACATTTCGCGGCGCCGACTCTGTTGTGCCGACAGATAAGACTTCTATCGGCGATCTAAAATGGTTTGAAGTTTTCAAAGACGAAGAGCTACGGAAGCTGGTCACGACAGCCATGGTCCAGAATTACGATCTGGGCGCGGCGGTCGCACGTATCGATGCAGCGCGCGCCAATCTGGGTCTCGCACGATCTGATCAGTTTCCGCAGTTCTACGGTAGCGCTGATCTTACTACGACGCGTTCATCCGGAAGCGGCTCACTGGATTTTTCCGGACAGGGAGGTAGAACACGCAGTTTTGGGAGTGTCTTACTGAATCTCCTGACTTTTGAGTTGGATGTTTGGGGACGATTGCGCCAGCAAACCAAAGCTGCGCGTGCAGAGTTGCGAGCTTCTGAGGAAGATCGCAAGGCGGTAATGACGACTGTTGTTGGCGATGTCGCTACTGGATACTTCAGTCTGCTCGAACTCGACAGCGAACTCGATATTGGGAAGCGTACGCTCGCTACCAGAGAAGAATCGCTTCGCCTCATCAAGTTGCGTCAACAAGGCGGCGTAGCAACGATGTTGGATGTTCGTCAGGCAGAGGAGTTGGTTTATGAGGCGTCCGAGACGATTCCGGATGCTGAACGAGCAATCGGGCAGACTGAAAACCAGATCAGTTTGCTTCTGGGCAATAACCCGGGACCGATTCCACGCGGTCAGTCTCTAACTCAACAACAAGAACTGCCGGAGATACCGGCTGGCTTACCTTCTTCGTTGCTTGAGCGACGCCCGGACATTCGGGCCGCAGAGGAAAACCTGGTGGCTCAGCACGCACTTGTCTATGCTGCCAAAGCCGCTTATTTCCCGAGGATTAGTTTGACAGGACTGCTGGGGTTTCAAAGCAATAAGCTCTCGAGCCTGTTCACTGGTCCAAGCCGAGTCTGGACTTTCGTGCCGGAGATCACCCAGCCGATATTTACCGCGGGCCGGCTCAAATCAAACGTGAAGTTTGCGAAGGCGCAACAGGAATTTGCGCTGGTGCAGTATCAGCAAACGATTCAGACAGCATTCCGTGAAGTTTCCGATGCACTGATCCAATATCGTAAGGTGAAAGAAATTCGCACCCAGCAGGAACTGTTGGTTACAACACTGCGCGAGCGGTCGCAGCTGGCTTATTTGAGGTATCAGGGCGGCGTCGACTCATTGCTCAACGCGCTCGATTCTGATCGCGAACTATTCAACGCAGAGTTAAGTCTGGCTCAGACCAGACGCAACGAACTATTGTCGCTGGTCCAACTCTACAAAGCTCTGGGCGGCGGCTGGCAATACTGAAGTGATGAGTGTGCGTGATGAATGATGGGTAAGGAGTCAGGGGAATGAGTTAAGAGATCGACTGACAGCATTAACAGGATTAAGAGGATGACAATTACCAGACGACGACCTTGTTGATTTCACCTGTGTTGAATCATGTAAATCTTGTACATCTTGTCTATCTCATAATGAAATTTCGCCGCTCTGCAGCTGGGGAAGCTATGTGAGAACGAAAGGAGTAACTGACATGGGTAAGGACTTGAATGACTATGTGACGTTGGGACGTTCCGGGTTGCGAATAAGTCCGCTCTGCCTGGGCACGATGACCTTTGGCAACGAATGGGGCTGGGGCTCGGAAGAAGAGACCGCGCGCGAGGTTTTTGATCACTACGTTGGAGCTGGTGGGAATTTCATCGATACAGCCGATGCCTATACTGAGGGGCATAGCGAAGACTTGCTGGGCAGGTTCATCCGCGAAGGCGGCGTGCGCGACCGAGTTGTGCTGGCGACGAAGTTCACCTTAAATCAGGAGCCCGGGAATCCAAACGCCGGCGGTAACGGTCGCAAGAATATTTATCGCGCGGTCGAAGGCTCGCTTCGACGATTGCAAACGGATTATATCGATCTTTACTGGCTGCATGCATGGGATACCGTAACGCCAGTCGAAGAGGTGGTGGCAACGCTTAACGATCTGGTGCGCGCCGGGAAGGTTCGCTACTACGGCTTCTCCGACACGCCCGCGTGGTATGTGGCGCGCGCTAAGACGCTTGCCGAGAAGGAGGGTAAAGAAGGTTTGGTAGCGTTGCAACTTGAGTATTCGCTGGTCGAACGTGTCATCGAGCGCGAACATGTTCCTGCGGCCCAGGAACTAGGACTCGCTGTCACGCCCTGGAGTCCGCTGGCGGGTGGTTTTCTCTCCGGCAAGTACCAGCGACAGGGAAACACCGGAACGGGGGAAGGCCGCCTGGAAATCACCAAGCAGATTCCAAACCCAGCTTTCCAAAGGTTCACCGAGCATAATTGGCGAATCCTCGACGCCCTTTTGGAGGTTTCGAAACAGATTGGCCGGCCGCCCGCACAGGTTGCGCTCAACTGGGTGGTAACTCAACCTGGCGTCACTTCGACGATTATTGGCGCCTCCAAGCTCGGACAGCTCGAAGATAATCTGCGCTGCGGTGAATTTGAAATTCCGATTGACTTGCGAAGGAAGCTCGACGAGGTAAGCACACTTGAACCGGGAAATCCCTACACGTTTTTCGAACCCGAGATGCAGGGAATGATTAGCGGAGGCACGAGTTTGTACCCATGGGCCCCAGCTCGTGTCTACGCATCACCGTCGCAAGAGCGCATTGAAGTAAAGGCACAGGCCGCGAAAAAATAAACGACGAGGCGATACAAACAGTGAACTAATTTGGCTTAACCTCTTGCTAACTCGTGGCAAAGAATTGCGCTCATCTTGATCAGATTCGAGAAGTCACCCCGCGCAGTGATGGATGTGAAGAGTGTCTACGAATTGGAGGCGAATGGGTACATCTACGGCTGTGCCTTACCTGCGGACATGTGGGTTGTTGTGATGACTCAAAGAATAAACATGCCACGGCGCATTTTGATTCAACCGGACACCCGGTTATCGAATCTCTTGAGCCAGGCGAGAGCTGGCGTTGGTGCTACATCGACCAAGTGCTTCTTTCTTCTAACGACGGCGAGACAGGAGTACTCTCCAGAGAAAGCGAGAACGTGATGCTAAGTGATACTACATCCGCGATGAGCGGAGGCAACAACTCCATAAGTCGGTCGCTGCCGCAAGTCAGCGACGCGTTGGCAAACGGAGGTAGCAGAGGAATGTTCAAGTCGATTTGCCAGCAGGTACGCCGGTGTAACAAGAAGAACCTCGAACCGGTGATAGAGTTAGCCGTAGAAATTGCCCGCGAAGGTCGCGAAGGTCGCCGAATTGGAACACTCTTCACGTTTGGTGACGCTGATGCAGTGCTGGCGCGCTCGCGCCCGTTAATTCTCGATCCACTTGCGGGACATAGTGCGCACGCGCGAGAGATCAGAGATCCAAACCTTCGCGGCACAATAAAAGAACTCGCCCAGCTTGACGGAGCATTTGTTGTTTCGGACCAAGGTGTGGTGGTTGCAGCGTGTCGTTATCTGGATGCGATGGCTTCGGACGTCACTTTGCCCTACGGCATGGCCAGTCGTCATTTGGCGGGAGCTTCAATCTCTCAAGTTACCGACGCAGTGGCTATTGTCGTTTCGGAAAGCTCGATGGTGCGAGTGTTCGACGACGGCAAGCTAGTAGCGGAAATCATCCCCGAACTCTGGCTGATGGATCACTACAACGTACAGCTATCCAAGCCTTACGAAGAAGAGCGTGTGGGTAACCTGGCTGTGCTCACTGCCAAAGCTTGACAGCATGAATTGAACCAACTCGCAGCGGGATAACGTAATCATCGAGCTGGCCCGTCCGCGCCCAATCTGGATTATCTTTAACGTTTGGCGCATAGATTGGCTCCATACTGAGGGCGGCTTGCCCTACTATTCCCTCACCGTCAATCTTGAACCGAAATCCCTTTGGATGAATATCATCCGACCAACCGCGCACGGCAACGAGCTCCAGCTCATTTGTGAGATCGTCTTTGAGAAGCACTGCGGAGCGACTGCATCCAAAGGTCTGCGCAACGTCGCCCACGATGGCATCCAGCAGTGTATCGAGATCCAGAATCGAGTTAATCTTGTGCGCCGCGTGTTGCAACAGCATCATCTGTTGCAGCCGATCTTCGAGAGTTATAGCAACCCGCTCAGACTTCATAGACGTAGACATAACGGAAACTCCAGAAACCTGGGCACGATTCGGCTGTCCGCTTAGCTGCAAGAGTCCGCGATCGTCGCGCCTTGTCGCTGCTGCTCCGCGAAGGCCTACTGGTCTCGATCAACCCTGCAAGCGTAACACCCCGGCCGCGCGAAGTGCACGTGCACATAACCTACAACTGGATTGTCTAGAAGACGATACAAAAGCCGCTCCACTTCACCGCCGTCCACAACATCCGCTTGCGTCATCATGTCTTTCGAGTCGTATGCCCTCACAGAGAGTAATCTGGTTCGCAGCAGCTCCGGCACCTTATTCGCGGCGAGTAGCGTATTCTGGGCGGCTTCACGCACGAAGATTGGACCCGCCGCGTAATAAGGGGTTCGGGCGGCCTGGTGATAGAAGGGCAGTAAGATCACGCTTTCCCCCGGATTTGCGTCGATCAAACTCACCCGACATGGGAAGCCGGGCTTCGCGTCCGCGATGTAACGCTTAGCTCCACGTGCCGCAAGCGCATCATCGTCGAGCTCAAAGAACTGCAGAAATTGTTCGCGACTAAGGCCTGAAATTTGAAATCCCACAACTATCCTCCTAAAGAAATTATTGTGAGACTTTGCCATGGGTTCCAAGTGGAATCTATCCGATTCTTGCTACCAAATTTAGTCAGTGGGTGCTAGCGATCATTACGAAAATCCAGTCTGACCCCCTGGCTGCGAATGGCCTTGCCATTCATCATGTCGAGCGCACGGCCACCTCAGCCCTCCACAATTTTTTGCATGATTAATCGCTGCAGACGACGAGGGGTGAAGCGCATTGAGAACACGGCGATCTTGTTGAGGATTCCGGCAACGACGCTCGATCTACGATTCAACATTGCGAGAATCCCGATCTTCGCGACTGGGCGGGGTTTCATCATCATCATCCGGAGAGCGAGATTTACCGTTTGACCGGAGACTTCAACGAATGATGTCGAAGCGATACCCGGCGACAAGACAGTCACGGCGACACCGTATTGCTTGAGTTCTGCATGCAGCGCTTCACCGAATAGCAGGACGTAAGCCTTGGTCCCAGCGTACGCGGCAAAAGCGGGCGTCGCCTGATAGCCGAGAATACTGGAGATCAAGAGAATATGACCGGCTCGACGCTTCACCATATCGTTGGCAAAGACGTGACAAAGTTCAGTAACGGTCACCATGTTCAGTTGCAGCATGTCGGTTGTCTTTTGCCAGGGCTGACTGATGAAACTGCCATATACCCCATACCCAGCATTATTCACCAGTACGTCGATGACGATACCGCGCCTATCCAGGCGAGACTTTAATTCAGCAGCTACTCCAGCACGTGACAGGTCCATTCCTTCGATCACGACCTCGACGGAATGCTTTTGTCGGAGCTGCCTCGCCAATTTCTCCATTGGTTCGGTGCGGCGCGCGACTAAAACGAGATTCGCATGTTGTTCTGCCAGGAGGGTCGCGAACTCAACCCCGAATCCACTTGAAGCGCCGGTTACCACCGCCCACTTACCCTTTAGCTCCTCCACCTTTGTCCTCCAAGTTCTGACAAAACTCGTGTGCTTGTCCACGCAGTCTGATGCATTGCTCCTATGGGCGTCAGCCTCATCAGCGCAAATTGCGATTACGCCCCACGTTGGCTGTCAGGCGAGGCGGCCGCTGTGTGCTTCTGCAGCAGGAGCCGGAATACAAGACCATGCGTGATCAGAAGCAACGGTACCAAGACCGTCGGAATGAAGTAAGCGGCACCCTGCAGCCCCGGCGCGATCCCAACACTCGTGCGATTGCCTTGATAGAAGGCATAGAGCAGATCTGCGCTGCCCCAAATGTTGAACGCCCAGACGAGGATGATTCCCAGTCTGCTCCGCAGCACCGCGATCGCGAGCAAAGCCAGGATCGCGGTAGCGAGATCACCGTACGCAGCCGGACGCGCGAAAGCGATCGGTAAATCGGGCGAGACGACGCCCGGTATCAGGAACGCTAAGCCGGCGAACCGGAAGCCATGCAAGAGGAGTATAGGCCGAAGGGCGTCAGCTCGCGGTTGGCTGCGTAATGCCGGCCAGATGTATTGCCATGCGACGATCCCCCATGCAACGAAGCTGAGGGCGACACTGATTCCAAACAAGGCTTGTGGGGACATCATCGACTCCTTGCGCAGGTGCTGATCAAAACGGATTTGTATGACATGTCGCCTCCTACTCAGCGCGAGTTGCGAGCCGCGAACAGTTCAACGTGCTTTCCGCTAGTGTAGTTTTCAATTTCCGTCCTCGTTTTTTGCGCCATCGTATTTTTGATTTCAGGGCGCGCGTCTTAGCCGCAACTACTCAACGTTGGCTGGAAATTGCAGACAAGATCGCAAGATTCAAACGTTATGAGCAAACTACCGAAAGAACGCACATCTTCCTGGAGTCGAGGCTGGGTCGAGCGGGTCGCCGCCGAGGCATTCGAGCTCGACCCCGGGTGCCTGACGATCCCGCCGCTGGATGGCTTTGACCTGCCCTCCGCGATAAGGGCAATACCGTCGCGTGCGCTCGGACTGTCCGTAGCCTTTTCTCGACTAAAAATAGGGAAATGGCCGCAGATGAAGGCAGGCAAAATTTGTGTTGCTAAGTCGCACGTACTGCCGTTTTCTCGTGTCCGTGAGAACACTCGCGCAACGAATCTGATGCCTTTACGAAATCTAGATGTCTGCAACGTCTATTGAATCTTCAAGAATTGTGGCAGCGCTTCGGCCGCGCGACCAATTGAGCGGGCAAGGCTCAGCTTGGCAAGATTATGAGCGAACACGCTATTGATGTAATCAAAATGAGCCGTGGCCAATGCCTCCTGAGATTGCACCACTTCAACGTTGTCACTGACACCGGCTTCAAAGCGCTGACGCGTCAGGTCTAAATTCTGAGTAGTCACCGCAATATTCGTGCGTGCCACTTCCACCTGACTCGCTGCTGCTTGCAGATCGAGGTAAGCATTGCGCACTTCGCTCTCGATGCGGCCCTTGACGTCATCAAGTTCTGCTCGTCGTTGGGCCAAAGCCGCTTCGGCTACTTCAGTTTGGCCCTTGGTTCTACCGCCCTGCCAGATCGGAACTCGAACCGTGCCAACAACTGAAAAGGTTCCATGAGACTGCGCGGGATTGGTTCCGATCACACCGTAATCAGCTCTCACCGCCAACGATGGCAGCCGCTCGGCTCGTGCCGCGGATCGCGCACGTTCGGCGGCTTCGACCTGCGCTTGAGCCGCCTTGAGATCTGAGCGCTGCTCGAACGCTTGTTTCAATGCATCCTCGAAACTGATGGGCGGTGCCGGCGCGAAAGGAATCACATCTGAGATTTCATATTGGTCGTTAGGCGGCAATCCGGTTAGTCGCGCCAGGTTGATCTTTAGCTTTGCATAGTCATTCTGCAATGAAACAAGCCGCTGCTGTTGTGTAAACATTTGAATCTGGCTTCGGTTCAAATCAGTCTGCGCCACGACGCCGGCAGCGCGTTGTTGGGCCGTTTGCTTGAACAAGGCAGCAGCGGTGTCGAGCTGCGCGTTTGCTGCATCAAGCTTAGCTTTTGCTGCGATCACCTGGAGATAATTGCCGCCGACTGCAAGGACGACGAGGTCACGCGCATCAGCGGCCGACAGCTCGTTGGCCCGCGAAATATTTTTCGCTGAGAGATAATTGTTCCTGGCGGTAAGATCAACAACGGTCTGGGACAGAGCGGCGCGTACGTCAAAATAGTTGAACGGCCCGACAATGGTCGGGGGCGAAAAACCGGGAATTGTTGTGTTAAATCTGATTCCAAGTGCCTTCAGATTTGTCTGCTGAACAGTCTCACTTATGCTTCCATTCAGATTTGGCAGCAAAAAGCTTCGAGCAATTTTCGCCTGTCCGCGCGCCTGGCGTACAGCCTCTGTCAATCCTACTGCGCCGAGATTGAATTCAATCGCACGCTCCACAGCTTCGTGCAGAGACAGTTTGCCGGAAAAGGGAATCTTCGCGACACTTGAAGCGCTTCCCGTGTAAGGACCTTGCACTTGAACAGTCGGATTAATCGTATTGACGCTGGTAGTCGTCCCCGGCACCGCAGTCGCGGTCGCCGTTACTGACCCACCTTGCTGATTTCGACCGGAGAGTGGCAATTGATTGGCCTGAGTGCCTTGGGACGTAGTGTTGCCTGACCCAGTTTGACCAAATACGCCCGGCGTCACCGCAACTAAAACAAACAAGCTCGAAAGTACTGCCGTCGATTTACGTCTTCGTCGCTCGGTGACGATTCGTGAATTGCTAGGCGCTGCTGTCACTTTACGTTTACCCCCTTCGCTGCGGGAAAGAGAATAGACTTCTACAAGTGGTGTCATATGTTTTGTTCCTGCTCGCGCATTCTCTGTGCCTCATAAAAACTCGGGGGAACAGTCACCATAGTCTCCTCCGATTTCAAGTCAGCTGTTTTCGAAAACGCCAAACACTCAGTGACACCAGCACGATGGTAATGATTAATAACGCCAGGAAATTGGGCCACAAAGTTTCGAGGCCGCTTCCTTTGAGCATACTGGCACGGACAATAGTTGCGAAATGATGTATCGGATTTACAATCGTCAACGGTTGCAGCCACCGAGGCATTGCTTCGACGGGATTGAGTGCACCGGAAAGCGAAACGAGCGGTGGATTGATAAAGAAACCCGTCAGCAACGCCTGCTGCGCTGATTTACTAAACGTGGCGATAACCGTTCCGATACCAATCCCTGCGAGCACGCATAACGATCCTCCAGCGAGGACCAGCAAGAACCCACCATGAAATGGCACGCCAAAGGCCAACTTTATTAGTCCAAATGCGAGCAACATCATCAGTGACAAGAGAAAGAAGAGCGGTGCTATCTTGGCGATGATGATCTCCGAGGTTCCGGCAGGCGACATAAGCAATTGTTCAATTGTTCCTGCCTCTCGCTCTTTTACCATTGCCCCGGAAGCGACGATCGAACTATTCAGGATCAGCAGAAGACCAAGCACACCAGTAGTGATAAACCACGAGTCTTTGAGCCCGGGGTTGTAGAGAAAGGCCGGGTGTAACAGCGCCTGGCCGCGATGATTCAGTCCGGAGTCTGACAGGGCTCGGAAGCTGGACTGGACGCCGTTATGCTGCAAACTGGCGTTGTAACGCTGAATTATCGCTTCCGCATAACCCTGGCTGATCGCAGCCGTGTTTGCGTTCATCGCGTTCAAGAGAAACTGCACGGTGGTTGGGCGACCACGCTGCAGGTTGCGAGCGAAATCGTTTGGAATTACTACTCCAGCGTTGAGAGTCCCATTACTGATAGCCTTACCGAGCTCATCATCTGAAAGGTAATCGCCGGCTGATTGAAAACTTCTGCTTTCTGTCAATGCGGAGATCAGTTCGCGGCTCTCCCTGGTCTTGCTCTCGTCAACGATCCCAAGACGGATGTTTTCCACGCTGGCGCTAAGGGCAAAACCGAACAGCAATAACTGCAGTATCGGAGGCACGACGAGCGAAAAGGCGAGACGCCGGTCGCGTCGAATCTGATTCAATTCCTTTCGCAACAGAGCCCGAATGCGATGGCTGAACAGTTTTTCGAATATTCCATTCATCCTAAGCTTTGACCTGCATGCGCCGCATGCCCAACCAGGCGACCGCGAAAAACACCATCCCAATTGCGCCGATGATCAGCACTTTGAACCACACTGCCGGCCAGCCACCTCCTTGAAGAAAGACGTCTCTGACAATCTCGATGTAATACCGGCCCCAGATAAAATGAGAGATCCAACGCAATGTTGGTGGAATGTTCTCAATTGGAAAAATTAAACCGGAGAGCAGAAAGACCAGTAGGAATCCGCCCAGCGCCACTGCTTGCATGGCAGCCGCTTGATTCGGAATTGTGGCTCCGATCATCGTCCCGAAGGACGCAACACAGAACGCGTAAAGAATGGTGGCTACGATAAAAGGCGTAGGATCGCCCGCAAGGCTCAAACCAAAATATGTAAATAGCAGCGTCATCATTAGGAGGCATTCAGCCAATGCAACCGCCATGAAAGCCAGGACTTTTCCGAGGAGGAACTCCGCAGCGCTGATGCTGGAGACATAGACCTGCAAGATGGTCTTTTGGTCTTCCTCCTTAGACATCGCGAGCGCAGCCAATAATGGCGGGAAGATCGATAATGCCAGGACAAAAATCCCTGGACCATAAAACTTCTTCGAGGAGCGGCCTGGGTTATACCAGAGGCGAATAG
Source organism: Acidobacteriota bacterium (assembly GCA_046726155.1). Classification (GTDB taxonomy): domain Bacteria; phylum Acidobacteriota; class Blastocatellia; order Pyrinomonadales; family Pyrinomonadaceae; genus PSRF01. Next base: position 22,623 of record JBKOZZ010000011.1, read on the forward strand.
CTGCCTCGACGGGTTGCCGGAGCAGTAATTCAGAAATGCGTCGGTTATGCGCCCCAGTGATTTGGCTTGCATAACCCGCAACGAGTCTGGCTGTGTTGGCATCAGAAGCGTCAACAACAATCTGTACCGGAGGGTCAAGTCCTCGCGCGATGTCGTGTTCAAAATGAGCCGGGATGATCAGCGCGGCTCGCGCTGTGTTCGTAATCAGCGCATCACCTGGCTGCCTGTTTGTGGGCCAGGGAACCACGCGAAGAGTTAGAGAAGCGCGAAACGCGTCGATCAACTCTCGCGAAGCAGGCGAGTCATCAAGGTCCTGAACTACAATGGGAAGGTCGCTGACTGAAAGAGAAATCGCATTTCCGAGTAGTACGAGCAGGACCAAAGGAAGCGCCAGTGCAAGAAGCAGCGTGCGCCAGTCGCGAACGATCTGGGTTAATTCTTTGCGAGTTTGCGCCAAAATTCGCCGCATGCCGTTTTCCTTCGTATCAAGGCATGACTGCCATACCACGTTGCTGCGCCTGCTCAACTACACTGATGAATACATCTTCCATTGAGAAGCGTTCCTCCCGTGCACTAACGACGTGAATCCCGTTTGCTTCAAGCCTCTCCTTGATTTGCCGCTCGACTCTATCAGCCACTTCATCTGTAATTACATGCAGACGATCGCCGAATAGTGAGACGCGCCAATTTTCCCCTTGCTGCTTGAGGATATCAGCACCGCGTTGAGGTTGATCGACAACCAACTCAAGCAGATGGCCTTTCTGTTGACTTTTGATATGACTGGGACTGCCCTCAGCCACTAACTCCCCGGCCACCATCATACCGAGGCGATTACACTGTTCTGATTCTTCGAGGTAATGGGTCGTAACGAGAATGGCTGACCCGGCATCTGCGAGCTGATTGATCATGGACCAAAAGGCGCGGCGGGCGAGCGGATCGACGCCTGAGGTTGGTTCATCGAGAAAGAGCACGCTCGGCTCGTGCATGATGGCGGCGCCGAAAGCCACGCGCTGTTTCCAACCGCCGGGCAGGCTGCCCGTAATTTCGTCCTCTCTTCCTTCAAGTCCGGAGAAGGAGAGCACCCATTTCAGTTTCTCTTCGCGCTCGCCTTTGGGCACACCGTACACACCGGCAAAGAAATTGAGGTTCTGTTTAATTGAAAGATCGTTGTAGAGCGAAAACTTTTGCGACATGTAGCCAATGCGCTGTCGCACAGCTCCCGATCTGAAACTGCCGTGTTCGCCAGCCAGCTGCATCTGTCCTTGAGTTGGTTCAAGCAGACCGCACAGCATCTTGATGGTTGTTGTCTTGCCTGCCCCGTTCGCTCCCAGCAGTCCATATACCTCGCCATATTTGATTTCCAGGCTAACGTTGTTTACAGCCCTGAAGGAACCGAACAGTTTGACGAGGTCTTTTGCCCCAATTGCGATCTGTCCACGCAGGGTTGTGTAATCGCGCCGTCGCGGAAAGGGAACCGCACGTGTCTCCTGACCCAGACCTCGCAACGTGGCTACAAATGTATTTTCCAGTGTTGGTTCATCAACTCGTATCTCGTTAACGCGAATGTCGGCTGCGTTTAGTCTTTCTTCAACAAGTCGTCGTGCTTCGTCTGGTTTACGAGCTAAGATATCAAGCCGATCGCCAAAACGTTGCACGTCGAGGATCTCCTGATCTGGTCCAATGGTGTTTGAGAAGAGCTTCTCAGTTTCGTGTAAATTCGAAGTGACGAGTTCCAATCGTTTAGCGCGCAAACTTTCGCGTAGTTCAACGGGCGGACCCAGCCTGTGAATCTCGCCCTGGTGTGTCAGCGCTACTCGGTGACATCGTTCGGCTTCGTCCAGGTACGGCGTGGCCACCAAAATCGTCAGTCCATCTGCCGAAAGATGCGCCAGTGCATCCCAGAATTCTCGACGCGATACCGGATCGACTCCGGTTGTCGGTTCGTCAAGCAAAAGTACACGCGGCTGGGGCACAAGCGCGCAGACGAGCGCGAGTTTTTGCTTCATGCCGCCACTCAATTGTCCGGCTAACCGATCTGAGAATCGGTCCATGCCGAACATTTCGAGATAACGATGACCACGTTCGGCAATCTCGCCCCGGGCTACGCCGCGTAAATCGCCGATGTAGCGGATGTTTTCGTTGACGCTCAGATCAAGATACAGGCTGAATGTTTGAGTAAGGTAGCCAGTCTGAGATCGCATTGCTCGCGCAGGTTTGTTGAAGATCTTTGCTGTGCCGCTGGTCGCCTCCATTACCCCGGCGAGAATCTGGAAAGTTGTAGTTTTGCCCGCACCGTCTGGGCCAATCATGCCGAAGATCTCACCTTCGTTTACTTCGAAATTGACGCCACGAACAGCCTCCGTCGCGCCGTAGCTCTTGTGAAGATCTTTCACCAGAATGGCTGGCCGCGATTCTCGAGTTGCACTTCTTCGGTTCGGCTTGCTCGATTCGTGGCGGAAACCCGACGGCGCCTCTGTTGACCGTGTTTGACCCTCATTCATTGCTACAGGTCACCTGCGACTTATTTCCGTCGTTTTCCCGATGGCCATTTATCGCCCCTGATCAATATCTCTCCGTCAGCGGGCATTCCTGGTTTTGCCAATCCAATTGCACCCTTTAACTGAAGCTTGACACCGACTACCTGCTTTACCCGTTCATCGCGAAAGTAAGTATTCTCGGGAGTAAACGTCGCTTCCGGATCGATCCGCGTTACGTATGCCTCAATAGGTTGATCCGGATTAGAGTCGAGATAAACACGCGCCGGCTGATCGAGCTTGACGTTACCAATCTGGCCTTCGGGCACAAAACCCCGCAGATAAACTTTGCTCAAATCCAGCAGGGTGACGATCGCCGTTCCAGCGCTAACAACTTCACCTGGCTCTGCCGCGCGCGTCGTTACGGTGCCCTTGAATGGTGCAGTGATAACCAGATCTTTGCGGTTCGCCTCGGCTTCGGCCAGTTGGGCCCTGGCCTGTTCGATTTTGGCGGCAGCGCTCGCAACTTCCAGTTGCTGCTGCCCAATCTGTTTTCGAGTCGCACTAGCCTGACTGGCGCGAATACCCGGGTTTTCCAGACTGGCCTTTGCGACTACCAACCCGCCTCGCGCCGAGTCGAGCCGTCGTTTTGCAGCTGCAACGGCGGCTGCCTGCTGGTCGGCAGTGGAGGTGGCTTCTTTACCTTTGCGCTCAGGAACCGCCCCGGTTTCGGCCAGACGTGTGTAGGCTTCCTTATCAAAAGCGGCGATTCGATACGCCGCCTCTTGCTTGGCGAGTTCGGCCTCTGCGGCAGTAACCTCGCCCTCTGCCTGCCGCACTCTTCCGGATGCGTCCGTTCGTGCTTGCTGCGTCAATAATTCACTCTCCCGGACCTGCTCCTGAAGCACTGCAATCTGGGCCCGTGCCGCCTGGGCCTTGGCCTCGGCGTCGGAAAGCGCAGCGCGCGCCTGGTCCTCGCGAGCGCGAATCTGTTCGTCGTCGAGTAAGGCGATTGTATCTCCAGCATTGACGGTATCGCCTTCACGCACACGAACCTCAACAATTCGTCCACTGAGCTTTGCTGCGATGGAGGAGGCGTCACCTTCGATACGGCCGCTCAAAGTAATCACATTGTCTGGGCCACGCGTATTCGCAAAGAACAATCTCCAAACCAGATAGGTTGCAACTCCCAACACCGCGAGAAACACGAGTCCGGGAATCCAACGACGAAATCGCGACCTCATGGGCTTCGAGGGTGCTGCTCTATTTACCGACCGCTCTTCGTTTTCGGAAGTAGGTTTACCCTTTTCATCATCCGTCATCTTCTTTTTCTTGCCTCACCTGGTAGTTTTGCTTTTTGCCTGTTCCGCGCCTGCTGTTCGAATGTACGCCAGGGAAAAGTCGGCGATGTGATTGGCTATGAGATCCAATTGCGGCGCCGTCATTTTCAATTCTGGCCATAAGCGAGCTATGACCGGGCGAGCGAACGCATAAAACATGATCTGGCCGATGATGCTATGAGCACACAGTCGCGTCTTCTCGTGCTCGGCCGGCAATCTCAATATTTTGCTGATCACTTCGCGCAGCCGCGCATAGACCGGTCGAATTGCTTCAGTCACAACCTGATTCATTGCCGGCGTGGGTTTTGCCATCTCGTGCATGATGATCCGAAAGTGCCAATCCTCGAGATCTTGCCCCCAGAGACTTTCAAGCCGGGCTTTCACTACGGCCCGCAAAATTTCTTCTGGTGAGGCCTGTTGGTCGAGCGCGGCTCGGACAGCGTCGAGCCGAGCAGCGCGCATCGACTGCCGCACTACTTCGGTATAGAGGCCTGTCTTGTCTCCGAAGTGATAATTAACAGAGGCGATATTCGTCCCAGCGCGATGACAGATCTGTCTCACCGTAGCATGGTGAAAGCCTACTTCGGCAAACATTTCTCCCGCAGCGTCTAATAGCCTGGACCTGGTTCGCTCGCTGGCAATCGGAGGTCCCGAAGCTTTTGAGTTTCGCCGCTTGGTCGCGCTCTCTCTTGGCATTGAAACGCCAGTTTAAAACGGTTGTTTGAATTTGTAAAGAGTGGTCTTATGTTCTGTGCGGGGCAACGTTATCGACTCAGATGCGCCAGCGTAGCGGTGAGCATTTCCCCAGCGTGGTCGGTTGCGAGGATGGTGGAAATTACTTCGTGTCCTTGAAGTCTGTAACTGGCAGCTGGCGATACCTGGGACTTCGATACTTAAGGCTACTGCCCCGTTTTAGTTGTTCAGCGGCGAAAGCAGAATTTAACAAGAATTGAACGCGTCTTTCACAACTTCAGGGACCCGCATAGCGTAGTCTTTGATTGCGAATGAAAGGAGATTCTGATGAGTTTCAAACGGATATCATTATTGCTGGCGATACTAACTCTGGCAGTTGCCCCTGTTGCGCTCGTGAAAACGACCGGACAGGAGGCTGCAAACGTGGGCGACAACGTTGCGAGCGAGCAGTGGGAGTACCTGGCGGTGGCTGGTCCCAGCACGACCAATCTTACTCCAACAGGCAATCCACGGATGCGAAAAGAGCCAAACGTTCCGTTTGGACGTGAGGCGTTTGTCCTGGAACAGCATCTGGACAAGCTGGGCGCAAACGGTTGGGAATTGGTGGCAGTAGCAGGCCCGCCGACGGATCCGGCGTATTATTTCAAGCGGAAGAAATAGTTGGGTTATCTTGAAGTTGGATCCGGTGCAGTTTTACGTGCAGGCAGGAGCAACTGTGCACGACCTTTGACGCATGTGAGGCATGGTTTCGGCTCCCGCACAACCGTGTAGACGATCCATGAACATGAGACTAAGAAACCTTAATTCGTAATCGTCGTATATTGTAAATTAAATATTGTGATCGGAGCGTTTCTATGTTTTGCCCACGATGTGGTTCTACGCAAGACGATGAGCTGAAATTCTGCAAGTCATGCGGCGCCAATTTGTACGCTGTAAGACAGGTTGTCGACAGTCGGGAAACGGACAAGAAACTTGAGCAGGGCAAACCCTGGTTTGCCGAAATGGCAATTTACGACGCGGAGAGCAAAAGGCGCCAGGAGGAGTTGGATCACCAGCGAGGCATCACGCCTGAAGTTAGACGTTACAACGAGATCAAGGCCGGTATTATCACAGGCAGCGTCGGTATTGGAATTGCGATCTTTCTCTATGTTTTCATGCAGGGCCTAATCTTAAGCGGCAAGGTTCCAGGTGACGCCGCTGAGATTCTTAGCCGTCTCTGGGTTGCCGGGGTGATACCGTTCGTTGTGGGGTTGGCGCTCATAATAAACGGAGTATTTGTGAGCAAGAGACTGGCGGAAGTTGTGAGACGGGCCGCTGAGCCGGCATTCAAGATTGAAGAAAAAGAGACGAATCCACTTAAACTCCGCTCCGCCGAAACTACTGAGTTCATTCCTCCGAGCTACAGCGTCACGGAAGACACAACCAAGCATCTCAAGAGTCAGGAACAGAAGCGCTAGATATTGCTGGTGTGGTCGCCTCTACGATCAATATCTGGGCCGGTCGGGGGCCGGTCAGCCATATGCGTAGGACGGCGTTGCGAGCCTATCGGTAAGTCTCAGACTTACCGAACCTGTATCACTGATTCTTCCGGTCTATGACCGGACTGCCAAAAGGTCGGAGACCTATAAGAGACCTGAGCAAAGCCTTCGGCAAGTCAGAGACTTGCCGCCATCGGCGGTCAGAGACCTTCACGGTTCCACTGCCAACTATTGCTGGCCCAGACAGGTTACAGTCGAAGAGGAGGGAACTACTTAACCTCGTCTACAAACCTGCGATATTGGGTCTCGACCTGATCCGGGGAGGTTGGACCGGAAAGGATCAGCAGACGATACCGAAATGTTACCGACTGCTTTGGCTCCAGCGTGAAGTTGAGTTTCTCTTTGCCGTTGCTGAAGACCTCCTGGCCGAGCGGATTGGCGGCGAACAAGCCATAACCACGCGCGTGCCAGTAAGTGGGAAAGCCGGGGTTCCTGGGATGATCGAACATAACCAGTGCTATGGATTCTTGATTCACTTGACCCGTTAACATGGTCCAGCGCGCGCGTGTGCCCCAGACGGCGTCGCCGATCTTTCCCTCACTGCTGCGGTACAGGCCGCTGACGCCGGTATTGTCCAGGACCTTTACGGTAGTCGGTCGACCACCAGCGTCGGTGAAGACGAGCGGTTCATTTGAAGGTTGTTCGAGCTCGCGCCGCACACGCATACCGAGCATCCCTTCTTTATCGTCATGAAACAGCACGCGCTTGTCCAGGGCCGTCAAGGTCGTGATCCGATCGACCGCGCGCAGGTTCGGCCCCGCCTGAAAGATAAACGTGGTGGTCTCGCGTAAGATCGGCTGACCGTCAGGCATCACCCATTCCATCTCGACGCCAAGCAGGCCTCGATCTTTGCCACCGGTCACGCGCGTGATCCGGAGGTGCACTACTGTGCCCATCTTCTTCTGTTGTTCCGGCGATAATGCGATTGAATTGTTCCAGAAGTCGACACCGTTGACGTTGCCGTAATTCAACCAAAACCCCGCGTGGTGTGGATGATCCACGCGCTCACCGGGGCGCGGCTCTAACGGAAAGCCACGCGTGACGACGGTGCCCTGAGCCGTGCGCAATGGGTAAAGCACGGGCACCTTGAGTCGTTCTGGCCAGACATAAGAAGTGAAGGGCTGTCCATCGACGAGAATGTCGACGCGGCGCGACGCTTCATTTTTGACGACGCGCACGCCACGTTCCTGTGCCTGAGTAGTTACAGGCAGACAGCTTAAGACCACGAGCAACGCGCAGGTTGGGAAACTCAAGCGTCGTAACATCGATGCAATATTCATGATTAGCCGACCATGACTTTCTGTTTGGCATCATCGAAAGTGACGCGCTTGCCCGTTTGCAGAGCCGCAATCGTCATGCAGATCGCGGTGGAGTGGTTATAACCTGCATGGACGTCCGCGTTGGGCGTCTTGCGATTGCGGATGCACTCCATCCAATTACGCATGTGCGCCGAGGTCAGATTATCCGCGCCGGTGTTTGCGCTGGTAGCTACAGGCCCCTGCGCGGTCGCATCGACCAGAGACATTTCTGCCAGTAGGTTCGGCTGCATCTTCATCTCGGCCGCTTCTTTGGCTCGCAGTCCGCCTTCGGGGGAAATCTTGTTGGTATCCAGATTGAGCATCCCAGCGTTCGAGTAATACAACTCCTTTACTCCTCCGGCCGAGTTACTGAAGCGCGATGAATAGACAACCTGAAAGCCTTTGGACATGTCGTTGAGTGGACCGTAGTCAAACACCGCAGTCATGGTGTCAAAGTTCTGACGCCCATCGTGCCATTGATAAATACCGCCGTTGGCGACGACACTGCGCGGCCGCGGCAATCCGGAAAACCAATGTACGGTGTCGATCTGGTGCGACATCCACTGACAGGGTATGCCCGATGAGTAGGGCCAGAAGAGACGAAACTCAAGATACTTGCGCGGATCCCATTCGGGTTTGCGACCATGCTCGCGACGGTTCAGCAAAAACCGATCCCAATCCGTATCTTGTTCACGAATCTCCTTGACTAGTTGCGGCCGTCGCCATCGTCCGGGTTGATTGACATTCCAGGTCATCTCGACCATGACGATGTCGCCGAACTTGCCTGACTTGATGAATTCATTGGCCCGAATATAGTTTCCACCACTCCGTCGTTGACTGCCGATTTGCACAATCTTTCTTGTTTCCTCGACGGCCTTGCGAATCGCCTTTGCATCTTCCATGGTATTGGCCATCGGCTTTTCGACGTATGCATCGCAGCCCGCGCGCACAGCCTCCACGCCATGGAGAGCATGTTGGAAATCCGCAGTCGCAATGATCACGGCATCAATGTCCTTACGATCGTAAAGCTCTTCGTTGTTGCGCGCCTTGGCGATCTCGTGGCCAACCAACTTACCGAGCGACTCGGCGCCCTCATCGCGACGCCGGCTCCATGTGTCTGAGACCGCCACGAAATCAAAGTTGAGTTCCTTCGCATGGATCATGAATGACGGGATCAGAGCCTGCCGGCAACGGTCGGAATATCCGACGATTCCAACGCGCACGCGATCGTTTACGCCGAGAATATTCCCGTAGCTCGACGCGCGCGAACCAATCATTACTCCCGCGACCCCGAGCGTTGCGTTCTTCATGAAATCTCGGCGTGAGTTTTTGTTATCAGGCATATCGTACTCCTGTAAAATCTGAGATAAATTTCAGTTTGTCTTTGACTCGCCTTGAAATCTTTTTGGCCCATAGCGCGACAAACTAAAGGAACCTCTGATCAAGTGGAAGCGTCAACTCTTTGGAGTGCGTCGGCCTGGCGCCGCTTTGGTCGGTCGCGACCTATCGCGACCAAGTCTTAATTGCGTCATCTTGAAGAAATTCGGCCTCAAGCCTCTCGGACCAAAGCGGCGCCAGGCCGCCGCACTCCAGGGAGTTGAGCAGTTAATCAGAGCTTCCTGAAGTTTGTCGCACATCGGCTACATCGCACCCGCTCGCCGCAGCAACTCTTTCATTCCTGCCATGCTCTGGCGGGAGGATTCTTCGGGCGTGCCGGCGCCGCGCCAGTGGGTTTCCAGACTTACGACTCCGCGATAGCCATCTTTCTTGAGCGCGCGGTATTGGCCGACGTAGTCAATAATTCCGCCGCCCATCTTCATCCACTCGTATTTGTTATCCTTCCGAACTACGTCTTTGCAGTGTATGTAGCCGATTCGATTTTTGGGAAGACGCCCGTAACCATCGGGATAAGCGATCTCCCCACGATTGGCTGCGTTTCCAGGATCCCAGTTCAGTTTTAGGGTTGGCGAGCGAACCGCGCCCAGAGTTCGCGCAGCTTCGGCGCCGGTGGCAGTGTTGCAACTGGGCTCATTCTCGAGCAGCAATGTAACGCCGTGCTTGGCAGCCTTCTTCGATGCTTCGATCAGTTTCGCGTCTATCGCCGCACGGTAAGGCTGCTGATCGTCGAGGCGCCAGAAATCAAAGATGCGAATCCGATCGACCTTGAAGACACGCATGAGTTCGAAGCCGCGCTGAAGCAGTTCGTCCTGTTGCTCGAAGGTGAAGTCGGCGCCGAATTGATCGCGCTTTGGACTGAACTTAGAAGTTGGCGCGCCGGGCCAATCAACTTTAAAGATCGGCGAGGCAATCGACGAAACGCGCAGCTTGTATTTCTCCAGAATCTTTCGCGCTTCGTCGATCTCTTTCGCGTCCAATCGCATGATGTTCTTGCCCCACATTCCCCGGATCTCAATGAGCTTAAGACCGAAGTCTTGCGCGGCGACCTCACACGCTCGACCGAAGTCCTGCGTGATTTCGTCATTGATGACTGATAGTTTGAAGGTCGGCATTAGTTAGGAAGCACCAGAATTGTCGAACTCGATTCGTAACCGAGTCCCGTAGGGACCAAATGTTTATAGAGCATAGGCCAAAACACACCCGAAAGCTCCGTAGGAGCGGCATGCTTCTGCTCGATTGCCTGGACTATTGTCGATGACACATTACGCTCCTATGGAGCTGGCAACAGGATTCTTAAATACAACTATAGACATCACGCTCCGCTGGAGCTAAAAGCGGCTGACTCAGACCCGCTTTCATTCAGATTTTCATGCGCAACGTATCCTGAACGTATTTCTTGCTGATCTGCGCGCATTCTTTAGGTGTCCTGGATTTGTCCGGCACGCTGTCCAATTCGATCACCGCCCAGCCGCGAAACTTTACATCCTTAAGTGCGGCGAAAACAGCGGGAAGATCTACTCTGCCACGGCCGAGTTCAACCCAGCGATAGGTGCGCCCGCGCTCATCTTTCGTCGATATGCTTTCTACGTCCTTAATATGCAGAAAAAGCAGCCGGTCATGATATTGCCGAATAGCACGGGCCGGATCACCGCCGCCTTGTTGATAGTGGGCGATATCGAGTTCAAGTTTTACATAACGCGGGTCAGCCGCGTCCATAATGCGATCTACTTCATCAGGCGCTTCACCCAGGCTGCCCATATGATTGTGATAGCCGACCGGAACACCCAGGTCTGTCGCGCGCTTACCAATTTCAGTCAGCAAACGTCCCAGCTGTTTGAAGTCAGAAGGCGTCGGCTTCCGGTCCTTGGGCCGGGCCGAATCGGTTACTTGCAAGTAATGGCCGCCCACGTCATGAACGAATTTCGCATTGCGCACGTGCTTGGCGATCTCATTTGTTTCCGTGCCCGCAGCAATACCGACTCCGCCGCTCGACAGAGCCACCATTTCCAATTTGTATTGGTCCAGCAGATCGCGCAGAGCTTTCGGCCGTTCGCCGTAGTCCTTCAGGACGTTATTGCGCAATTGAATGCCGGGAAACCCGATCTCGGAGATGTCCTTGATCGCCTGCGTGTCATCTCCGCTCCAGGTGATTGCCGCATAGCCGAATCGAATCATTCCGGGCGCCGGCGTGATCGGACGATCAAAGTAAGAGAGATCGAGAGGCGGATAAAGTGGAGGTTCAAACACCCCGCCGAGAGTCTTATTTGGAACGACCGACGCGGCGGCGACTGCCCCCAGGCTCACAATGAATTGCCGACGAGATAACGATGAAGATGCCATGGATTATCCCTCCGATTTCGAGTTGCAATCTTGCACTTAGACCGCCCGCGACCTGGTGCCGGCGGCGAGCGTGACCGATTGGCCGGTGCGTGACGACTCGTAAATAGCTTGCACCAGTTCCACGCTCCGACGACCTTCAGCTCCATCACACAACGGTTGTGTGTTGGTTTCAACAGCTCGTATGAAATCTTCCAGGATCTTTCTATGCCCACGCACGTCAGTGACGACCGGCGACGTACTGCTGGCGTTAGAATTTCCAGCTTCCCGATCTGCTGGATCATCCAGGGGTTCGCGCAAGTCCGCGGAGATTATCCGATCGTGTTCGACAATGATTGTGCCCTCGGAGCCCGTCAATTCCAGACGACGCGGATAACCGGGATAGACAGAGGTCGTCGCTTCCAGGGTGCCGACGGCCCCATTGCTGAACTCGAGCGTAGCAACTACTGTGTCTTCGACTTCAATTTGATGGAGTGCGGTGATTGCCTTTGCCTGCACACGCGTTACATCGCCGACCAACCACAACAATAAGTCAACCGTATGCACGGCTTGATTGATCAGCGCGCCACCACCGTCTAAAGCG